>JANQJE010000095.1 GCA_028281795.1 Cohaesibacteraceae bacterium | reverse complement strand
CATGCAGGTGAAGGGACTCGCCCTCGACAGCCGGAAAGTGCAACCCGGCTTCGTTTTCGCCGCTGTTGGCGGGGCCGGTCGTCATGGCAAAGACTATATCGACCAGGCCGTTGTCGACGGTGCTCACGCGATCCTTCTTGGCGACGCACCGGAAACCACCGTGCCGGAAGGCGTGGCCGAGTTGCGCGCACCCGACGCCCGTCGATCCTTCGCGCTGATGGCGGCGCGGTTTTTTGCGCCACAGCCGGAGGTGATGGTGGCGGTGACAGGCACGTCAGGCAAAACATCCGTTGCGGCCTTCACCCGTCAGATTTTCCAGCATTTGGGATACCCATCGGCGTCGATGGGTACGCTTGGCATCACCCGCGATGACGGTGCGCAAGCCGGTGCGCTGACCACACCGGACTCGGTTTCCTTGCATCAGGCTCTGACGGCGCTTGCCGACGATGGTGTGACTCACATGGCCATGGAGGCTTCCTCTCATGGGCTGGAACAGCGTCGCCTGGACGGGGTGCAGTTGACCGCTGCGGCGTTCACCAATCTCGGGCGCGATCATCTCGACTACCATCCGACCATGGAAGATTATTTTCAGGCCAAGGCCCGCCTGTTCGACCCGTTGTTGCCGGAAGGTGCCGGTGCCGTGGTGTGGATCGATGGGTCTTATGGTGAGCGCATGGCCGAGTTGGCACGCGCTCGCGGGCATCGCCTGTTGCTTGCGGGGATGGGGCAAGGAGATATTGCCGTCGAGACGGTGAAACCGTCCGGCTATTCCCAGACCGTCGGCTTCACATATCAGGGGGAAGCCCGCACGGTGGAGCTTCCTCTGCCTGGTCTGTTTCAGGTTGCAAATGCTCTTGTGGCTGCAGGTCTTGCGATCCAATCAGGTTGTGATGCGGACAAGGTTTTCGATGTCTTGCCTCGGCTCAAGGGGGCACGAGGGCGTCTGGAATATGTCGGTACGTCCGGGCGCGGTGGCAAAGTGTTCGTCGACTACGCCCACAAACCGGGCGCTGTGGAAGAGGCTCTCAAAGCCCTGCGTCCGTTTGCCGATGGAAAGGTCGTGATTGCTTTGGGCGCCGGAGGCGACCGTGACAAAGGCAAACGCCCCCTGATGGGTGAAGCGGCTGCGCGCTATGCCGATGCCGTCATCGTGACGGATGACAATCCACGCACCGCGGACCCGGTCGTGATCCGGCAAGCGGTGATGGGAGGTGCTGGCGACGCACTGGAGATCGGCGACCGGCACCATGCCATCGCTGCCGGTATCGCCATGTTGGAGAAAGGCGACATTCTGCTTGTTGCCGGCAAGGGCCATGAAACGGGTCAGGAAATACATGGCGTTAAGCATCCCTTCTCCGATCATGAGGTGATCGAGACGCTGCTCAACGAGGGTGCTTGATCGATGGCCGACGCTCTCTGGACCGTGGATGAACTTGTCGCTGCAACAAATGGAGCGCCACGCGAGTCTCCCGGTGACGTGTCTGGAATTTCCATTGATAGCCGCACCGTTGAACCCGGTGACCTGTTCATCGCGATCAAGGGCGACCGGTTTGATGGGCATGCGTTCGTCGATGCGGCGCTGGAGGCAGGCGCTGCTGCAGCGTTGGTTTCAACCGATCAGGCTGACGGACTGTCTGTACCGAAAGGCGGACTGATTGTTGTCTCCGACAGTTATGAAGGGTTGTACGATCTGGCGCGCGCGGCGCGGGCCCGGGCGAGCGGGCGCATGCTTGCCATCACCGGTTCGGTCGGTAAGACCTCCACAAAGGAGACGTTCCGGCTCGTCCTTTCCAAGTTTGGGAAAACCCATGCGCCGGTGAAAAGCTTCAACAACCATTGGGGCGTGCCCCTGACATTGTGCCGGATGCCACGCGATGCGGCGTTCGGCGTCTTTGAGATCGGCATGAACAATGCCAATGAGATCACGCCGCTTTCCAGACTTGTGCAACCGCATGTCGCAATGATCACGACGGTTGCGCCGGTGCATCTTGAGAATCTGGGAAGCTTGGATGCCATCGCAGCGGCCAAGGCGGAGATTTTCGATGGTTTGGCTCCCGGTGGTACCGCAGTCGTTCACGGTGATATCGGCCACACACCCTTTCTGAAAGAACGGGCCCTTGCTGCCGGCGCGGGACAGGTGCTGACGTTTGGCCACCGGGCCGGCAACGATGCTGAGCTGATGCAGGTGGCGCTTCTGGCGGATTGCTCCAGTGTTGATGCCAAAATCCTTGGCCACCAACTCACCTACAAGGTTGGTGCTCCGGGTGAGCATCTGGTGATCAATTCCCTGGGTGTTCTTGCGGTCTGTGCAAGCCTTGAGCTTGACCTGGCAAAGGTGGGCATCGCGCTCGCCAACATGGAACAACCGGACGGTCGTGGACGAAGGCACACCATTGATACGCCTGGTGATCCAATTACGTTGCTGGATGAGAGCTACAATGCAAACCCCACCTCGGTCAAAGCCGGGCTCGGCGTGCTGTCACGCTTGCCGGTCGGGGCTCGCGGACGACGGATCGCCGTGCTCGGCGACATGCTTGAGTTAGGGGATGAGGCTGCTGCCATGCACGGCGCTCTGGTGCAGGATCTGACCGCTCTTGGAATCGACAAGCTCTATGCCTGCGGGCCGTTGATGAGAGCTTTGTGGCGGGTTACCCCCATGGAGATGCGTGGTGCCTATGCGGAAAACTCCGACGGCTTGCGTGATGCGCTGACAACCGACCTTGCGCCGGGGGATGCAGTCATGATCAAAGGCTCGCTCGGCAGCAAGATGGGGCCTTTGGTTGAGATGATCCTGCAGCGCTACGGCAACCACTGACACAGCGACAACGGTTAGGGACACGCATTTCATGCTCTTTTGGCTGTCAAACTTCGCCGATGCGGTGCCGTTGTTCAATGTCTTTCGCTACATCACATTCCGCACGGGCGGTGCTGTGGTCACAGCGATGCTGTTCGTCTTCCTGTTCGGGCCTATGATGATCCGCGGGTTGCGGGTGCGTCAGGGCCGCGGTCAACCGATCCGCGAAGACGGGCCACAAGGACATCTGCTGACCAAGAAGGGCACGCCCACCATGGGCGGGCTGATGATCCTGTCGGGGCTGATCTTCTCGACCTTGCTTTGGGCCGATCTTTCAAGTCCGCTGGTTTGGACGGTTCTGGCCGTTACTGCCGGCTTCGGTGGCATTGGATTTTACGATGACTACCTGAAAGTCACAAAGCAGTCCCATAAAGGTCTGTCGGGCAAGGCCCGTCTTGCCATCGAGGCAACGATTGCCGGCGCTGCGGTCTTCGTGATCGGGCAGGTCTCGGTCCCGGAGCTTGCCAACCAGCTGACCTTTCCCTTCTTCAAAGATCTTCTGGTCAATCTCGGCTGGTTTTTCATTCTGTTTGGCGCTGTCGTGATTGTCGGGGCGGGCAACGCCGTGAACCTGACGGATGGTCTTGACGGGTTGGCGATTGTGCCGGTGATGATTGCCGCGGCCACCTTTGGCCTCATCGCATATCTGGCGGGGAACGCGATCTTCTCCGACTATCTTCAGATTCACTTCACGCCCGGCACCGGTGAACTTGCCGTGCTGTGCGGAGCTGTTATCGGGGCTTCGCTCGGTTTCCTCTGGTTCAATGCTCCACCTGCACAGATTTTCATGGGCGACACCGGCTCCCTTGCGCTTGGCGGTCTGCTTGGCGCAATTGCTGTGGCAACCAAACACGAGATCGTGCTTGCTATTGTGGGTGGACTTTTCGTGCTGGAGGCCATGTCGGTGATCATTCAGGTCACCTCTTACAAGCTGACCGGCAAGCGTGTGTTCAAAATGGCGCCGATCCATCATCATTTTGAGCAATTGGGGTGGACAGAGCCGCAGGTCGTCATCCGTTTTTGGATCATTGCCTTTGTGCTTGCCCTTGCAGGGCTTTCCACTCTGAAGCTGCGCTAAGCGGCCATGATTCCGGTCTCAACCCTCGCCGGCAAGACAATTGCCGTGGTCGGGCTGGGCGGTTCGGGCCTGCCCACGGCGCATGCTTTGCATGCGGCTGGTGTGGATGTTGTAGGCTGGGACGATGGTGAGGCCGTTCGCGACAAAGCCGTTGCTGCCGGTGTTCCGGTAGAGCCACTCGAAGCGGCGGATTGGAGCCGCTTCGCTGCGCTGGTTCTGTCTCCCGGCATTCCGCTTACGCATCCTGCGCCGCATTGGAGCGTGCTGCGCGCGCGCGATGCCGGTGTGCCGATTACCGGTGATGTTGATCTGTTTTTTCAGGAACGTGCCGCGCATTGTCCATCCGCGCCGGTGCTTGCCATCACCGGCACCAACGGCAAATCGACCACCACGGCACTTGCTACCCATGCCATGAAGGCTATGGGCGTCGACACGGCCATGGGCGGCAATATCGGAGTTCCGGTCCTCGATCTGCCGATGTTCGAGCCGCACCGCCACTATGTCATTGAGTGTTCATCCTATCAGATCGATTTGTCCGCTAACATTGCACCGACCGTTGGCGTGCATCTGAACCTTGCCGAAGATCATCTCGATCGTCACGGAACGATGGACAACTACGCGGCCATAAAAGCGCGGCTGGTGGCTGCGGCGCAGCATGCCGTGGTGGGTGTCGATGATCTTCTTTCGGCCCGTATGGCCGACGCCCTGGAACGTGATGGAAAGACTGTATCAAGGATCAGTGCCGTTCATACCGTGCATGAGGGTGTTTACGCCGTGGGGTCGACGATATGGCTTGCGCGCGACGGGGCGCAGGACAAGCTCTTCGATCTGGGTGGTGTCGCCAGTCTCAAGGGTGAGCACAATGCCCAGAACGTCTGTGCTGTGGTTGCGGCCCTTCTTAAACTCGGCATGGACCCGACAAAGCTTGGTGAGGCTGTTTGCTCCTTTCCTGGCCTGGCACATCGTATGGAGCCTGTTGCGCAGCATCGGGGTGTGTCGTTTGTCAACGACTCCAAGGCCACCAACGCAGATGCCGCTGCGCGAGCGTTGGCTTCCTACGAACGCATCTACTGGATTGCGGGCGGGCGGGCGAAAAGCGACGGAATTGACTCCCTTAACGGTTTCTTTCCGCAAATCATCAAGACTTACCTGGTCGGAGAAGCGCAAGACCGGTTTGCCGCCACGCTTGAAGGCCAGGTGCCTTATCTGCGAGCGGAAACGGTTGAGCGGGCAGTCCAGTTGGCTGCCGGTGACGCGCTGGCGGACGGGCTGGACGGCGCGTGCGTTTTGCTCTCTCCGGCATGTGCTTCCTGGGACCAGTTTGCGTCCTTCGAGGCGCGAGGTGATGCGTTCAAGCGTGCGGTGCACTCGTTTCTTGAGGGGGAGCGCACGCTGTCAGAGTAATGAGTAGCGTATATGCGTTTGACCCGTGCCGACCGTTCGCCTCTCGGCGATTGGTGGTGGACCCTGGACAAGGTCTCCCTTCTTACCATTTTGATGCTTCTGGTTGTCGGCGTGGTGATGTCGTTCGCCGCCAGCCCGCCCATCGCGCGGGACCTGGGTCTCGCCAACGAATTCCACTTTGTGCAGAAGCACATCATTTTTCTCATTCCCACGGTAGGGCTCGTGCTCGGTATGTCGATGCTGTCCAACCGCACTCTGGTGCGAGCCGGTCTGATCGTGTTCGGACTTGCAGTTCTTGGTATGCTGGCCGCTTTGGCGTTTGGCGATGAAGTGAAAGGCGCACGCCGGTGGGTTGATCTCGGCTTTTTTCAGATGCAGCCGTCAGAACTCGCCAAGCCCGCGCTCGTGCTGGTGTCGGCTTGGCTGTTTGCCGAGCATGCCAAGCGCCCTGATCTTTATGCCAATCTCTTTGCCGTTGGCCTTTTTGTCCTCACGGCCACAATCCTGATTGCTCAGCCTGACATCGGCCAGACAATGCTTGTGACTGCCGTTTGGGGTTGCCTGTTCTTCGTTGCCGGCATGAGTTGGCTGTGGATTGCCGTTCTGGGTTCGGTTGCTCTTGGTGGCCTTGTGCTGGCCTACCTTTTCATCCCGCACGTCACGAGCCGTATCGACCGGTTCATCAACCCCGAAAGCGGCGACAGCCATCAGGCCGACCGTGCGGTGGAGTCTTTCCTTGAGGGGGGGTGGCTTGGCCGGGGACCGGGCGAAGGCGTGGTCAAGGAGCATCTGCCTGACAGCCATACCGACTTTCTGTTTGCCGTCATGGCGGAAGAGTTCGGGATCGTCATGTGCCTTATCGTGGTCGGGCTTTATGTTTTCCTTTTCGCGCGGTGCATCCGCTCGGCGCTGCGCCAGGAAAACCTTTTCTCACGCTATGCCATCGTCGGTTTGGTTGCCCTGCTTGCCGGTCAGGCTGCCATCAATATGGGTGTGAACTTGCAACTTCTTCCCGCCAAGGGCATGACACTGCCATTCCTCTCCTATGGGGGGTCATCGCTTTTGTCCGTCGGACTGACGGCAGGCATCTTGCTTGGGCTCACCCGGCAAACCGCGCGGGGCAAACAGTCCCGGGCCGGACTTGGCCGCAACGCCGCCAATCCCTGGCGGTGGAGCCTGCAGAACGGCTGACCGCCCAACTGGGGCCACATTCGGCTCTTCAAGGCGACCTATGGCTTATTTTATTCTGTGCGCCGGCGGAACTGGCGGACATCTCTTTCCGGCGCAATCCCTCAGCGAGGTGTTGCAGCGGCGCGGTCATACGGTTGATCTGATGACAGACGAGCGCGCTGACACGTACGGGGTCTCGTTTCCGGCGCGGCGTACACACATCATTCCATCAGCCACTTTTTCGCCGCGCAACATCTTTCAATCGATCCCAGGAGCACTAACGATCGGCAAAGGCATGGTCGAGGCCTTCAAGATCATGCGGCGGAACAAACCGGCCGCCATTGTCGGGTTCGGTGGGTATCCGACACTGCCGCCCTTGTTTGCGGCCTGGTTGCGCGGTGTGCCCATCGTTGTGCACGAGCAGAATGCCGTTCTGGGCCGTGCCAATGCTGTGATTGCCAAGCGGGCACGGTTGATTGCGACCAGTTTTGCCAACACCGATGGTATTCCGGATTCTCCGCGCGCCATCGTCATGCATGTCGGCAATCCGGTGCGTGCCAATGTGATAACGGCCGCGCGCAAGCCTTATCGTGAGCCAAAGGCCAACCAGGTTTTTGAACTTCTCGTTTTTGGCGGCAGTCAGGGCGCGCGTGTCTTCGCGGATCTGGTTCCCGGTGCCCTGGAACAGTTCAGCGAGGAGGTGCGCCGGGAGATACATGTCACCCAACAGTGCCGCCCTGAAGATATCGTCCGGGTGCGCGAGGCTTATGAAACTCTCGGTGTTCCGTGTGATCTCGGCGCATTCTTTGTCGATATGCCTGAGCGGATGGCGCGTGCGCAGCTCGTGATTGCGCGCTCCGGTGCATCGACCGTGGCCGAGCTTTCGGTGATGGGGCGTCCGTCCATCCTGGTGCCGTACCCCCACGCCCTTGATCATGATCAGGCGCGCAACGCCGAGCGGCTTCAGGACGCCGGCGGCGCTATTCTAACCCTGCAAAAAAACATCGGACCGGTTCGGCTCTCGCAACTGCTCGCTCGCCTGATGGAGCCGCGGTCCGGTGAGCTGTCGAAGATGGCCTCTGCGGCCCGTGAGGCTGGTCGGCCTGAAGCTGTGGAACGGCTCGCTGTTGAGGTCGAGGCGCTTGCGTCTTAGGTCAACCATGCAGATTTCAAACTCAGTCCCGAGGGTGAAGGTATGAAGCTACCGCGCGAGCTTGGTCCGGTCCATTTTGTGGGTATCGGTGGCATCGGCATGAGCGGTATCGCCGAGGTGTTGAACACGCTCGGCTACACGGTCCAGGGCTCCGACATCTCAGACAATGCCAATGTGCAGCGCCTGCGCGCCATGGGCATTAAGGTGATGGTTGGTCACAGACCGGAAAACGTTGATGGCGCCGCTGTGGTCGTGGTTTCGTCGGCTATCAAACCTGACAATGCTGAGTTGACCGAAGCGCGTGCGCGGTTTCTGCCTGTGGTGCGCCGGGCGGAGATGCTAGCTGAGCTGATGCGTCTGAAGTCGGCCATCGCAATCGGTGGAACACACGGCAAAACCACGACGACTTCAATCGTCGCGAGCCTGCTCGATGCCGGCGGTATGGATCCGACCGTCATCAATGGCGGCATCATCAACGCCTACGGGACCAATGCGCGGCTTGGCGAAGGCGACTGGATGGTCGTGGAGGCCGATGAGTCCGACGGCACGTTCGTTAAGCTGCCGGCCGATGTGGCCGTGGTGACGAACATCGATGCTGAGCATTTGGATCACTATGGCGATTTCGACGGTGTGCGAACGGCCTTTCATCAGTTTGTGGAGAACGTGCCTTTTTACGGTTTTGCGGTCATGTGTCTCGATCACCCCGAGGTGCAGAGCCTGATTGGCCGCATCGAAGATCGCCGCGTGATTACATATGGTCAAAACCCACAGGCTGATGTGCGCGCCGTCGATGTGCGTATGGAAGGCCCGACGTCTCATTTTGCCATTGAGCTGCGTAGCCGCGGTACAAAGGATACCGATCGGATAGACGGTCTGTCGCTCCCCATGCCAGGACTGCACAATCTGTTGAATGCAACGGCGGGCATTGCCGTCGCGCACCACCTTGGCATGTCACATGCCGCCATCCGTGAGGGGCTGGCCCGCTTCTCCGGCGTCAAACGGCGGTTTACCCATACCGGGTCATGGCAGGGCGTCGACATCTACGATGATTATGGCCACCACCCTGTCGAGATTGCCGCTGTCCTTAAAGCTGCGCGCACAGCGACATCCGGCAAGGTGATCGCGGTGGTCCAGCCGCACCGCTATACCCGACTGCGCGATCTGTTTGATCAATTCGCCGGTTGTTTCAACGATGCCGATTGTGTCCTTGTCGCCCCTGTCTATGAGGCCGGAGAGCAGCTTATAGAAGGAGCAACCCATACCGATCTTGTTTCAGGGATCCATGCGCAGGGGCATCGTCATGTGGAAGCTCTGGATCAACCGGAGGCTTTGGCAGGACGCATTGCGCAGATAGCCCAGGCAGGCGACACGGTGCTTTGTCTTGGCGCCGGTTCCATTACCGCCTGGGCGAATGCCCTTCCTGAAGAACTCAAGGCGCGGGGCGCATGAGCGACATCGATGGTGACGCGCTTTTGGCGCGCATGGGAACGGGGGTCGACCAATTGCGCGGGCGGTTGCGAACCAACCAGCCGTTATCCGACTACACATGGTTTCGCGTTGGCGGTCCTGCCGAACTCTATTTCGTTCCGGCAGACGTTGCCGACCTGCAGGTCTTTTTGAAGCTTCTGCCCGAGGACGTGCCGGTCCATGTCATGGGTCTTGCATCCAACTCTCTCATTCGCGATGGCGGTCTGAAGGGTGCGTTGGTTCGTCTGACCTCACGTCCGTTCAATGACGGCAAAGTGCAACTGGACATGCCGCGTATCCGTGCCGGTACCGGCATGGCGGATCGCAAACTTGCCGCTATTGCCCGCGATGCGGGTCTGGGCGGTTTTCATTTCTATCACGGCATTCCCGGTTCGCTTGGCGGAGCACTGCGGATGAATGCCGGGGCCAACGGTGTCGAGACCACGGACAGGCTGGTTTCGGTCGATGCTGTCAATCGCCAGGGTGAGCTTGTGACACTCGACCACGAAGCCATGGGCTTCACCTATCGGCATTCCGCAGCGCCTGAGGATCTGGTTTTCGTTTCGGCTCTCTTTGAAGGTGTACCCGCGCCGCGTGAGGAGATCGAGGCGGCGATGGATACTGTTCAGACACATCGCGAAGAGAACCAGCCGATCAAGGAACGGACGTCAGGGTCGACATTCAAGAACCCTTCTGGCGGCTCAGCCTGGAAATGTATCGACGCGGCAGGGTTGCGCGGGTTTCAGGTTGGCGGTGCGCAGATGTCGCCCATGCATTGCAACTTTATGATCAACATGGGCGATGCCACGGCGTACGATCTGGAAAGCCTTGGTGAGACCGTGCGCAAACGAGTTTACGAGCATTCCGGAACGCTTCTCCAATGGGAGGGTAAGCGCATGGGCTTGTTTACCAATGGCAAGGTTGTGGAAACCTTTCGCCCTTGAAACACCTTGTGATTGGCGGGCAATTCGTAAAGCCGACCTTTCCAAATCCGGTTAAGGATTTCTTACGAACTCGTGCCTAGCTTGCAGCCGTGGCGGTCCGTTTGGACCGATATGACGGGACAATTGCGCACGCTATGGCGCCAAAAGGGAAACATGTCGCAGTGTTGATGGGAGGCTGGTCGTCTGAAAGGCCGGTCAGCCTGTCGACAGGAGCTGCCTGTGCAGCTGCGCTGGAACGCGCGGGCTATGACGTCACGCGCGTCGACGTCGACCGATCCGTTCCCAAGACCCTTTCGGAGCTGAAACCGGATGTTGCGTTCAATGCGCTGCATGGCCCGGATGGCGAAGACGGCACCATTCAGGGCGTGCTGGAGGTTCTCGGCATTCCCTATACGCACTCCGGGGTCATGGCTTCTGCCGTTGCCATGAACAAAGACCGCGCCAAGATACTGATGGCAGCTGCCGGCGTGCCCGTGGCCAAACATATCCTCGTCTCGCGCGAGGAGGCGGCCAAAGCACATGCAATGAAGCGGCCCTATGTGATCAAGCCGGTGGCGGAAGGCTCGTCGTTCGGCGTGCTTATCGTATCGGAAGATATGGAGTATCCGCCTCAGGAACTCTTTCGATCGGACTGGCCTTACGGTGATCAGTTGATGGCCGAGCATTATGTGGCAGGCCGCGAACTCACCTGTGCCGTGATGGGCGATGTTGCGCTTGGCGTCATCGACATCGTTCCACTGGGCCAGGATTTCTATGATTACGACGCGAAGTACGCTGATGGCGGGTCGGAGCATATTCTGCCGGCTGAAATTCCATCTGACGTATATGCGCGTGTGCAGGGTTATGCACTTGCCGCCCATCGCTCGCTCGGCTGCCGGGGGGTTACGCGATCGGATTTTCGGTATGATGACCAGCCGATGGGCACAGGCGAGTTGATTTGCCTTGAAGTGAATACGCAGCCTGGCATGACGCCCACTTCCCTGGTGCCGGAGATTGCCGCTCACGCAGGCCACTCCTTTGAAGAGCTGGTTTCCTGGATGGTCGAGGACGCGTCATGCCATCGCTGACCCGTCTGCCCGGACTAAGCCGCAAACGCATTGCCCGGTTTGCCGATGCCTGGCGTGCTACCGGCGAAGCTTTGCGTGCGGTCCGCCACCCCAATGCACTGCTTGCCAGCATGGTGCTCGTTCCGGTTCTTGTGTTTGGCATTTCGTTCAGTGACCGAACAGCGGATGCGCGCGATTCTCTGGCTTCGACGCTTACGTCTGTGGCGGCGCATACCGGTTTTGCCGTGGATGCGATTACCATTGAAGGTTTGCGTGACACGCGCGAAGGCGATGTTCTCGACTATCTTGCCGTTACCACGACAACATCCGTGCTCGGTTTCGATATCGACGCGGCCCGCGACCGGGTTCTCGCACTGCCCTGGGTTAAGGAAGCCTCGGTGCGCAGGGTCTACCCGAACACGTTGATGGTTCAGATCGAAGAGCATGCGCCGTTCGCCCGTATGCTTACGCAGAATCGTATCCTGCTCGTCACGTTGGAAGGCGAAGAGATCACAGACGAAATCGGTGCGGCTCATGCCCGCCTGCCTCTGGTGGTTGGCGAGGGCGCGGCGCGCGAAGCGACGGATTTCTTCGCCCAACTGGCTGCCCGCCCGCATGTTCTGGATGACGTCGTGGCACTTGAACGTGTCGGCGACCGTCGCTGGACACTCCATATGAATGGCAATGTTCAGGTTCATCTGCCTGAGGTGGGCGTGGATGGTGCGCTTGCACAGCTTGAAGGCATGATGCGGCGCCACGCTCTTCTGGAGCGTGCTGTTGCCGAAGTTGATCTTCGTTTGCCGGACCAACTCGTTGTCCGGCTGAGTGATGAAGCCATTGAAGCGATGGATGGCGACGATGCCAGTCTTGCCGCGGCGCGGGGAGGGGTCTGATGTCGACTATGTCCCGCCGCCGGCCACTTGACTTTTATGGCCCCAATCCGTTGCCGCAACGCAAATCGGTGACGGTCTGTGTGCTTGATGTCGGTACCGCCAAGACCAGTTGCATGATCGCGCGTCTTAAGCCGAGTGAAGCCAGTGTGGGCCAAAGCAACCGGACCCACGCGATCGATGTGAAGGGGTTCGGTCATTACCGCTCGCAGGGGCTGAAGTCAGGCTATGTCATCGATCTTGAGCGCGCCGAGGTCGCGATCCGCCAGGCTGTCCATCAGGCTGAACGCATGGCAGGTGTTACCGTTGATGCGGTTATCGCGTCTCTGACCTGCGGGCGCATCTCGTCCGATACGCTTTCAGCAACGGTTGCACTCAATGGCCATGCGGTCACCGAGCGTGACATTGCGAAGGTTCTCAAAGCCGGCAGCGACCATGCCATCGAACCGGGCCGGTCGATTCTCCATTCCATGCCTATCGGCTTTGCCCTTGATGGAGATCGCGGCATCGCTGATCCCCGTGGCATGTACGGTGCCGGGCTTGGCGTCGATATGCACCTGGTCACCGCTGACGTCGGACCGCTGCGCAATCTCGAACAGTGCATCAACGCAGCTCATCTGGACGTCGACGGCTACGTCACCTCTGCGCATGCGGCAGGACTTGCTGTGCTCGTGGACGACGAGATGGACCTGGGAACTGTCGTTGTCGACATGGGCGCCGGAACAACGTCTATCGGTGTTTTCTACGATGGTGAGTTTGTGCACGCCGATGTCGTGCCGCTGGGCGGCCATCACATCACGATGGATTTGGCGCGCGGTCTCTCAACGCGCGTGGACGAGGCAGAACGGTTCAAGACGCTGCACGGTTCGGCTCTGCCGAGCCCGGCGGATGATCGCGACATCCTGACCATACCGCCGGTCAGTGAAGACGGTCATGAAGGCGGCCAGCAAGTGCCCCGCGGTGCCCTGACCCGTATTATCCGCCCGCGTCTGGAAGAGATTTTGGAGATGACGCGCGATCGTCTGACCGCTTCAGGCTTTGCCGGTCTTGCCTCTAAACGGCTTGTCGTCACCGGCGGCGCCAGCCTGATGAGCGGTGTTGTCGAATTGTCGCGGCGCATGCTCTCGCGCAACGTCCGTCTCGGTCGTCCGGTTGGTGTCGACGGCCTGCCCGAAGCTGCCACCGGACCGGCATTCGCAGCCGCCATGGGCCTGTTGATCTATCCGCAATGCGTGCGAATGGTGCCGCGCGATACTCTGCTGACTCATGGTTTCTCAGCCCGCGCTACGGGAACCGAAGGTTATTTTGGGAGGGTAGGCCAATGGCTTCGCAGCGCCCTCTAAACTTTTCGGCAGCCGCTTTGCGTTCACGCCATGATCACTTGTACCGTCAGGCTTCGGCCGCATCGGCTGCCCCACTTCACGTGCTTTTTTCGTGCCTTCGGCACGATCACTTGAGCGTTTTGTTCCACCCCAACCCCACCCGTCACGACGTGACACTTATGGCTCCACAAGACTTCCCTTTGTGCGCCGCGTTCCAGGAAGAATGAAAGAGGGTCCCATGCCTATCCAGTTGGAAGCTCCCGATATTCACGAATTGAAACCCAAGATCGTTGTCTTTGGCTGCGGCGGTGCGGGTGGCAATGCCGTCAACAACATGATCGACTCTGGCCTGGAAGGCGTGGAGTTCATCGTGGCCAACACCGATGCGCAGGCGCTCACAAACTCCAAGGCAAACCGTGTGGTCCAGATGGGCGTGGCGGTCACCGAAGGTCTTGGAGCCGGTGCTCAGCCGGAGATCGGCCGCGCGGCCGCTGAAGAGGTGATCGACGAGATTTCCGATCACCTGTCCGGCGCCCATATGGCGTTCATCACAGCCGGTATGGGCGGTGGTACAGGTACCGGGGCGGCGCCCGTGGTCGCAAAACTTGCCCGTGAGATGGGTATTCTGACCGTCGGTGTGGTTACCAAGCCTTTCCACTTTGAAGGCCGCCAGCGTATGCGCATTGCCGATTTGGGCATCGATGAGCTGCACAAGGAAGTGGATACGCTGATCTGCATTCCGAACCAGAATCTTTTCCGCATCGCCAATGAAGACACGACCTTTTCCGATGCCTTTGCGATGGCCGATCAGGTTCTCTTCTCCGGTGTGGCCTGCATCACTGATTTGATGGTCAAGGATGGCCTGATCAATCTGGATTTTGCTGATGTCCGTTCGATCATGCGCGGCATGGGCAAGGCCATGATGGGTACCGGTGAAGCCTCGGGCGACAAGCGCGCGTTGCAGGCAGCCGAGGCGGCCATTGCCAACCCGCTGCTGGACGATGTCTCGATGCTGGGTGCCAAAGGTCTGCTGATTTCCATCACCGGTGGCAAGGATATGCGCCTGTTCGAGGTGGATGAGGCGGCAACACGCATCCGCGAAGAGGTCGATCAGGATGCCTTGATCATCCTTGGCGCCACGTTTGATGAGTCGCTGGAAGGCATGATCCGTGTCTCGGTTGTTGCAACCGGCGTCGATGAGGAACTTGATGCCATCGTGGGTGGTGTCAATGCGAACACAAGCGTTCCGACCGTCGGCCGTCCGGTCGTAACGGCGATGCCAAAGAAGGCCGAAACGGTGGCGCCAGCGATGCCGGATGCGGCTGCCATCGAGAAGGCCGCGACCGCCGCTGTGGCTCAGGCGACAGATGTTGCAGAAGCGCCCGAGTCGCCGGCAGAGCGCATCGATCGCATCGAGCGTGAGCTGTCTCTACCTCAGGAGAAGCCGTCCGCCGGTGACGCCGATGGTGCTGTTTCCATTGCGCCGTTTACACCCGTTCCGGAACTCTTCGAAGAGGATGAACTGGCTGAAACGGCAGCAAACGAAACGCCTCCAGCCGATCTTCCCGAACGTCCCGCGATGCAGCGTCCCGCCGCTCCCAAGACGCGCAGCACAGCGCCGCGCATGCCAAGCGTCGATGAGTTCCCGGCCATCGCTCAGGATGAAATGCGCCGCAAGACAGCCGATTCGGCCGAAGAAGGTGACAAAGGCGCTCTTGGTCTGCTGCGCAAGCTTGCCCATGTCGGGATGACGCGTCGTGACGACGAAGACACAACAGACGAGTCCCAGACGCCGGCTCCGGTACAGCGTGCATCTGTGTCGCGCCCTGCTTCCTCACAGCCCGCACAAGCGGCTTCTGCGAGCCATGACGGTCTTGGCCGCCAGAATACGGCTTCACAGCAGCCTCAACGGACGGCCGAAGAGGATGCTATGGACATTCCGGCGTTTCTGCGTCGCAAGAGCATGTAGGCTCTCGGTTGGTAACACTTTGAAACATCATGGCCCGGCGGCTCCAGCCGCCCGGTCATGTCTTTGACAGAAAGTTAAGATATCTCAGTTGGTTAGATAAGTTACGCAAGATGCGTTTTGTGTAACACATCGAAAGAAAGCGTGATTTTTGTCCGGCGTGCTGCACAGGTAGGTTGCCGCCAGACATCAAGGCTTAGGCGAGTCTGTCGCTTTGTGCGTTCATGGCTGCCGCTTGTTGCCAGGCGATCATCCTGGGGGTGGTTTGAGGCGTGATTGGGTTGCTTTGATTAACGCGTTTGTCGGTTGTACGCCGATGATTTGGACCGCTGGGGGCCACATGGTTTTTCGTTCTGGGTATCAAGGCACGGTAGGCGAGAGTGTTTCACTGTCGGGCATAGGCGTTCACAGTGGCAAGCCCGTCACGCTGACCATCCACCCAAGCGATGAAGACACCGGCATCATTTTTCTGCGAACCAATCTTCCCGGGTCGCGTGACGTTGAGATCAAGGCTGATTGGTCCGCCATTTCAGCAACTGCTTTGTGCACTGTTCTGGGTGACCCGAACGGTGCTTTTGTTTCTACGGTTGAGCATTTGCTCGCTGCATTGCGGGCCCTTGGCGTGGACAATGCGCTTGTCGAGGTTGATGGTCCCGAAGTGCCGATCATGGATGGGTCGTCGGCCATGTTTGTCGATGCCATCGATTCCGTCGGTGTGGTGCAACAGTCCAAGCGGCGGAAGGTGCTTCGCATTCTCAAGCCCGTTCGCGTGGATGCAGGCGATGCGTTTGGTGAGCTTCGACCGTTCGATGGTTCGCGTTTTGAAGTCAGCATCGATTATGATCATGCTTCCATCGGGTGCCAGTCGATGGAATTTGATCTGACGCCCCAGGGTTTCCGTGATGAAGTCGCTCGAGCACGAACCTTTGGTTTCCTGAAGGATGTCGAGAATCTTTGGGCAAACAATTTTGCTCTTGGATCATCGCTGGATAATGCGGTCGTTCTTGGTGACGATGATGTCATGAATCAGGAAGGGACGCGCTGGGCTGATGAGTTTGTGCGCCATAAGATTCTTGACTCCATTGGGGACCTGGCGCTGGCTGGCTTGCCAATTGAGGGGTGTTTCCGTTCCCATAAAGGTGGCCATCGTTTGAACTTCACGATGATGAAAGCCTTGTTCGCTGATCCGACAGCCTTCGAAATCGTGGAAGGCTCTGCGTCGGATGACAAAGTACGGCGTGAACGGACGGGCGATGACGTCAAAGTCAGTCTTGAGGCGGCGACGTTGCGCCCCGAAACCAACTGATCCAGCCCAAATAATCCTGACCGTCTGGCAAGCTTGCCATTGTTTCGCCATGCGTCGGTGATGCGCGTTTACCGCCTTGCACTCAGACGTTCGCCAATTGACGTGCAGGGGTGGGGAATGCGTGCTGGCCGTGTTATGGCGCCTTCCCGTTGGTCGGAACGGCCTGAAAAGACTGTTTGGTGTTTGGTTGTTATGATTTCGAAGCTTGTTTTTTCTTTTTCCAAACGGGCCCGCATTGCTGCGGTGTTCGGTGTCGCAACCCTGACGCTTGCCGGTTGCGCGTCGACGGACGTGGCCGATACCGCTGACTTCGTCGATGATACGCGTCCACCCGCGGTCATGTTCAATGACGCTCTGGCGACGATGGAGCGCGGTGATTATAGCAATGCCGCCGAGCAGTTCGATGAGCTGGAACAGGTTCACCCTTATTCAGAATATGCCAAGCGCGCGCTGGTGCTGGGGGCTTTCTCTCAGTTCTCAACAGGGCGGTATCCGGAAGCGGTGAATGCCGGCCGCCGGTATGTGACGCTGCATCCGGGGGGCGAAGATGCCGCTTATGCGCAGTTCATCGTGGCACAGTCCTACTACAATCAGATTCCCGATGTGACGCGTGATCAGGAACAAACGGCGCGCGCGATCAATGCTTTCCGCGATCTTGTTCGCCTTTATCCCGACTCTGAATATGTGAACCCGGCGCAGGCACAGCTCCGTGTTGCCTATGATCAACTTGCCGGTGCCGAGATGCGTGTCGGTCGCTACTATCTGGATCGACGCAATTATGTCGCTGCGATCAACCGGTTCCGGGAGGTGATCGAAGAATATCAGACCACCCGTCATGTCGAAGAAGCACTGCACCGGGTGGTCGAGAGCTACATGTCGATGGGTGTGGTTACTGAAGCGCAGACGGCTGCTGCGGTGCTTGGGCACAATTTCCCGGATTCTGAATGGTACCAACGATCCTATGGGCTTTTGCAGTCCGGCGGTCTGGAACCGCAGGAAAACGCGGGATCTTGGATCAGCCGCGCTTTTGCCGGGTTTACCGGACGCGCATCCTGACCCATCTTCCTTCCCGCACCAATGCCGGGAAGTTGACGATTCGCACCATGCCCCAAAGGCCATCGCGGCTGGCAGACCAACAGAGTTCGGTTGCATGCTGACGCGTCTGTCTGTCCGTGACATCGTTCTTATTGAAACGCTCGATCTGGAGCTCGACCGGGGCATGACCGTGCTCACCGGTGAGACCGGTGCGGGCAAGTCCATTCTGCTCGATGCGCTGGCGTTGGCGCTTGGCGCACGCGGTGACGCCGGGCTCGTGCGCACCGGCGCCAAGAGCGGGCAGGTCCAGGCGGTGTTCGAGCTGGAGCCGGGTCATCCGGCCTTTGCCATTTTGGAAGAAGCGGGTCTTGAGCCGGAGGCTGATCTCATCATACGCAGAACGCAGTCCGCCGATGGCAGAGCGCGCGGCTTCGTGAACGATCAACCTGTTTCGATGGGGCTTCTGCGCGCGCTTGGCCGGTCGCTGGTGGAGATTCATGGCCAGCACGATGATCGTGCTCTGGTCGACCCGGCGAGCCATCGCGCCCTGCTTGATGCCTATGGAGGTTTGTCGGGTCTGGCCGATGATGTTGCCGCTGCATACGCCGCTTTGCAGGCTGCCGAGCGTGAGCGGGATGTGCATGCGGCAGCTCTTGCCGAAGCGGCCAAGGAAGCGGACTATCTGAAAGCAAGTGTTGAGGAGCTTTCTGCGCTTTCACCAGAACCAGGCGAGGAAGAGGCATTGGCCGCCCGTCGTGCGATCATGATGCAAGCCGAAAAGGTTGCCGCCGATGTGCAGGAAGCGCATGAGGCGGTGTCCGGTGCCGCCGCGCCGTCCCCTGTGCTTGCTGCCTTGATGCGACGCCTGGAGCGCAAAGGTCCTGACAGCGAGGTGTTGCTCGGCCCGATCATTGATGCCTTGGGCCAGTCGCTCGACGCCTTGGGGGAGGCGGCAATGGAAATCGAGCGCGCGCTTGTCAGCATCGAATTCGATCCGCAGGAGTTGAACGATACCGAAGAGCGGCTGTTTGCCCTGCGCGGGGCGGCACGGAAGTACCAGGTCACGTGTGACGCGTTGCCGGAGAAAGCAACCGAGCTTGCCGATCAGTTGGAGGCTCTGGATGCAGGTGCTGACAAGAGCGCGGCGCTGGACCTGGCGGTCAAAGAGGCCGAAGCGCGTTATGACGGGCTTGCCACCGAGCTTTCGGAGTCAAGGCAGCGTTGTGCCAAGCACCTTTCGGACGCCGTCGAGACGGAACTGCCCGACCTCAAGCTTGGTCAGGCACGCTTTATGGCGGAGGTGACGTCCGATCCATCCGATCGCACGGCCAATGGCTACGACAGAGTTGCGTTTCAGGTGCAGACCAATCCTGGAACACGTCCTGGCCCGATGATGAAAGTGGCCTCGGGTGGTGAGCTTTCTCGCTTCCTCTTGGCTCTGAAAGTCGTGCTGGCCGACAAGGGATCGGCACCGACGTTGGTTTTCGACGAGATCGACACCGGCGCGGGCGGTGCGGTCGCCGAAGCGATTGGCGTTCGGCTGGCGCGTCTTGCCGGCAAAGTTCAGGTGCTTTCGGTCACGCATGCGCCGCAGGTGGCCGCTCGGGCTCATGGTCACCTTTCGATTGCTAAAGCAATATACGCTGCTGACAGGACGCGGACAGAAGTGGAGCGGCTGTCCGAGGACGGGCGCCTGGAAGAGGTGGCGCGGATGCTATCGGGTGCAACTGTGACCGATGAGGCACGTGCGGCCGCTGGCCGTTTGTTGCAGGGAGAGCGGGTGTGAGCGGGCTGCGCGCCATCGACGTCGATGCCTTGAGCGAAGAACAGGCGCGTGCGGAACTGAAAGCGCTGGCGACCGAGATGGCCACCCATGACGCGGCTTATCATGGCGAAGATGCACCCACTATTTCCGATGCGGCCTATGATGCGCTGAAAGCGCGAAACCTCGCCATCGAAGCGCGTTTCCCGGCTCTCGTTCTGCCGGACAGCCCGTCGAAAAAGGTCGGCACCGCACCATCGGAAAAGTTCTCCAAGGTGACGCATGCCAGGGCGATGCTGTCGTTGGACAATGCGTTTGATGACGATGATGTGCGGGAGTTCGGTGCACGCATTGCGCGGTTCCTGCGGCTTGACGAACCACCGGCCATGACGGCGGAACCAAAGATTGACGGGCTGTCTCTGTCGCTGCGCTATGAACGCGGTCGACTGATCACGGCGGCGACCCGTGGGGATGGCTCGGTCGGTGAGGACGTGACCCGCAACGCGCGAATGATTGCCTCGATCCCCGATACGCTTGCTGGCGATGTTCCTGACGTGGTGGAAGTGCGTGGCGAGGTTTACATGTCTACGCAGGATTTCGCGTTGCTGAACACCCGGATGGAAGAATCCGGCGGAAAGGTTTTTGCCAATCCACGCAACGCGGCCGCGGGGTCTCTGCGTCAGCTTGATCCGGAGATTACAAAGTCCCGGCCTTTGCAGTTCTTCGCCTATGCGTGGGGGGAGTTGTCCGAACCGTTGGCTGAGACGCAGATGGCGGCGGTGGCGCGGCTGGCGCACTTGGGTTTTGAAACCAATCCTCTCATGGCGCGCTGCGAGACAGCCGAGGGGCTGATCGCAGTTTACGACGATATCGCCTTGAAGCGGTCCGAACTCGGCTACGATATCGATGGCGTTGTCTACAAGGTTGACCGGCTCGACTATCAGGAGCGGCTTGGCTTCGTCTCACGGTCGCCGCGCTGGGCCATTGCCCACAAGTTCCCGGCCGAACAGGCTTTTACGGTTCTGCAGGACATCGACATCCAGGTCGGTCGGACCGGTGCGCTGACGCCGGTCGCCAAGTTGCATCCCATCACGGTTGGCGGCGTTGTCGTGTCGAATGCAACGCTGCACAACGCGGATTACATCGCCGGTCTTGGCAATGACGGACAGCCGATCCGCGAGGGCAGGGACCTGCGTGTCGGGGATACGGTCATCGTTCAACGCGCTGGTGATGTGATCCCACAAATCGTCGATGTCGTGCTC
>JANQJE010000061.1 GCA_028281795.1 Cohaesibacteraceae bacterium | reverse complement strand
CGCATCGCGGCACGGATCGACGGACACTATCAGTTGGTTGCCGGCGCGTTCAGTTCGACGGTAGAGAAATCCAAGGCATCCGGCCGGGACCTCGGCTTGGCGGACAATCGCGTCTATGGCGATTTTGCCGCCATGGCCAGGCGCGAGGCGCGGCTGAAGGACGGCATCGACGCCGTCGCCATCGTCACGCCCAACCACATGCACTATGCGGTCGCGCGCGAGTTCCTCAGGCGCGGCATCCATGTGATCTGCGACAAGCCGCTGACGGCGACGCTGAGCGAAGCCAGAAAGCTGGTCAAACTCGCCGAAAAGTCCGACGCGCTGTT
Source organism: Cohaesibacteraceae bacterium (assembly GCA_028281795.1). Classification (GTDB taxonomy): domain Bacteria; phylum Pseudomonadota; class Alphaproteobacteria; order Rhizobiales; family MH13; genus MH13. The sequence goes on along the minus strand of JANQJE010000061.1, from coordinate 39,372 downwards.
TGTCCTGACCCACAATTATACCGGCTATCCGATGGTGCGGCAGGCGCGCGAAATGGTCGCCAATGGTGACCTGGGCACGCTTCGCCTGGTGCAGATGGAATATGCGCAGGACTGGCTGACCGAGGACATCGAATCGACCGGCCAGAAACAGGCCGGCTGGCGCACCGATCCGGCACGCTCGGGCGCGGGCGGCTCGATCGGCGATATCGGCACCCACGCGCTCAATCTCGGCCTCTTCGCCTCCGGGCTGGCGGTGGAGGCGCTGTCCGCCGATCTGCACAGCTTCGTCGACGGCCGCCGCGTCGACGACAATGCCCATATCATGCTGCGCTTTGCCGGCGGCGCAAAGGGCATGTTGTGGTGTAGCCAGGTCGCGCCCGGCAATGAAAACGGGCTGCGCCTGCGGCTCTATGGCGACAAGGGCGGGCTGGAATGGGCGCAGGAACATCCCAACCATCTCTGGTTCACACCGTTCGGAGAGACCAAGCGCCTGATCACCCGTGGCGGCGCCGGTGCGGGCGAAGCGGCCGGCCGCGTCAGCCGCATCCCGCCGGGCCATCCCGAAGGCTATCTGGAAGGCTTTGCGAACATCTACACCGAGGCGGCCCATGCGATCCGTGCCGGGATGGCCGGTGCGCCGGTGCCGCCCGATGTGATTTATCCGACGGTACGGGACGGGCTGATCGGCGTCGCCTTCGTCGATGCCTGCGTCCGGTCTTCCAAACGCGATGCGGCCTGGACGAAGCTGGCGATCTGACTGCGCTTTGATGGCATCAGGGATGGATGCTTGACTCTCCCACGACTCTGGCGTGTAATAGAACAAAGAAAGAACATTTATGTTGACCCATGAGCGATACGCTGACCCGATTGCGGCGCCGGATCGAGGCGCTGGCGCCTTCCGCGCCCGATATGGCCGAGGCCGCACGCCGCGTTTCGTTTGGCGTAACCGAGATCGATCACGCGCTTGATGGCGGGCTGAAACGCGGCACGCTGCACGAAGCCTATGCCGCCCAGACACCCGATGGCGCGGCGCTGGCCGGCTTCGCCGCGGGGCTGGCGCAGCGTATCGGGGCGGAAGGGCGCAAGATCGTCTGGATCCGCCAGCGGGTCGCCGAGATCGAAACCGGTCATCTGCACGCCCCCGGCCTTGTGCCGCTGGGTCTCGATCCGACCGATATCATCGTCGTTCAAACCCGCCGTGCTGACGATATTTTGCGTGCGGGCCTTGAAGCGGTGCGTTGCGCGCCGATCGGCACGGTACTCATGGAGGTCTGGGGTTCGCCCGGCGTGCTCGATCTGACCGTGACACGCCGGCTGGCGTTGGCGGCCGAACAGTCTGGCGTGACGCCGTTTCTGCTGCGTGTGGGTGCCAGGCCACAACCAAGCTGCGCCATGACCCGCTGGCAGGTCGCCGCGGCACCATCTCGTCCGCTGGCTGCCAATGCGCCCGGCCCGCCGGCCTTCGACATCACCTTGTTGCGTAACCGAGCCGGCGCATCCGGTCAGCGCTGGCGTGTGGAGTGGGATCATGACCGACACCAGTTTCGAGATGCCGCGCCGCTATCTGGCGATCTGGTTTCCGTTCCTGCCGAGCGACCGGCTGGAATGGCAAGCCACCGGTTCGCACGCGCGGGCTGAAGCGCCGCTCTGCTTTACTGAAAAGCAGAACAATGCGCTGCGCATCGTCAGTGTGAACCGCCCCGCCGTCAGGCTCGGCCTGGCGCAGGGTCTGGCGCTGGCCGACGCGCGGGCACGCGTGCCACATCTGGTGGCCGTCGAGACCGATCAGGCGGCCGATGCGGCCTGGCTCGAACGCATCGCCGACGTCTGCGACCGCTATACGCCCATGGTCGCGCTCGATGCGCCCGACGGGCTGACGCTCGACATCACTGGCTGCGCTCATCTGTTCGGCGGTGAGAAGGCCCTGCGCGATGATCTGCTTGCGCGCCTGTCGTCGGGGCTCTCGGGCATCCGCACCGCCATCGCCGGCACGCCACAGGCGGCGCGCGCGCTGGCCCGGTTTGGCGTTGAAAGCACCATCGTTGTGCCCGGCGGGGAAGCTCAAGCGCTGGCGCCCCTGCCGGCCGCCGCACTGGAAGCCGGGCTCGAGATCACCATGGCGCTCAGGCGTGCCGGGCTGAGAACGATCGGCGATCTGGCCAGTCGGCCGCGCACGCCGCTGGCCGCCCGTTTCGGCGCGGGCTGCGTGGCAAGCCTGGCGCGCATTCTGGGCGAGGAAAACACCGCCATCACCCCGCGCCGGCCCCTGCCGCCAACCAGCGCCGAACGCCGTTTCGCCGAACCGGTCACGCAGATGGAGACCATGTTGGCAACGCTCGACGCGCTGGCGGACCGAACCGCGCAAAGCCTCGAGGCACGCGGTGAAGGCGGGCGGCGTTTCGAGGCAGCTTTGTTCCGGGCCGATGGAACGGTCAGCAGATTGCGCGTGGAGACGGCTCAACCCGTGCGCGCGCCCAAAACCATGCTGCGCCTGTTTCGTGAGCGCATTGACACGCTGAGCGATCCGCTGGATCCCGGTTACGGCTATGATCTGATCCGGCTGTCGGTGACGGCGACGGCGCCGTTCGAAACCCCGCAGCACAGCCTTGATGGCCATGCGGTCGACGATGACGATGTCAATGCGCTGGTCGACCGGCTCAGCACACGGTTCGGCGCGCAGGCGGTGCGGCAGTTTGCGCTCGTTCAAACCCACATCCCCGAAAACGCCGTGCGGTCCGTGCCGGCCGGTCAGGCATCGGCCCATGTCGAGGATCGCTGGCCTTCGCCCGTATCCGATGAACGCCCGCTGCGCCCCATCCATTTGTTCGAGCGGCCCGAGCCGATCGAGGCGCTGGCCGAAATCCCCGACGGGCCACCGCTGCGGTTCCGCTGGCGCCGGTGCGTGCACGAAATCGCCCGCGCTGAGGGGCCGGAGCGGATCGCACCGGAATGGTGGCGATCCGAGGGGGCGAGCCCGACGCGCGATTATTATTGCGTTGAGAACGTCAAGGGCCATCGTTTCTGGGTGTTTCGCGAGGGGCTCTACCAGGAGGTCGGCCACCATCCCCGCTGGTTCCTGCACGGGTTGTTTGCATGACCGGCTACGCCGAATTCGCCGTGACGAGCAATTTCTCCTTTCTGCGCGGCGCCTCGCATCCGGGCGATTTCGTCATGCGGGCCATCGAACTGGGCTATGCCGGCATCGGCATCGCCGACCGCAACACCGTCGCTGGCGTGGTACGCGGCTACCGCGCTTACACCGATGCGTGCGAGGCCTACAAAAAAGAACATGGCAAGGACGCCATCCTGCCGCTCAAATATGTCGTCGGCGCGCGGCTCGTCTTCGCCGACGGCACGCCGGACATCATCGCCTATCCGGAAAACCGCGACGGCTGGGGCCGCCTGTGCCGGCTTTTGACCGACGGCAAGCGCCGCACTGAAAAGGGCGCGTGCGATATCTATCTCAGTGATCTTCTGATGCGTGGTCGCGATCTTCTGCTGATCGTCATGCCCGATGAGGATTTGGAGGCGACCGGCGCGGTCCTGTCACAGCTTGACGCCCGAATGCCGGGCGCCGTCTGGCTTGCCGCATCGATGATCCATAGTGGGCGTGATCGCCGGCGGCTGGCACATCTGAAGACCTGCGCCGCACAAAACGGTGTGCCGCTGATCGCGATCAGCGACGCGCTTTATCACGATCCCGCCCAGCGTCCGTTGCAGGATGTCGTCACCTGCATCCGCGAAGGCCGCACCTTGGACAATGCCGGCACTCTTCTGCAGGTCAACGCCGAACGCCATCTCAAACCGCCCGATGAAATGGCGCGGCTGTTTCGTGATGCGCCCGAAGCGGTTGCCGAAACCGGTAACCTGCTTGCGCGCATCGATTTCTCGCTCGACCAGCTCCAATACCAATATCCCGAAGAACCGATCCCGCCCGGCAAGACACCGCAGGGTTGGCTTGAGGAACTGACCTGGCGCCGCACCGCCTGGCGCTATCCCGAAGGCCTGCCCGAGAAGGTGGAAACGCTGCTGCGCAAGGAACTCGCGCTGATCGCCGAACTCGACTACGCGCAATACTTCCTGACCATCTATGACATCGTGCGCGTCTCCGAGGACAGGGGGATTTTGTGCCAGGGGCGCGGCTCGGCCGCCAATTCGGCGGTCTGCTATGTGCTCGGCATCACCGCGGTCGATCCAGCCGAACACGATCTCCTGTTCGCCCGCTTCATCTCGTCCGAACGCAAGGAGCCGCCCGACATCGATGTCGATTTCGAGCATGAGCGGCGCGAGGAGATCATCCAGCATATTTATGAGCGTTATGGGCGCGAGCGAGCCGGCATCGCCGCGACTGTCATCAGCTACCGGCCACGCAGCGCCATCCGCGAGGTGGGCAAGGTGTTCGGGCTGACCGAGGATGTCACGGCACGGTTCGCCGGTACCGTGTGGGGCAGTTGGGGCAGTGAAATCCCCGGCTCGCAGGTCAAACAGGCCGGTCTCGATCCCGACAATCCGGTCATCGCCCGCGCCGTCGATCTGGCAACGCAGCTTCTGGGCTTTCCACGTCATCTGTCCCAGCATGTCGGTGGCTTCGTGCTCACCCGCGACCGGCTCGACGACATCGTGCCGATCGGTAATGCGGCGATGGATGACCGTACCTTCATCGAATGGGACAAGGACGACATCGACGCGCTCCGGCTGATGAAGGTCGATGTGCTCGGCCTTGGCATGCTGACCTGCATCCGCAAATGCATCGATCTGATGGGCGATCATTGCGGCATTGATCTTGGCCTGGCCGATTTCCCGCCGGACGATCCAGACGTTTACGCAATGCTGCAGCGGGGCGAATCCATCGGTGTCTTTCAGGTGGAAAGCCGGGCGCAGATCAACATGCTGCCGCGCCTGAAGCCGAAGGCGTTCTACGACCTCGTCATTCAGGTGGCGATCGTGCGGCCCGGCCCGATCCAGGGCGACATGGTCCACCCTTATCTGCGCCGTCGCAATGGCGAGGAAAAGGTCGTCTTTCCGTCTCCCAAGCCGCCGCACGATCCGGACGAACTGCGCAAGGTGCTCGAACGGACCAAGGGCGTGCCGCTGTTTCAGGAACAGGCGATGAAGATCGCTATGGTCGCCGCTGAATTCTCCGATGACGAAGCCAATGGCCTGCGTCGCGCCATGGCCACCTTCCGCAATGTCGGCACGATCCATAATTTCGAAGCCATGATGGTCGAGCGCATGGTGCAGCGCGGCTATGAGCGCGAGTTCGCGCAGCGCTGTTTCAACCAGATCAAGGGGTTCGGCGAATATGGCTTTCCCGAAAGCCATGCCGCCTCGTTCGCCAAGCTGGTCTATATCTCGTCCTGGATCAAGCATCACGAGCCGGCGGTGTTCGCCTGCGGGCTGCTCAACGCCCAGCCGATGGGGTTTTACGCGCCGGCCCAGATCGTGCGCGATGCGCATGAAAATGGCGTCGAGGTCCGCGCCGTCGACATCAATCACAGCCATTGGGACAACACGATCGAATGGGCCGACGATGGCAAGCTGGCGTTGCGGCTGGGCCTTCGCCAGGTCGATGGCTTTCAGGAGGAATGGGCGGGGCAACTCACCGCTGAACGCGGGTCGGGCTTTGGGTCTATCGAGGCCCTGTGGCAGTGCGTGGCGTTGCAAAAGCGCGCGTTGAAGCTTTTGGCCGATGCCGACGCCTTCCGGTCGATCGGGTTGGACCGTCGCGAAGCGCTGTGGGCGGTGCGCCGCCTGCCGGACGATGTGCCTTTGCCGCTGTTTGAGGCCGCCCGTCGCCGCGAACTCGGCGATGAGCCCGACGCCGCATTGCCGGCCATGACCCTCGGCGAGCATGTGGTGGCTGATTATCAGACCATACGCCTGTCATTGAAGAGCCATCCCATGGCATTGCTCAGGTCGGCGTTTGATGCAGAGCGCGTCCTCACTTGTCAGCAGGTCGCTGAAAAGCCCGATGGCGCCCGCGCCAAAGTGGCGGGCGTGGTTCTCATTCGGCAGCGGCCCGGCAAGGGCAATGCCATCTTCATGACGCTTGAGGACGAGACCGGCATCGTCAACGCCGTCATCTGGGCGCGCAAGTTCGAGCGCTTCCGCCGCCAGATCATGGGCGCTAAGCTGGCGCTGGTGCATGGCTTCGTGCAGAAGAGCAAGGAAGACGTCGTGCATCTGATGGTCACGTCGATCGAGGACCGCACGCGGGCGCTGGACCACCTGTCGGATCTCGACACGCCAGAGCTGGCCCTATCACCAGCCGACGAGGTGGCGCGCCCGCAGACGCCGCGCGGCCATGGCCGTCATCCGCGCAACGTCCGCATCATTCCCAAGTCGCGGGACTTTCACTGACCGCTCGTTGCAGCGTTTCGAGATCGTCAGGTGTGTCGACATCAGCGAGCATACCATCCGGTGCTGGTACCAGGGCGGACGGCGGCAGTTCACGCAAAAGACTGCTGGCGCCTCGGTCGCCGGAAATCTCCGTCAAAGCGGTGAACCAGGACGCGGGAAAACAGGCCGGCGGCATGGCGCGTGCCCCATCGGTTGCGGCGGAGGGTTGTGGTTTGGTTGCATGATGCAGAACGGTCGTCAGCAGATCCGCATCGACCAGCGGCATGTCGGCCAGCGCGATCAGAAGCCGGTCCGCACCCCGCGCCATCGCCTGTCGGGCGCCGAGCGCAAGGCTTGCGGATTGGGGTGCATCCTCTTGTTCCATCTCCAGCACCTCAAACCCGCCAAACAGCGCCGCCACCGCCGGATTGGTGACCACCACAAGCCTATGATCGAGTTGAACCGCGCGCATGGCCTTGGCGCTGTGGGCTGCGAGCGGCCGCCCGTTCAGCGGTGCCAGAAGCTTGTCGGCTGAACCGAACCGTTCCGATCGGCCGGCCGCCAGCACCAGCCCGCAGGTTCTCATGGGTCGGCTTTGGCGACAGCCAGCACTTCGGCGAGCACCGAGACGGCGAGGGTGCGTGCGTCGCGCGCCGAAGGAACAAGCCCGATCGGGCCGCGCAGCCGTTCGCGTCCTGCCCGATCAACGCCCATCGCTTCCAGTTCCAGAAAGCGCACATCACGCGCACGCTGGCTTCCCTGCGCGCCGATATAGAAGGCATCGGTTTGGAGCGCCGCCTTGAGGATCGGCGGCTCCCAGTCATGATCGTGGAAGAACAGCACCACCGACGACCAGGCATCGGGCGCGATGTCGGCGGGCATTGTCTTGGACACCAGGTGGCGGGTGGCGCAGCCCGCCGCATGGCCTGCATCCAGCGTCTCCTGGTCGGGCGACAGCAGCAGGTTCGGATAGCCGGCAGACTGAACGAGCGCCGCAAATGTGCTCGCTTCGGGGCCCTTGCCGAAGATGAAGAACTGCAGTTCGGGTTCGAACCGCACCGCGAACTGCGCTGCACCGGTCGGTGCGTCTTCAAACACAGCAAACTGGCCGTTCTGCCCATCGATTGCCAATGTTGCCGGTTGCCTGCCGTCCAATGTGTCGATCAGCGCCGCGATCGCCGGCCGTTCCGGGCGTGGCACAAGCAGGATTTCCAGCCCGCCGCCGCAGGGCAATTGAATGTCGATATAGGGTGAACCGCGTCCGTAGAGCACGGTCTTGGGCGATCCGGTCTCCAGCGTTTCGGCCGCATGAAGGGCAATGTCGGACTCGACGCAGCCCGATGACAACGATCCGACACGTACATCATCGGCCATCAATGCCATGACCGCGCCAACCGGGCGATAAGAGGGGCCTTCGGTACCGGTGATGATGGCCAGCACACCATCCGCACCGGCGTCGCGCAGCGCGATCAGCGGTGCCCGATTGGGCCCGAAATCGAGCGAAACGGAGGTGTCGGCGCGCGTCAGCATAGCAATGAAGTATGGGTGCTATGCCGGTTTGCGGCAAGCATAGTCGGCCGATGTCGCAGGGACCGCACCAGCCCGTAGCCAATCCGCCCCGGATCTTCCGCAGCAGACCACGGTCGATCTTTGAAGCGTCGGCAGTGCTGCCGTTATTCGAGGTCTGCTACTTTTTCTTGCGCGGCTTTTGACCAGGTTTGCGTCCAAGGCCCATATCACGCGCAAGCTCGGAGCGCTGTGTGGAATACTCGGGAGCCACCATCGGATAGTCTGCTGGCAAGCCCCACTTTTCCCGATACTCCGCGGGCGTCAGGCCATGTTTAGACCCGATGTGGCGTTTGAGAGACTTGAACGCCAGTCCGCACTCCAGGCAGATGATCTGATCTGGCTTTATTGACCGCTTGGGATTTACTGCCGGCTCGGGTTTCTTGGCCTCCTGCACCACCGCCGCGCCATCGAGCTTCATCAGGGCCTGATGTACATCCGCGATGAGCTTCGATAGATCGGAAGCCTGCACTGGATTGCCGCCAACATAGGCAGAAACGACATCCGCGGTCATCTGTGTCAGATGAACTTCGCTAGCCCTTTGTTCGTTGATCTCAACAGTGCCCATGAAATCCCTCAATGCGCGTTATCGATATTTCGCACGCATTCTTTGCTTGATCCGCGCTCGACGGAATACACTAAGATCGGGTAGATTAGCACTCATCGATCAATGTAAATTATAGAATAAAATCAGATTTTCAAATTATTAAATGAAGAATGCTTAATAATTCTCATTTCAAGGCATAATTTGGAGATTTAATGAAATCTAAAAAAATCACAATGGTTGAATAGAGTCATAATTGGAGAAACTTTGAGTCGTATATAGCAAATTATTGGGCTGAGAAATTCCCATGATTGGGGATATATATTTAGGAATTCATACAGTTTTTTGTGCGAAGGGATTTGCAACTCGGCGCTGGAATCCGTCACCGATTTGGTCTTCAGACGACGGTCGCTTTGCCTTCGGTGGTCGATGTTGCAGCCTTGCCATGTCCGATACGTTCGAACCGGGGAGGCATTCTGGCAGGAGTTGAATGGCGTTTGGCAGAACTCTACTGTCGCCCGATTAACGGGACCGGAGAATAACAATGCGGCGGTTTGGGGAGCGCACAAATCTAACCCTTAAAGAAGTGGTTGCGGATAATCTGCGTCGCCTGTGCGAAAATGACGGGCGTTCGATTGCCTATATCTGCAGAGCGATGCGGATATCGCGATCCCAGTTCGACAGGTATCTGGCTGCGGAGAACCTGCCGACCGAGGGCACAGCCAAGACGATTGCCGGCTTTTTCCGGATAGCTGAGGTCGATCTGTTCCAGGTTGGCTTCCGTGCCAATGCCAACATCCCCTCGGTATTCGAGGAAGCGCTCCGAAATTTGACCAGCCTTCCAGCTCCGCGGTTCCCGACTGGCATCTACTTTCTTTTCACTCAACTCATGTCGAGCCAAAGCCAGATCATGTGCGGTGTCGTGATCGTCCGGTATCTCGGCGACAATCTTGGATTTGTACGTCTCCAAGGGTATTCCAAATACCGGTACTCGAACGGCGCATTTTTTCGCTCCCGGCATGGCGGCATCATCGTCGAGCGCCACAAATGGCTCTATTTCACCGCAGTGAACATGGTTCCAGATTACGAGCCTTCGATGGTCCTGTTCCGCTGGCTCGAGAGTGACAATGACATTCTGCCTGGCAAGGCCTCCATCGCCACCGAGCGCGGTCCGGTGGTCGTAGATGCCGCGCTGAAGCGCGCACCGTTGGATCTATCGCTTCGCAACGCCGTCAGGATGGCGCGTGCCTATCCGCGCGATGCCGCCTTCATCGGGGATGACGTGCGGCAATTCTTGGACGAAAACCCGATTTGACCCAGCAGTAGGATCGACCGTCCTCTAGCAGTACGTGACCTCATCAATTCCCTAGCGGAATGTTGTTCGGAGGAAGTATCATTTGTTTCTAAAATAGTTGTTGAATCAATAGGTTACGGTTTCTAACCTTCAAGTGTGTCGCAATTAAGCGCCACGTGTAAGGAGAGACTGACCATGTCCAAGAAAACGCTCAACGTCGCCGTGAAGCCCGCCAAATCGACGGCCTATGTCCGTCCTGGCATGTACTACAACAAGGTTTGATGCCGATGCGCCGTCGTGACCCATCGCGGCGGCGCTCGGCCGCCCGACAAGACCGCGTTTTGCGGGCTTCCCGTTCGATCGTCTTGAGCTGGGATCAAGGCGAAATGCTTGCCTGCAACTTTTTGACCCGCCAGGTGACCACTTGTTCCACCGATCTGGTTGAGTTCCTGTCGAGACTGCAGGATTGGCAGCGCATCGATGAGATTATCCGCGCTTTCCAAGGCGTGACCGCCGATGCGCTCAACGCCCTCGTCAATGCCACGCTTCTGGTCGAACGCGGCAGCGAAACTGCCAGGCGCGAAGAGGAGTTTCTGTCCGCCTGGAACTGGGGCGTTCCCGCGGCCATGCTGCATTTTTGCTTGCAGGATGCCGACTTCGTGCCGCTTGAGGACGCAGAACAGCTGCAGGTGGCCAAATCAAAGCAGGTCCAGTCTCCGGCGCTTCATTTGCCAAACCGGGGCCGGTTCGATCCGGTGATTCCGCTGAAAGATCAGGCACGTGATGACAACGCACTGACTGACGTCATGGCGCGCCGCCGCACCGTCCGGGAATGCGACGAAGCCGCCTTTGTCGGCCAGGATGCCATTGCCGACTGCCTCTATGCGGGGCTCGGCATCACCGGCTGGACTTCCAACTGCGTCGGCAAGCTGCCGCTTGGCATGACGCCGTCCGGCGGTGCCCGCAACCCTTTCGAAGCCTACCTGTTCGTCAAACGTGTCGACGGGCTTGCGCCGGGCATCTATCATTACTCGGCGGTCGAGCACAGCATAGGCCTTGTCAGAGAGGCAGAGATCGAACTGTCCGACTTGGTAGCAGGACAAGACTGGGCCGAAACCATGTCCTGTGCGATCGTCCTCTGCGCCTCGCTCGAGCGGACAATGTGGAAGTACCACGATGGCAATGCCTATCGCGTTGTCCTGATAGAAGCCGGCCACATCGGCCAGAACATCATGCTTGCGGCCACCCAGGCGGGCCTAACGGCCTGTCCGACCGCAGCCCTCAGCCACAGTCGCATTCGCGACGCGATCGGTCTCGAACGTATAACGGACACGCCCGTATACACGCTCACGATCGGTGTTCCCCAGGACCAGGTCCATCTGGCGGCGTGATGCCGGGCCTTTTCCGCAGCCGGCGCGCCGGGTTGGCCGGCGGCGGCAGAAGAGGGCCGCCGTTTTTCGTCTAACTATCTGGTGAAAGTGGTGATTTCTCCGTGAGGCTTTGCCGAATATCCCACCGATACCCTGGGACCATTGCCGCTGCGAAGTTCGAGTGCAGAACCGGGACCGTTTGAAGTGCCGTCGATGGACATTTGTCGCACATGACTGCAGCAACCGCCGCTATTCGTCTGAAACGGCGATTGCGATCACAGGCGGTCCGATGGCTGGGAGAAAGACGACGGTTCAGGTGGCGACGGGGCGCCGAACGGTGAGCGCGGTGTTGCAGGTGTTGTGATCACTCACTCCGTTGGAAATCCCGATGACGCAGATCGGGGATACGCCATAAGGCAAGGGCCGCGCGCGGCGCTTCCAACTTGGCAGACTCCAAATTGCGCTCACTAGAGCTACGATCCATTGCGCTTCATTATTCGGCCACAGTTTACAATTATAGTAAAAAATGAGAGAATGTGATCCATATCGCAGGGAGCTTTTGCCTATACGCTTCTAATTACTCATTGATGATTCCGATTCGAATCAAATCAAGGCGACGAGACTTGGTTTGCTAAGGGGAATTTGCCTGATGGATTACGTCGTTGCCTCGCAATACGACGAGCGCTATGCAGACGCATATGAGGCTTACTACCTTAATCCTTGGGCAAGAAAGCACAATCTCAACGTCCAGATCATCAATACTCTCCTAGGATCGAATTCCGACAATCCGGCCCATTGGCTTGACTTGTTCTGTGGTCAAGGCTGGCATTTTGCGCAGATCGATCGGCAAGTCCTGAAGACTGGCGTTGATCTCAGTGCCGCGCAGATCGAACGCGCCAGGTCCCGCAATCCCGAGGCGGACTTTCTGATTGCGGATGTGCTGTCCGCCGATCTACCGGACTCTGGTTTTGACCTCGTCACCTGCTTCTGGGCCGCTTACTGCTATCTCGGCAGCATTCCGAGAATTGGCAAATTGCTCGATCGAGCGGTCGCTTGGACCCGTCCGGGCGGATCGCTCTATTTCGAGATCCTGCTTCCTGGCGATTTGCTGACCTTCAACAGCTCCGAGTTTGCCAAAGCGACGGGGTTTCGTGTGACCCAGGCCGCGCTCGACGATCCAAACTGGGCTTACACGGACTACGGCGGAACCCATCGGATGGTCAGCCCGCCGCTGAGCTTCTTCGAGGCGCGTCTGGCGCCCCATTTCACACAGATCGTTGCCGAGCATGACGGTGGCTTCATGACGCACCTCCGCGCTCAAGGCCGCATCGCTACGGAACCGACAGGGTCGAACATGCACTAGTCACCAAAAGGGAGGTTTGACGAATGGCCAAGCAGAAGCAAGCGGAACTGGAACAGCTTTCCGCACATCGCAGCAAGCTCCTGTTCGAACAGGCGGATTTGATCGACAAAAATGGCGGGCGCCCGGATCTGGTCGTCGATGAGAACGAAACCATTGTTTTGTCTTACGGCTCCAAGCGCGTCCGCGAAGACTATCGTGAAATCGCCGTCAAATCGCTCGGCGACCTGAAGGAGGTGATCGGCGCGCCTGACTCTGCCTTCGCGAACTGCTTCACCGGCACCAGGGAATCAGAGACTTTCGACGGCGTTTCAACCCGTCAGCTGCAGACGCGGGTTGCCGCGCTGCCAAGTGACGATCTTGGACTCGAGGAGTCCGCTGATGAAGCACGTTTGATGCGCGCCGCAGCCCATAGGTTCATCTTCCGAGACAGCCGTGCCCTGGCGCATTGGCGGCCGGCGGTCGAAGCTTGGATTCTGCGCAAGACTCCTCGCTTGTTTGTGCCCTTCTACAGGAACATCACGGTCAACAATGGCGGCACGCTCTCCGTCGCGGCGAGTACGCTTGCGGTCTATGCCAACAAAATCCGCCTCTTTGGTACCGGCCAGATCGTCTGCCAAGGCCCTACGACCTTTGATTGCACTTCGTTCGAAGGTGACCTTTGAGCTCGACAAAGTCTGAGACATTCAATTTAGGGAGCGAGAGATGCCAAATGTAATTGCAACTGGAGAAGACGGAGCCAATGGCATTGCCGGCACGAACGGGCTGACCGGCGCAGCCGGGACCCAAGGTACTCCGGGTGACTGTCCGTGGAGTTCTGGAAACACAAACCCCGGAAACGGGACTGCTGGATCGGCCGGCACCGTCGGATCGAATGGCACGCACGGTCAGGACGCGCGCAACGGCAGTGATGTCATTCTAAAGGTCGATGACTTCATCGTCGGCGTCGACGTGGACACGCGAGGCGGCACTGGCGGTAACGGTGGAGCAGGCGGCGCTGGCGGCTCGGGAGGACCTGGCGGCGACGGCGGCGAAAAGAACAATTGCGATCATCAGGGCCGTGGCGGCGCTGGCGGCTCGGGGGGACCTGGCGGCGATGGCGGGAACGGTGGCAACGGCGGCGACGGGGGCAACATCACGGTGATTGCCGGAACAATCACCACCGGCGGTTTGAACGCCAACGCCGAAGGCGGTGCCGGCGGCCTCGGCGGTGCGGCGGGCGCCGGCGGCAATGGCGGCGCCGGTGGCAGCGGCCATCCGTCAGGCTCCAACGGCGGTCCTGGTTCCAACGGCGCTACCGGCGCGAGCGGCAGCAAAGGCTCCGACGGGCTGATCGCTGTGCAAGAGACAGGTGCCTGAGGAAAGCTCAGTTCCAGCAACCCTGGATCAGGCGATTGAGGATCAGCTCGACGCTTTGATGCAGGTCACAGGCGTCGCGCCCTCGCTGCAACCACGAATTCGGCGTGCGCGGCGCCTCCTGACTGCAGACGCACTACGGCGTCCGCGTGCACAGCGCTACACCGGCCTGTCACAGATCAATCCGAACGGCCTTCCGTTCCAGTGGAGCTTCTGCATAGGTCAACCCGCCAGCCTGAGGTTCCTGTGCGAGATCGGACCACCGGGGAGCGACTGCGAAACGCGGCATCGACGTAGCGTCGCTGCCTTAGGAGAGGCACTCACCGTTCTGGACATCCCGACACCTGACTGGTTGTGGGACATCGCGTTGCCTCAGATCTTGCCAGGGTTGCCGGCGATGCCGGAGGGTTGGCGTACCTCGCTCTGGACTGCCCTTGGGGCCAGCCGGGATACGGTCGCTGTCAAAGTCTATGCGAGCCTGGAGCAGGGCGATGCCGAGGAACGCTGGCGCCGCATCGGTCGCGCACTGCTTGCCCTTGATCGGGTCGAGGCACTGAAGACGCTCTGCGACATTTCCGGCGCGGTTTCCGGAACGGCCATTCCCGTAGGTATTGCCTTCGATGTGCTGCCCACAGGCGCACCCGGACGAATCAAGGCTTACTTTCAATCTGGCGCGATCAATGGCAACGATTTGGCCGGGTGGTATGAGGCGGCGGACCTGGTTCGTGATCTTCCCGCGCTAGCCACCTTGCTGCGCGTGTTTCCGTGCAGCGCAGGCCCGAACTTTCCGTCGAGCGCATTCTTCATAAGCGCCGAATTCGACCGGGGGAACGCGCTCACACTCAAGACCGACCTCACCGTCTCGCGGTGGTGTGCGAACGATGCGGATATAACCGCCGGACTTGAGCAGCTTTGCGCTGCACTCGGTCTCGACCTGTCTCTTTACCAGGCTGCCCAGGCGGCTCTTGGACTATGGCCACCGTCTCGCTTGGATCGTCCCCTGTTGCATGTCGTCGGGCTTGGTTCGGAGCGGGATGGGCGACGCCATATCAATGTCTACTCCGAGCCGCACTGATCCTCCCCGACCGAAGCCGCTCTAGAACCGCCTTGCCATTCAAAGCGTCAGGTGGCCTCGAAGGCCATCAAAAATGGGTATGGTGCAGGTGAGAGGAGGAACCTCGAACCGAGCCTCGCAGGTTGGGTTGGCCGGCGGCAACCTGCAAGCAAAGAATCCAAAATTGAAGATTTTGGTGCCAGAAGAGGACCGTTGTTTTCGCTCTAACCATTTGCTGAATATGACAGTTTCGCCGTGAGGTTTTCCGATATACCCCCACCGATACCCTGGGACCATCACGGCTGCGAAGTTCGAGTGCAAAAGCGGGACCCGCTGTATGATTATGCCTCGTCCGCAACGACCATGTTGTATGCGACTGGTGCTTTGATGATCTGGCGATCCTGCGCCGGGTGACGCGGGCGCGCGCTGATGTGCAAAAAGCCAAGCTCCTTGAGCAGCCTGCCGACATGGCGCTCGTATAGGCAACACCGAAGCGCTGCTTGATGACACGCTTGAGATCAATGCGCCGCCAGCGCACGACACCATCGGTGGCGGGATCGGGACCGGTCTCGACGATGCTGGCCAGTTCGGACTTCTGGTTCGGTGACAAGCGCGAGGATGGTCCGCCATATCAGGCATCTTGCAGCCCGTCCGGTCCGGAGACATTGAACCGGTGCACCCAGTCGCGCAGTGTCTGCCGGTCCATGCCGCCAACCCTGGCCGCATGGGCCAGGCTCATCCCGTCAAGCGCCGCCGCCAATGATAGAAGCCGACGGCTTTGATTGGCGTCCTTGCTCGATCCGGCCAGCTTCCGCAGTTCACCAGCCGAATAGTCCGTCCGCATTTGAACCGCTGATCCCATCGCGAATCCTCCTGTGCCACAGGGAATCACGAATCATCCCGAAAGGGAATCCACCAAAGAGTCAGCCGTCACAATAGCTGGCATTAACTCATTTCATCATTACTATTTCTTTTGCCTAAGATGATTAAGTAATTCAATCAATCCTTCCTCGAAATCCAAACTCATATCAATATATCGGATCTCTCTCAATGAAATAGGGATTTCACATTGTCCTATTATAATCGGAATAATTGATATATTTTCTCCCGAAAGCTGATCCATTACAGCGGTATTGATTTCCTTTTTTACCCAATTTGACGCAACAGAGTTTTTGCTCAACAACAATAGAATTTTGTCATTCGCCGCTAAAGCACTTTCGATCTTCGAAACGATGGAATCTCCGGGCCTCAATGACCAATCAGAATACCATATGCTAAGGCCAAGCGCTTCAATCCCTTTCGCAATTCGCTCCGCAACCACCTTGTCTTTTGTGGAATGGCTTAGGAACACACCAGGAACTCTACCTTGTCGCCGGACGTGCAGTTTCGTCGAGTCATCGTCTAGGCTTTCGCCATCTTCGGCTGCGCGGACAGTCTTGGCGGATGCTCTTTGGTGATCGGCTGATCTGGACAACCGTTCGGCAACTGCGCTTATGCCGCCCAGCCAGCGGCAAACTGAAATCCCTTCCAGCATCATCTTCTTAACGTCGTCGATACGCTGCTCAACTGAGTAATTCTCATGCATTGCGCCGTGTGCCCAGCGATTCCGCTGCTCGCTAAACGCCTGCATTCGCGCAAGCATGTCATTCTGAAGAACTTCTCGAAACTCTCTAAAGTCGTCATGGATTGAGATCAAGCTAAGCGCATTAGCAGTCTTGCCAATCGAAAGTTTCCGAAAGTCTCGGCTTGGCAGCTTTAATTCCTTCTGTGCTCTAGCATAATTTTTATCGTAAACAACGTCTACAACCTGTCTAAGAATACGCTTTGCATATCGCTCGACACTTGTTCCCACTTCCAGCGCCGGGCCGACCAGGCTTAAATGAGCTTCGGGCCTCAATACTTCAATGCTCAAAGTTGACGCGCAATGTCTAAGTTCCGATTCACGTTCACTATCCCAATCTGGTTCTGTATTGAGTGCGCCCTCAATCTCAAATATTGCTTTCAATGCCGACAATTGCCGACTGGGGTCCAAATTATTGAAATCCGAAGCGGCACTTGGACCTATGTTTGACAGAAGGTCCATCGCTATTTCGTTGATTCCATCGAGCACCGGACTATCCGCGATAAGCGATACGTCTTTTTCCGTTACTGCTAGAGGCTTCACTAACTCTGAAGCAACAACAAATGTTATTCCTTCGCATTTGGTACGCCCAATCCGAAGAAATCCGATGTGGTTCGTAATCTCGTCCAGCGCGCTCAGAGAATCGACCTCAAGTTTAAGAAAGTAGTGAAATGGTCTTCCATTTTGAATTTCGTACATGTCAACAAGCGCTTTTCGTATGACATGATTTTCCATTAAGCGCTCTAAAACAACATCGTGTTGCAAATCTTCTATCATATTAACAAGTGTTAATCCTATGTATGCGGAAATTGCACCATTTTCTCCGTTCTCCATAGAATAATAGTCGCCTAGTAACACGCCAGCCTCAATAAATTCATCGTGGATCAGCTCGCTAATTTCTCGATCACTTATAACAGAATTTAATTCTGTGCGAGATATTTCAAAATTTTTGTCATATTCTATGCGAGGCTGTAAACCATAAACTCTAATTGTGGATGAAACAGTGATTTGACTTACAATATACAAATTCTGGGATGAGATTTTTTTGTAGAATTGCTCTGACTCTAAATCAGTAGCCCAAATAATGACAACTGCATCCCACTCCCCATATATTATGCTGTAGCTAAATTCCATATCAACTGAATTCATGAAATTCACCAATGATTTCAATGATCCAGAATGAGAGTTTATCAAGAAAATCTTTGGCCGAATTCCATAAAAATGCTCAATATATAAGGGGTTCGGTGCGGCGAAGCGACGGATATCTGTGAGTATTTTACTTCCGTCTATCGGTTCAATGCTCTGCGCCTTCTGCATAGAAATGATCGCTTTGATCACATCCAGCATCTCTTCGTAGGTGAGATTTCGCGTGCTAGAATCCGAGTTGATTTCTCGCACGAATTTGCGGGCGACGGCGGTAGCGAAGGAGTCGTTCATGCTTGGTCCCGATATGTACCAACCACAATCCAGTAAGAGGGAGCGTGGAACATTTGCAATGTGGACCTCTCTGGCGCAGTTGTTGTACGAAACAGAAGGACGCTTACATGGGCTTCGGCGGTGCCGAGGCGGCTAGCGGTGCCCGGCTCACTCCAGCATTTGACGACTGAGTTCAACACTCGTTGCTGAATTAACACACTGGGAAACTTTTTCTCCTCACTGAACGAAATCAATATCGCTTCTATAGCAAAGTTCGTCAATTTAGCGCAATTTGACAAGCCGACAGATCTGTTTTCTGCACATAGAATGTACTGCGCAAGTGTTAGAATTGACGCAGCTACTGTACATTGAAGAGGGGAAATCAATGCCTAATCATGATGAGGACGATGATGCTGCGTTGTACCTAGCATCACTGCCTAACGAAGCATTTCGACCAAAGTTCGTTCCCAACAAATTTCCGGAAAGGCAATTCTTGTCAAATTGGTCGGAGAGTGACGAGTCTTTGGCAGAGAAGTCGATTCCCGTGCTGCCTGTTCCTGGCGAAGATACTGAGGAGCCATGCTGAGCATGGCTTCTTCTTCAGTTATGGAGCAAGAGTATTCAATTTTCAGTAAGGATTTTATAGAGAGGATTGAGGACCAAGATTGGTTTGTTGAATCAATCAAGCGACGTTCTCGAAGAACAGCAGCTAAGTATAGCTGCAGTATTACTTTTAGCAATCGAAGAATGCGACAGGTACATAAGTATTTTATTGAAGAAATACGGAGAAATATTGCTGAAAATATGCCGAAAGGCACTATAACGCTTGACCAATATAAAATGGCGGCATACCTTTGTTTTTGGTTGAGAAGGATAGTACCAATTGAACGAGTCCAGTTTACGTTGGCAAACGTCGAAAGGGCGGCGTTGCACCGGGGTGATTTTTCCGCGATCAGCAAGCAGCAGGATTTTTTTGCACATTATGGCAATGAGATAGCTGCGTTTGAGACGGGATTTTTGATAGCCTTGTACGGGTTCGATGCTGAAATAAAAAGAGCAATATCGCGTCAGGATGGGCAGGTTGTTGAGATGAGCCTACGAGAATTGATCGCTAGCGTGACCCTTCCGGCCGCATTGGTTCAGGAAGCGGTTGTAACTCTTAAACACAAGTCAAATTCGCCACACTCAATATACATCACATTGCTATCGTTATTCAACGGTCCCGGGTTGAGGGCAGACCGTAGGAATGGTTAGGGTTTATGCTATAAGATCGGTTATAATCAGGCAGAATAGGACATACCATCAGCGAGGCGACGGCGTTTGCGCCGAAAACACTCGCCCCTGCCGCCCGTCAATCATTAGCTTCACGAACGTCTCATAGTTCGGCAGATTGATGAGATCACGCGGCTGCAGTGTGGCGGCCGCAAGCTGCTTGGCGAGAATTGGGGCATCCGTCGCACCAACCCGAAACACCACCCACGTCCCCACATTGCCGAGGATCGCGTCCAAGACGCCTTGACCAAGCTGCGAGGCATGCTGATGGGCGAGCACGAGACCCAGGCCGTACTTGCGTAACTCCGAGAGCATGTCGGCAAACGCCTCGGTGGTGAATGAATGAAACTCGTCAATGTACAGGAAGAACGGCAATCGTTCCGGTAGCGGCGTTGCCTGCCGACTGAGCGCAGCGGCAGCGATCACCGAGACGATCAGCCCGCCGAGCAGATTGGCGGTGTCGGCACCGAGGCGGCCTTTGGCGAGGTTGACGATGAGCATCTGCCCTTCGTCCATAATCCGCCGAAACCGCAGTGGTTTTTGGGGATCGCAGATGACCTTCCTGATAATCGGATGCGCCAGAAACCCGCCGAGCTTGTTGGCGATCGGGGCCACGCCGTCGAGGGTGGTCTTGTAGTTCATCTTCGGGAACTCTGATGTCCAGAAGCATCGGACGGCTTCGTCAGTGACATTTGAAACGACCTGCCGCCGGAAGTCCTTGTCGAGGAAGAGCGGCATGATGTTGTCCAGCGTGGCGTCCGGCCGTTCCAACAGGGCCAGCAGCGCATAGCGCAGCAGATGCTCCATGCGCGGCCCCCAGGCATCGGCCCATTGCTTCTTCAGGGCGTCGATGATGCTTGAAGCGACCAGCGGCCGATGTTCGGCGGCCACATAGGTGAGCGGGTTGTATCCGTAGGGTGACGATGGATCGGCTGCGTCCCAATAGATGGCGCGATTGCCTGCAACCCCGGCAACCGTCTCGGCCAGATCGCCATGCGGGTCGATCACGCAGAACCCGCGACCGGCGGCGATGTCCTGCCGGATCATGTTCAACATCAGCGTGGACTTGCCGGTGCCGGTCTGCCCGACAATGTACTGGTGAAACAGCCGGTCGGGCTGCCGGATGCCAAAGATGCGGTGTGGCTGTCGGCCCACGGTTTGGCCGAGAATGGTCAGGCGCTCCGCGTTTGTCATAGGGCCGCGCGATAGTGAAGCTGCTTTGGAACCAGCGGCCTTGGCCCAACGGATTGACGAGCACTTGTCTCAATGGGGCCACTGTTCCCTCGCTCGCCTTTGGCCCAGAATGCTTGCACTTCGTCCGAATAAACAGCCGTCACCAGCGCCTCGACCTCGGCCAGTGTCAGGCGAGAGCCACTTCGAGAATTGGGTCGGGAATGCCGACCACAGCCGACAGCAGCGGCGTTCTGCACCGGCATCAGCCAATCTGACGGCACCAGCTCTACGGATTTTCCGCGCACGGTGCGGTTCGAGAAGGCCGATTCCACAAATTGGCGCTGTTCGTCGGGATTGATGGATCGGTAGTACGTTGTAAGGGTTTTTACCAGTTCGAGAAACCGCCGCACCTGATCGGCCGCATCGCGCCAATCGGCGATTTTTTGCGCCTCTTCTTCCAGCTTTCGCTTCTCAAGCAGCAGCGACTGACGCCGATTCTGATAGGTGTCGTGGTCGATGTGTTTGTCGATGAACGCGTCGGTAAGATTCTCAAGGCGCTGCTCAATGGTCGTGAACTGCCGCTGCCGGTTCAGTTCGTCCTGCTCGCTGCCATTGTAGTCAGCGACCCATCGGGTCACCTGGGCGACCAATCGCTCAATAGCCGCCTTGGAGAGCCGCAAGCCCGTCAAGCGCTTGATGATCCGCGCTTCAATCGCGTCCTCGCGCACGGTCTTGGTCGGGCAGGATCGCGTTTGGCAGCGATAGTAGACATGGCCTTTTTGAAGTTCGGGGATCATGGACCGGCCGCACCCGGCGCAGCGAAACAGGCCACGATAAAGGTGGTTGTGGCGCGTGATCTTCTTGCCCGCCTTGCCGGATTTGACGGCCTGGACACGCTCAAACAGGCTGACCGAGATCAGCGGCTCATGGATGCCTTTATAGGTTTCGCCGGAGCGCCTGATCAGAATGATGCCGCAATAGAATGGGTTGGACAAAATGCTCTCGATGAGCGGCTTGCTCGGCGGCCGGCCATTGCGGTTGGTGAGGCCCCGCCGGGTCATCTCCGCTTGCAATGAGCGGATGGAATGGGTGCCGGTGGCGTAGAGTTCGAGCGCCTGCACGATCAGGTGCGCCCGCGCGGGATCGGGGGTTTTTACCTTTCCCGTGCCATTGTTGAGATAGCCGCAGGGTGCGCCGAATGGGTAGAGGCCCTGCTTCAGACGACCGGCGATGCCCTTTTTGACCTCCTCGCGCAGGTTGCGGATATAGTCGGTGGCAATGACAGCCTGCACGTCGGCCGAGAGCCGCCCGCCGCGTGAGCGGAAATCCATCGTCTCGGAGGCGAAGTGGATCTCGTAACCGGCGTCGGAGAGATCACCGATCCTGGCCCAGTCGGTGAAGTTGCGGGCCGAGCGGTCGATCTTGTGCGCCACGAACCCGGCCGCCTGGCCACGCTTGATCGCCCGCACCATGGCGTTGAACACGGGGCGACCCTGTTTGGCGGCGGTTTCCTTTTCCTCAAACCAGCGGATGATGGTGATGTCGTTCCTAGCCGCGTAGGCGAGGATGAACTCTTTTTGCGCCTCCAGCGAAACACCATCACCCTGTTTGGTGGTGGAGACGCGCAGATAGCCAAAGCATTGTTTCATATATCGTTTTGATTAGAGTCCGACTCTACCAGATCGTCAGTATTTTGCGAGTCGGCCCACGACCAGGTGCCCTCGCGCTCCATGCGTTCATAGACGCGCTGGCAGAGCGCGAGGAACTGGTCGAGTGACGGGTCGTTGGTCATGGGCGTCAGTGTAGCGGGCGGACGAAGTCGGGGTAGTGGGATCGGCGGGCGGGTTGTCAGATGGGGGCCACTACCGCCGACTTTTGAATGGACTAAGCTGTTCGCGTCTGGACAAGCATGGCCACGAGTCCGAGCGGGTCGCTCGGAGGGGTGTGAACCCCTCCGAACCGAGCGATGCCGACGGTGACTCGTGGCCATGCTGTGTCTGGGCTGGTCCGGCGCAAGGGGGTGAGGCTTCTTGCGACGGGCGTTTCATTGTCCGTTCTTTAGTTCATTGTCTATGTTCCATGAATTCACGCTCGACCTGAAGGTCGCGCGCAAAAAGTCGGGGCTGACGCAGGTCGACTGCGCCCATTTGCTCGCTATTCATCCTTCGCTGGTCTCGCAGATCGAGACCGGCAAGCGGATGCCGACCGTCCGGGAAATCTGCACGCTGTCCCTGATCTACGGCCGCAGCTTTGAGAGCCTGTTCGCCGGTATCTTCAAAGATGCCCGCGCCGATCTGCGTGAGCGGCTGACGACCATTCCCGATGCTCCCAAACACTGGCTCGGACGCCACAACCGGCAGGCGACCCTGAACCGTCTGGCAGAGCACTTGTTGGCCAGTTACGAAGCTGATCATGCCGGTTAAGCGGCTGGTGGTGCTGGCCTTGGCAGCGCGGCACGGACGGGTCGGCTATGTGCTCCTGATCGACGGCGTGCCGAAGGACTGGCGGCTGTCGCGAACGGCGAGCCAGTGCAGTCGGTTGGCCACCATGCGTCTCAACGGTTGGCTCAATCGCTATGATCCCGACGCCATCGTGCTGGAGGATTATCAGAGCGCCGGACGCAAGTCGCGGAAGACGCAGGCCATTCTGAAGGCCCTGCACCGCGCGGCGCGGAAATCCTCGGCCGTTACGGTCTCGCTGACCCGTGAGCAGAACCACCCGAACAAGTTCGCCGAGGCGGCGGCGCTGGCCGAACGGTTTCCCGATCTGGCGGCGTGGCTGCCGCGCCGACCAAAGCTCTGGGAGCGCGAGCCGCGCAACCTGGTCTACTTCGAGGCCTTGGCACTGGCGGTACAGTCCGTGTTTCTGCCGGACGAGGATTGACCCCTGCTTTTCGGAGCCGCCCGTGGCACCCGAGAAGCCAAGACCCAGGGCGACGCACCGCAGGCCGGAGCGAAGCGAAGGACGGCAGCGCCGTTGCGTCACCCTGGGTCTTGGCTACCGGTCGCCGTCTGGGCTGGCTTCGGCAAGCAGAGGCTCGCGCTGCTTTTTGGTGGGCCTGATCACCTTCCCAACCCCGCTCCCTTCGCCGGGCGCGCCCGAGATCGGCTCGGGCGTGGCCAGCGAAAGGAGCACAGCAATGTCCAATCCCATAGAAGCCCGCCTCAAGACCGAGCGCATTCGCCTCTTGAATGACACCCTGCGTCAGGGCGGCGAAGGCGGCCAGATCATGATCACCGCTGGAGTGAACGACCATGGCCCGGAGTTTGTCCTGCGCGCCATGGCGGCCATTGCCCGGTTTGATGCTTTCGATACGGGCAATAATCCGTACCATGAGCATGATTTCGGGGCGCTCAGCGTTGACGGCGAACGCCTGTTCTTCAAGATCAACTATTACGATCACACCATGACGATGGGATCACCCGATCCCGCCGATCCGGCAGTCACCTGCCGCGTCATGACGGTCATGCTCGCCAGCGAGTATTGACCCCAACCCCATCCGGTTCGCCGGATGGGTTTTTCGTTTCATCAACGGTGCGCATGATGACCTCACACGCCTTCAGAGGCCGACGTTGCCTCGATACTGATATCAGTGCTCATGCCTTGGCTATTTCAGCCTAAACCAGTCATCTATCGAAGCAGAAAGTGCTACGGTACAGCGTTGCCAGAGCGGACATCGACGACTGTCTCAGATAACCAAGGTCTTCTTGTCGGCCATCGCCCTCGCAGCTCTGGTCATCTACCGGCTATGAGTCCTGAGCCTAACGCCGAACATTCTCTAGCAAAATGCCGCTGTTATTTGGGTACAAAAGACCATGCCTTCCGCTCCGGTCAACATCTACCTTTCTGTATAGGTCCAGGTATTCATTCCCATGATTACGGCCTGCGCTGTCGCGGGTCGGAATAATCACGATCTCATCGATGTCCTTAACACCGTCCGCGTATCCAATCTCCCACGGACACCACCGGCTCGAAGCTGAGTTGGCCGTTGCCAGATACAGGAACCAATCGAAGCGTCTGATCTTGTCCTTGATCTTCTGTGCCGTTTCACGATTGGGCTTTGATGGCATCGAAGTGTCTTCCCAATCAATGTAAACGAGCCAGCCCTTGGACTGAAGAAACCCCTGAAGGCCCTTGGCCAATGCCAAGTCTTTATGGCTGTGAGAGAGAAAGGCTGTTTGCTTTCCTGCGTGGCGCGCTTCCTCGACAACACGTTCCGACTTCCGAACTTCAGCGCGGCCAGAATAGGCGAGGATAGAAGACTGCTCGATCATTGCTACCTCCCTACGTCAGCGGCAGCCTGGCGAACCCAGGATGAAAAGTTAGCGCCGCCGTTCTGCCTTTTGTAGCAATACAACCCGGCATAGCGAGAGAGCTTGATCACAGTGGTATCGCGTGGCTTGATCCATGTTACAGGAAGATCCACCGCCTGAGTGTAGTCGGCATACTTCGCCCAGTTTCCGTTTTGGCGCTCCGCCAAACGTATCGCCCCACCCGCATAATAGACACCCATATAGTCGAGCGGATTAGGCCCTTCTTGGGAGACATAGCCCTGCTGGTTTCCCATGAGATGGATTTTCACGGCCAACAGCCCGTTTCCTTTGATCACTGACCTAGCTAGCTCGTAGCGTACCCATCGGCGCTCAAACGTTGCGGCTCCAACGAGAACGCAAGTCACTGAAGTGTTTTTGACCCCCTCTCGGATCAAGCTCTTAAGAGAATCCGGCCCCGTTCGCCGGGAACTCTCCCAAATGCTTGCGTCGAAAAAACCTTCTGACTCGCGAGTGTTCTCGTGATTGTAACGCCAGGAGTTTCGCACCTGGTTCACCTTCCAGATGTCGTTCTGGTAGTGGAATGAGAAAAAAACCCGGCGCTTCTGGGTTTGAGCGGGCGTGACCCCAAAAATGCTAGACATTTAAACCCCGCAAAAAATCAATGATGCAACCCCGCCCAAAGACAGGAAAATCGCAACATAAAACCAACTCACCGACCACGAGAACGCTACCCGAAGAACCGAAGACGTATCCTTCATGAAGGGGCTTGCTTCGAGACTATAGGCTTCGACCTCTTCCCCTTTGCGTACGTAATCATAGAGTTTTCGATAGGCTCGCTCAAAGCGCAAATACTTCGCATCCATGAGCCAAAAGATGATCATCGGCACTATAGCGGAAACTACATAATATGGCGAAGGGGTTTCCACAGTGGCCATGACGGCAACCGCCGCACTCCCAAATGTCGCTGCAAGAGCTTTGAGGGTAAATGAATTTGACCCCATCCTCGCAATCACGCCTTGCAGCATTGTTAGGTGCGCAATCCGAATGCTCTCGTCGTGGGCTTCAGAATCTTCCATCTTCATTTACCTCAGTCTTTGTGTGTTGCTTCAATTCTGGCGTGCGATCAACTTTATTAATGCACCTACGCCGTGAGGCTTCCAGTGATATTTGCGAAGCATAACGTCTGCTTCATTTCGAGAAGCTATTTAATCCTGCTTCCATAGCGAACTTCCGCTATCTGCCCGCTTGGGCCGTGGTAGCCGCGTTGGCCCCGCTCACCACCGATCGTCAATTTGACCGCTAGATTTCTGTCCACATCCTTTCCGCAATCCTGCGTTCCTCCGGCCCCACGGCATTGCCGTAGATGGCGGTGATGGAGATGTGGGCGTGACCCATCCAGCGTTGCAGGAGGTTGAGCGGCACGCCCGATTGCAACGCATGAACGCCAAAGCCATGCCGCAGTCCCTTGGCGGTGGCCTGCGGCCCGGTGATGCCAGCGGCCAGCATGACCTGCTTGACCTGCCGCCAGGCGGTGCTGCGGCACATGGGAAAGAGCGGCGTGCCGTCATCAAGGTCATGGCTGTCCCGTAGCTGCCGGATCAGGGCGGCGGGCACCGGTACTTCCCGTATGAGTTCACGCCGACGCTTCTTCAGTGTCCGAATAGCGATGGTGGCGGTCTCCGTCTGGATGGAGTGGCCGGTCAGGGCCAACGCTTCGGAAACGCGGCAGCCGGTCAGCGTCAGCACGAGGCACAGGGTTCTGGTGGGTGGCGGCGCTGTCTGCGCTGCGTGCAGGAAGCGGGTGCGCTCGGCCTCGTTGACATAAAGACGCGCGCCGGTGGCGGCGTAGAGCCGCATGTCTGAAGTGATGATCATGGTGGTGGGTCCGTCAGCAGATACCGGCACAAGACGCCGGACGATCGCCTTGTGGCAGTCGTGCAACACTATTGCGCATAGTGTTGCACGGACACCGTCCCCAACAGGTGCAAACGGCCTATTTCAGCCGCTTGATGGCCATTTCCGTAGCGTCAGGTGGCCATCGCGTCAATTGCGACCGGTCGAATTAGTGAATAGCAAGGACATTATACAACACTATGCGCAATAGTGTTGCAGGTGCGCCAAGAAGATGGAGCGCATCTGATGACGCTATTGCATACACGGTCACGACCAATCGCTTCTGTTCACTGCGGATTGGCGACCGCGATCACTCTCTTGCTTGCGGGCACCGCCTCCGCTCAAGACGCCCCCGAACCGCCGAGCTTCGACTGGACTGGCTTCTATGCAGGCATCACCACCGGCGTCGGTGACAACAGACTCACTCTGACTGATACCGGTCGTGGCCCTGCGGGCACGTGGTTCGGCATACCGGGTCTGACAGGCAGCGGTAACACAGACGGCTTTATTGGCGGTGTCCGGGTTGGATACAATCTGGCGTTTGACCCGATTGTCGTCGGTGTTGAAGCCGATTTAAGTCTGTCCGGTTTCTCGGCGTACGACGATTCCTTCGATTTCATGATTGCAAGCAATACGAGCTGGCTCGGCACCGTTCGCGGCCGTGTGGGTCTGGCGGTGCCCGATATGCCTTTACCCGCGCTCATCTATGGTACTGGTGGCTTGGCGGTGGCTCAAATTGAGCACACCATCGGTGATACCAGCACGGCCTTCAACGCCGGACAGTTCGGCCCCAACACCGTCGATGAAACCCGCACTGGCTATGTGGTCGGGGCCGGTGTCGAGATGGCCGTCACCGACAATGTGCTGGTGGGGCTGGAGTACCTGTATATGGACTTCGGAAAGACCACCGTGAACGGCATTTGCGTCGTTTGTTTCGGCGGCGGCACGCCCGGCACACCATACATCTGGGACTTCGAAGAGCAGGTGCAGACCATCCGTCTCAATCTGTCGTGGAAGTTCGGCGGATGAGACCGGTGCGCGGCGAACATCAGCTACCGGCAATAGCTCTGGCCGTGGGTGCGGCGCTGTTTCTCGGCGGCTGCACGCATACCGAACACAGCCCCGAGCCGGGCATCTGCACCTTCACCATCCAAAAAACGTCGCGGGGCGAGTACGCCAACGGCAAATGCGCCAAGGCCAGCCGTCCCGGTGATTTCGTGATCCGCAGCACCGTCAAGCGGTCGGACGATGAGCAGGAATATCTGAAACGAGCACGTGCCGCCGGACAACGCTTCAACTGTGAACTGATCCGAACCGGCACCTCGCGCGACAAGATTCACTACCGGGTGCAGAACTGTCGGCGGTGAGGGTGGCCAAGGCCATAATCGGGAGGACAAAACGGTGAAGCTGATACCGCATATCGCCGTGGCGGGGCTGGCTGTTGTGGTGGCTGCCTGCACGACCACGCCCGACACCGGTTCCAACAACGGCCGGCTCGGTGTGCTGAACACCAACGAATTGCGTCAGTTGTTGGTGGGCCAGACGGTCGATTTCGGCGGAGAGAGCCAGGTCACCTACTTTGCTGATGGGCGGTATGAATATCGTGATAGCCGCACCTGGCGCGGACGATACACCTTCCGCAACAATCAGGTCTGCGTGCAGTTCACCAACGGGTCGTCGCGCTGTGACCGCTACGAACGCACCCGCAACGGCTATGTGC
Source organism: Cohaesibacteraceae bacterium (assembly GCA_028281795.1). Taxonomy (GTDB): domain Bacteria; phylum Pseudomonadota; class Alphaproteobacteria; order Rhizobiales; family MH13; genus MH13. The sequence continues at coordinate 11,120 of JANQJE010000061.1, read as the reverse complement.
TGATTAACGGGCGTGGTGCGCGGTTCCCGGCCAGCGTCGGTTGATCAATGCGCCAACGGGAGCACCAACACCATCTTTGACTGTGGATCGGCCCCACTGGCTTCAACGGTCTCGGACTCATCCGCCGCAATGTCAGCGTGGCATCGTTCAGGCGACCTAGATCAGGACTGACGACGGTTAGATACAGGGACGCACCATGACGCAGGTCTCCACCTTCACCATCGGCACCACCGGCGATCCAGTTCTGGATGCTCTCTTCGTTACCCAAGAGTCTTTCTTCCTGCCATTTGAGGATAGGGCGTTCTTCGCGGGCGATACGATTGGCAAATGGGGTGGCGGCATTGGAACCGGCGCCGCCGTCACGTACAGCTTCTTTGAAGCGGAGGCTTGGTTTCCCCCTGGTTACGGGGAGACCTACATCAGTTCAATCGGAACGATACCTGATCAGGTCAAGGATCACATCCGTGATGCCTTTGCGGTCTGGTCGCGTTATGCCGATGTGACGCTCACCGAACAGGCGGAGATCGGGTCCAACGTCGGCGATGTTCGCGTTGGCCTGTCACTGTCCAACCCCAGTTTTCAGCCACCGATCAATTCCACCGCCGAGGCCGTTCCACCTTCGTGGCCCAATCCGGCTGTCATCGGCGATATATTTCTCTCAGCGGAATATGTCCAAGATCCAGCCCTGTTCGTGCCCGGCGTCTCCCACCACTTCACCACGATGCTCCACGAGATCGGGCACTCAGTGTTCAATCTTCAAGACGTGACAATCAATGCCGGGCTGGACGGCGCCATTCTGCCACCGGAGCAAAACTATCGCACCCAAACCATCATGAGCTATTCGGTGGTGCCGGGCGCTACGGTAGGTGACGGCGCGGTCAATCAAGGCGGCCTCAGCTACTGGCCAACAACCCCGATGGTGCTGGATGTGTGGGCGGCGCAGTGGCTCTATGGCGCGAACCAGAGCCACGCCACCGGCAACGATACATACACGTTCAGCCAGCAACAGACCTATCACGAAACGATCTGGGATGCGGGCGGCAACGACACGATCTCGGTGGCGGGCAACAGCAAAGCCGCCACCATCAACCTGACACCCGGCTCATACAGTGACGTTGGCAGTGTCATCACGGCCTTTGTCGCCCAGGGCCAAACCACCATCACCGAGACGGTTGGCATCGCGTTTGGCGCAGTCATAGAGAACGCCATTGGCGGGTCCGGCAATGACACACTGACCGGCAATGCTGCCGACAATCAGCTCACCGGTGGTGCGGGCAATGACACCATCAATGGCGGGACCGGTGGCGGTGATGTCGCCGTATACAACGCCGCCTCCACCGCCGTTACGATCACCGCTGCTGGTGGCGTCATCACTGTTAACGCCACCAGCAGCGGCGAAGGCATCGACCAATTGACCGGGATCGAGCGGTTGCAGTTTTCCGATGGTGTCTTTGAGCTGTTGCCGGACGGCACCATCCAGCCCTTCAACGACACGCCGTCACCGCTCGTCCAACTCTTCACCACTCACGCCGACACGGCCAAGGGGCTGGCCGCCACCCATGAATTGCTGCTTGGCGGGGTGCCGAACGAAGCCGGTTTCCAGTTTCTCATTCAAAACAACATCACCACCAATTACGGCGCCGGGCCGGGGCCGGTGTTCAACGCCGAGAACATCTACATCAACCTCGCCAACGCGCTCTACCAAGGCAGTGCCGAGGCTCGGGCCGCCTTCACCAGCCTGGCCCCTGACGGCACGCTTGGCGCCAAGCTGGTGTCGGTCTACCAGGCGCTGGTTCCGGCGGCTTCGCAGACCGCTGCCGGGCAGAACTATTTCGTCAGCCAGCAGGATTTCTACACCGCCCGTGCCGCTGAACTGGGGATACCCGGCATTCATGGTGCGGCCGTGGTCGGCTTTGCCGCTCTGCTCAAGATCGTTGCCGATGCGGACCTTGGCGGCATCGGTGACGCGGTGAATGATCTCTACGACGCCATCGTGGCTGGCTCGGCCGCCATACCGTCGTCGGGGAACAGTTTCACACCGATCGAGGTCGCCGATGGCTCGGCCTTTGACGGTGATGATGTTTCGGCGATGGCGCGCGCGGCTGCGTCCACGGAACCAGCCCCCTTTGTCTACGCGGATGATCAGCCAGGTGAGGCGTGGTCGGGCAGCGCTGCGACATTCCTCATCGGTCAGGGACCGGCGGAGGTCGGCTGAATGCGCCGCTCTGAACAATGCCGCCACCGCAGAGTGATCCGACTGGCGGCGGCTGCGGCTCTGATTGCGGTGACTGTTCCAATGACAGAAAGGGCCGCCTTTGCCGACACCACGCCCTGGCTCGCCAGCACCGAAGCCGGCGACTATGTGCGGCGTGTGTTCAAGCGCGAAATCTATCCCATCAGGATCAAGTGTCGCGCCACCGGCTCGGGTGAACTGCTGGTTCGTTTCCATACCCAGCGGGTCAGCGAAGCCACCAAGCCGTTTCACAAATGGCAGTTCATCATCACCCCGCCGGGCGGCCTGAAAGCCGCCATCCAGGCCATTCCATTACGCGACCGACCAGACCTTCAGTACCGCATCGTCTCCCAGGATCGGGCCGGGAACGTCGGCGACTGTGCGGCGGTGTATCGGTAGACAGCCACATAGCTATGGCCCGTCGCGCTCCGTCTTGCTGGCCTCTACCAAATGAAGCTTCAGGTTCGGAATGCCCCAGTGGTCACGGTATGCTTTTGAGGTAATCAGGGCGTCATAGGCAGCCCGTTTGCGGGCCACGCTGGACAGACGGTGATTGGATCGTCGGGCAGGTGTCGTCCGCTCACACTCCAACGCCCAGAAGCGGTAGCGTTTCTCACCGTCCGCGAGATACTCAATGCCATAGAGGCCATCGGGTATGATATGTGTATGCCAGGAGCGTTTGAGGTTCGGCAATTCTGGGCATGGCTGCAACGTCACCGGCACGGCCAACGGGTTCGGAGCCAGGCGGGTGGCTTCCGGCGCACGGTCCAAAATCTCATCCACCGGCACGAACCGCTGGCCGGACGTCGTTCTGGTCATCAGCTCCACTGTGAACAGCGCATCAACGATCATGACGGCGTGCTCAAACTGCCCGATTCCTGTCCGGCGCGACAGGGTGGTGGCACGCGGCGGCAGGGCGTCCTGCTGATCGAGAAGCTGCTCACCGGCGGCGGTCAGTTCGTAGGTCAGGGGACGGTAACGGGCGTCAAACCGATGCCATTGCGCGGACGGCCGGTTGATCAGGCCAGTCTCATGGAACAGATCGCCCAAGCGCTCAATGAAGCGCTTCTCCGAGCGCGGCTTAACAGCCGCGATCAACTGGCTAGATGACAGATAGCGGTGGCGATAGAGCCACCCCAGTATCTGAAGATCACGAGCACCGAGCGACACGCGCTTGCCGGTCGGCGTTCGCTTGAAACGGGAGCGGCGACACGGTTGTTCTGTTGGCATCTGCGCCTCCTGGGAGGAGCAGAAGCAGCGCACCGCGCTCGGCGTCAACGTGCGGTATGGTCAACGATGTGAAGGTGTGCGGGTCTATGAGTGGTGTTGGAAACAGGTAACGTTTTGAATCAGGTCGCACGTTGTGCGAGGCATGGTTGACTGTCGTCAAGGGTAGTAGAATGAGGAATTGTACAGAGTACAAACGGGAAGTGACATTGAGCTTCAACCGTATGGATTGGTCGCCAATGTATGAAAGAGCTGAGAGTGCGCGATGAATGTTCAGCTTTCCGATCTATGGAAACCGGATCAGGTTCGGGACTATAAGGCCCACTTTGCGCGATGGAACCAGGACGAGCAGCCGCTCAATGTCCTTTCCCGGAGCATCGAAGATTGGAAGGAGTGGCAAGAATGGTATCCGAACCGCAATGATTTCAACCGGCCGTACATTTTTAGTTTAGCACAGATGCCGGATGCCCAAGATGTCTGGATGTTCGGCGGGATTTGGAGCGTCACTGGCCTTGCCGACCGTATTCAGGCCGACGGTTCGATACGCCCATACTACAATGTTGAGCTAAGTGATGATTTGGCCGCCCTCATAGGCCGCATGAAGTTGCACCGAGTACATCGCAAGCGCACCACTCGGGCGAATCTTGAAAGCCATTACTCCGAATTTGTAGTTTCCGAAGTTCTGCCCGATCCTTATTCGGGCCGACCGTTCCCCGGCTTCCATCTTCTCCACGTTTCTTTTGAGGAGCTTGAAGTTCTTGTCGACAATGCCAGGACCGATTGGGCGACTGCGTTAAGCAGCATCAAGGGCGTGTATCTCATTACCGATGTTACCTCGGGGCGACGCTATGTGGGGTCGGCCTCTGGAAATGAAGGCATCTGGTCACGCTGGGTAAGTTACATCCGTCTAGGCCATGGCGGAAATCAGGGCATGGAAGAGTTGCTTGCGGGCCGTGGGCTTGAGTATTGCCGAAAAGGATTCCGTTTTGCTCTGCTTGAAAGCCTAGATGTTCGCACCCCTGATCACGAAGTTATAGCTCGCGAAAACCATTGGAAGGATGTCCTTCTAACGCGAGACCGCGAGAGCGGTCTAAATCGGAACTAACCGTCTTCGTCGTTGTTCAGGGTTTGACGTTTTCAACAAACCTTACGCCGTGAGCCACTGCTAGGCGTCGGATACACCTTGGCATGGCAGCGCCCAGCACCAGCGCCACTTCTACGCTATAGTGGTCTTGACTGACCGCAGATTGCGCCTGCAAAACCGCTCGGTACTTAATGCATTGATAGATGCCACGGACGATGTCCGCCTCATTTGAGGTGTGTGACTTCACCTCCACGGCCGTCGTGTGCCTATTGTGCTCAAAGACGACATCGACTGCGTCACCGGATGCCAACGCGTACTCTTTCTTGCCCAATGGATGTCGCTTGCCGAGGCCAACGATGTTCGGATTGGCGGCAACGTGTTCCTTCAGAGCACGGTGTGCTAGACCCTCGCCACCAACACCACCACCTCGCGCTGCAATCAGGTTCAATTCATCAACCGCAGTCGATGCCGATTTCATCGAGAACACAGCCATCACCTCTTCCCAATTCGGGTATGCGAAGATCTCCTCGAAGTAGGGTGCGAGTGCCGCGCCCCGTCCAATGGCCCGTTCTTTCGATCGAAAGTCAGGCTGCAAGAACGAATCCACTCCTTTGCTGGGCAAGCCCGTTCTCTTGTTTATGATCAATACTTGGATGGGTGGCGGTCGACGGTTACGCCAGCTATCTAATGCACCCAGTTCGCGTATCGCGCTGCCGATGTGTCCGGCATAGCGCTGGATCGGCCGGTGATGTGATTCGATCTCCCTAGCCAGATCGCCATAGGTTATCGGGTGCCTGGTCCGCGCTTGTCGGACCAATATCGGAAGTGCCCGACGAGACTGCAAACCCGTGATGGTACCAGTGTCAAAGAAGTGGCGCGAGAGTTCCAAATTGCTGTCTACTCCAGTCATACGTCTTCATCCCGATTTCAAATGGGCGCAGGCCCTATTGAAGGTATCTTGGCCTCCCCTACTCCCACCGCATCGGCTCCCCGGTGTCCGGCTCGTCATCCTCCGGTGGGTCGTCCGGCTCATCGGCTTTCTCGGCTTCCGGTTTCTCCGCCTGCGGCCCGATCTCCGAATAATGCACCGCATAGGCCGCGCGCATCGCCTCGCGTTGCGCCCGTTGTTCCTCGGCGCTGAGGCGCGGCAGGACTTCCATCTGTCCGGCTTCAATGGACACCGATACCGCGCGTTTGGTGGTGCCCCGGATGAAGGCCGCGAAGGACAGTCTGTCCTGTCCTTCAATGAAGCTGGCGTCGGCTCGCAGGTCACCGGCCATGGCGCGGGCGTCCTTGGCCGAGACGCCACCGGCGAACTTGATGGCGGTGTTGGCGGCCATCGCCTCGGCGAGCTTGGTGTCCATCTGGCCGAGATATTGGTTGGCCGCGATGATACCGACCTTCTGCTTGCGGGCTTGGCTCAGGATCACCGCCAGGGTGCGGTCAAAATAGTCGCTCGCTTCGTCCACATAGACAAAGGTGGGCAGACGCTGCTCTGGTGGCAGCACGGCGCGCTCCTGGGCGGCTTGGGCGATCATGGCGATGAAGAAGCGGCCGAAGATTTCGGTGCCGTTCTCTTTCAGCAGGTCTTTGGCGGTGTTGACCAGGATGATCTTGCCCGCGTTCATTTCGGCGAAGAGGTCCAGCTTGCTCTTGGGGTGGCTGAACATCCGCTCAAAGGTTTGGTTCTCCAGGATGCCGTAGAGACGGCGGAGCACCTGCCTGCGGGTAGCAACAAACTCACGGCTTTCAAATTCGCTCTCAAAGAAGGCCCGCGCCGTGCCGGTCAGTTCCGCCACATAGGCGCGGTGTGGCTCCAACCCGCCATCCTCCAATAATTCGCGGAAAGTATGGATGGTGGCGTCGGGAATGTGCATCAAAAGGCGCGTGATGTACCGGAAGATGACCGACTGCTTCTGGGTCATCCCGGCGTCCAGAAGCGAGCCGAGCACGAAGTCGTATAGCTCCAAAACGCCGTTGATCAGCCGTTCTCGATCCAGGGGCGAATACTGGTCAATCCGGTCCAACCCGAAATCAAACAGGTTGAGCGCCACCGGCCATTCCACATCGGTGGGGTCAATCAGCACCAGCCGGTCATGGAGCGGCTCTCCGGGCGCGAACAGCGACAGGCCGGAGATGGTGTTGATGAGGTCGCTCTGGCTGTCGATCACCACCACCGAGGCCTCGCCCCGTGCCACCGCTTCCAGATCATGCAGCAGGAAATGTTGCAGCGTCTGGGTCTTGCCGTGGCCGCTCCCCGCCATGATGCTTTGATGCTCAAAGCGCGTCGCCTGTGGGATGGTAATCGGCACCGAAACGTCAAACAGGGCATGCAATGGCGTGCCCATGAGATAAGCGTCCAGCAGTTGCTCCGGTGGCATGGCCGGGGCCTTGCTCGGAAAGCGGTTGGCCTTCTCCACGGCGCGCGGATCGGCCGGGGTGCCGCCGGAGGCCAGGATCAGATTGTATTGCAGCCGCTCCCGCAGCGTCCGCAAAAGATCGTGCTCATCAAGCTCCGGCACGAAGGGATATTGGACCATGCCCTTCACCACCTCGGGCAGTTCATGAACAACACGCGCCAAGGGCGTGGTGAAGGGAATATCGCCGGGAGCTGTTTCGTAGCTTTGAACCAAAGCTGGCACCTCGGCCGTGATCGGGCGCAGCATGATGACAAAGAGCGCCACCACCGTCTCCATGGTGTTGTCAAAGGCGGCCACGATGGCGGCGGTACGCTTCAGCCCATCCTCAATCGCCCACAGCTCCGAGCGGGTCAGCGGCTCGCTGGTGGCCGGATCGCCTGGCATGGCAAACCAGGCTTCGCTCTCTATCAGCGCCAGCAGGCAGTTCACGAGCGGCAGAAAGAGCGGCGTTGCCTCCGCTTCGTCACCGTTGTCATTCAGTTGCGCGATGATGTCGCTCGCCAAGGCTTCGGCCAGATGCCGTCGGCCCTCCGGCCGATCCAGCACCAGCTCAGAGCATTGTGCGGCGACCTCGTCAGCCAACGCCGCCACGGCCCGGGCTTCGCGCGAGAGGCCGAAACGATGGATTGACTGTTTGACGCGCCGGGCTGCGCCAGCGCGCACGCCCCACCCGCGATAGAGTTCCTTAAACATGGAAGACGCGCGTCTTCAGTACCGCTTCCTTGGCGGCTGCTTTGTCGAGCGGCGGTATGGCTATCGCTTCCCGATCATCCCAGTGCTTGGCGCTCTCCAAGACCTGGCGCAGGTAGCCGGAGATGAACTCCAGATAGGCCTCCTTGTGAATGAGGGCGATGATGCTGTCGCAATAGAAGGTGCGACCTCCTTCGGTGAGATCGGACACCTTGATCTGCTCCCGCAGGGTGCGGAAATAGACAACCGTCATAACCAAGGTGACCAAGAACGCCGCCGGGATGGCCGTCATCACGTTGGCGACGATCCAAACCACCACAAAGCCGAGGAGACCCAAGAACAGGGCTGGGCGGAAGGCCCGGCGCAGATCATCCATCGGGTCGCTGACCACCAGATGGGTGTCGGCAAACCGGTATTGATGCAGCAGAGCGAATTCTTCGGTATCCAACTCCAGTTCGGCGTGAAGCTGGAATATCACCCCCTTACCGATCCGCAACGGCACCAACGAAAACCAGGCGCTGGCGTTTTGACTTCGTTTGAGCAGCAGATTCATTTCATCCCCCTATTGCTAGACGAGAATGAACAGCAATACCGCCGCTGCCGCAACGTCAATCTGGACGTTGATCTCCCTGATTACTGGTCATCTCCCATTCCTCCAAAAACAGCATCAGCATTGAAACCACACACTATTTCGCCTCCGTGATGGGGAAGCCTTGGGGGATACTGTGTTCTCCAGCCTATCCACCGGCACACCATCGCCGCTGCTGTCCGCTGAAACAAAATGTGAAGAGTTCGCATAGCAACCGGTAGCATCTCGCCCGGCCGCACACCGACGCATATCGCTCGTGTACAGCCTCCCATTGGTGTGAAATCTGAACAGTCCTCACCAACCATGGAGGACACCATGTCTCAGATCGAACTCCACCTTGGCGACTGCGCCGAGGTCTTAAAGACGCTGCCGCCCGCCCGCGTCCAGCTCACCGTCACCTCGCCGCCCTACGACCAGCTTCGCAACTATAATGGCGTCGCTGACAACTGGGGTGACGCGGTCTGGAAGGCCTGTATCAAACAGCTCTACCGTGTCACCCGGCCGGGCGGTGTGGTCGTCTGGGTGGTGTCGGACCAGACCATCAAGGGCAGCGAGACCGGGACGTCGTTCCGGCAGGCCCTGTTTGCTAAGCGGTGCGGCTTTCGCCTGCATGACACCATGATCTGGAAGAAGCCCTCGGTGCATTTCCCTGAAACCACCCGCTACTACAACACCTTCGAATACATGTTCGTCTGGAGCAAGGGCACGCCGATCTTCAATCCCTTGCGTGACCGGGCCAACAAGACGGCGGGCGAACGCAAGCGACACTTTGGCGAACGGCTGCCGGATGGTCGGCTCGTCAACCTGACCCCGAAGAGGCGCGTTGAAGGCGTGGTCATCAAGCCACACGGCGTCCGCTTCAATGTCTGGGATATCAACACCGGTGGCGGCAAGTCGCACACCGACCAACTTGGCTATGAACATCCGGCCACCTTCCCCGAGCAACTGGCCCGCGACCATATCCTGTCATGGAGCAATCGGGGTCACACCGTGCTCGATCCGTTCATGGGATCGGGCACCACCGGCAAGATGGCCAACCAGCTTGGCCGCCGCTTCATCGGCATCGAGCTGGACCCGACATACTTTGAGTTGGCCACGCGCCGCCTGGCCGATGAGCGCGGCGACCAGCGCCAAACCGCCTGATCACCAGCGGCCGACCGGCGCCATCGGTCGGCCGCTTCCTGTGGTATGATGAGGCGGTGAAACAGCTCGACATCCGGCTCACCGACGGCGACTTCAAAAACCCACTCAACCGACCGCTTGGGAACGCAGCGGATGTGTTCTCCGTCTTCGGGTCCATCAAGGACCGTGCCAGCGAGACGCTGCTGGTGGTCTATCTCCTTGCCGATCTGACCGGCATCTACGATGTCCACTCAACGGGCTGTGCGTCCATGGCGACGCTGAGCACCCAGGACCTCTTCGGACGCGCCTACGCGTTGCGCGCCCGGTACATGATCCTCATTCACAATCACCCCAAGGGTGACCCGACGCCGAGCAACGAAGATCGACGGACACTGGCGATGCTGGAAGAATACGCGGCTCCGATGGAGGCGCTGGACCTTCTGGACTTCATCATTGTTGGTGATGACCACTATTGGAGCGCCTTTGACGAAGCGGGCGGCGGAGACTATGCGGCCGGGGCTGTTGGTTCGTTGGCGTGAGGCACCGCAGCTGGCAAATCTGCAACAATTTGTGATGCCTGCGCGGCGCGTCGGATAGTATCTCGCCGCCGCTCAAAGCGGCCCATACCGCTCGTTTACGACCCCCATCTCGGCTGACAGATGAAGTGTTCTCAAAGCCACGGAGAACACCATGATAGATATTCAACACGGCTGTTGCCTTAGCCTGATGGGCAGTCTGCCCGACCGCAGCGTTGACCTGGTGCTGACCGATCCGCCTTATGGGAACCGGGAGACCTATGGCCGGGCCAAGCGGGCCATCCTCGGCGATGAGCATCCTCTGGTCGCGCTGTCAGCGATCGCAGCCTGCTATCGTGTGCTGAAGCTGAACCGGGTTTGCTTGTGCTTCATCAACATGCGTCAGCTGCCGTTTGTCGAAGGCTTCATCGCTCGGTACACCAACTTCAAAATCCGCGACGTGGTTGTATGGGACAAGCGCGATATGGCGCTCGGCCGTGGTTTTCGGAAGCGCTACGAACTGATCTTGGTTCTGGAGAAGGGACGGCCCACATACACCAGTCGCTCGCTGGCCAACGTGCTGGTCAGCAAACGCATCCCCCGGCCCACGCATCCGCACGAGAAGCCGGTGGATTTGTTGAAGACATTGATTGAGCACGCCACCACGCCCGGTGATCTGGTTCTTGACCCCTTCATGGGTTCGGGCAGCACCGGGGTCGCCGCCTGGGAGCTAGGCCGCCGCTTCATCGGCATTGAGCTTGATGCGACGTACTTCGATCTGGCACGGCGGCGGCTTCAACAAGCGGCTTGAAAAACGGTGATCTCTTGCGGAACTCGCTAGCGTGATGATCGAAACCGTTCCAGCCAGTCTACGACCCGTGCCTTGTCAGAATAGGCGCAGCGTTCAAATTCACCGGTTGTAAACTCGACCACACCTTCGCACTGCCCTGCGCGTAGAGGCCAACATACCTGCCAACAAAACAGGTGACCGGGCGTGCATAGCCCGGTCACCCTGCTCCACAAGGGGAGTGTCAGGTGGTCGTATCGCGGGCGTCAATCCGCTCCTGAAGCCAATCCAGCACCTCCTGTTCAATCCATCCGACCCGGTTGTTGCCGAGCTTGACCCGCTTGGGGAATTGCCCCGCCGCTTCCAGGCGCGCGATGTGTTGGGGAGAATACAGAACCAGCTCCTTTAGCTGACGCTTAGATATGATCCGCATCGGATACTCCTCTGGATGAG
>JANQJE010000040.1 GCA_028281795.1 Cohaesibacteraceae bacterium | reverse complement strand
ACTCGCTTTCGGAGGCCAAAGAACTGGTGCGTCTGCTGAAGGGCATTCCGGCCAAGATCAATCTTATTCCGTTCAATCCCTGGCCTGGTACGCAGTACGAATGCTCGGACTGGGATCAGATCGAGCGGTTTGCCGATGTGGTCAACCGCGCAGGCTATGCCTCACCGGTGCGCACGCCGCGGGGGCGGGATATTCTGGCCGCTTGCGGACAGCTGAAGTCCGAGTCCGAACGTATCCCGGCCTGGAAGAAGCGTGCGATGAGCGCTGCGCTTGCCGGCGAAGAGCCGGACCCGCACGATGCTGCGCATCTGGCCGCATCGGGCCATGGCTGAAAACGCCGAGCCTGATGCGCGTGCCGGACGCATCTCTTTCACGCTTGTGTTCTTGCGTCTTCTGGTTTGCTCGTTTGGGTTTCTCGCTGCTGTCCTGATTGCCGGTCTGGTGGGCACTTTTGCACTTTACCGCGGGCTCGAGGGCGATGCTGCCTATGAAGCTGCTTTCATCGGAACGGCCATTCTCGCAGTGCTTGCCGCCGCTTATTCCGCCCTTCTACCCTTCGGGGCATTGATCATCATCACCGAAGCCTTTCGGATTCGTGGCGTTCTTGTCTACGCTATAGGAGGTATGGCCGTGGCGCTTTATCACGGTCTTGTCGCGATAGGGGCGGATGTGGGTTTGACCGACCGGCGTCTCGTTATTGCGGCGGCAACAGGCATTGTCGGCGGGTGTGTCTACTGGCTGGTTGCTGGACGATCGGCAGGTGCTTATCGCGAGCGTCGCTATCCCGCCAGAGCGTCATCTATCGAGCCTGAGTCGCCAGAAGCTTAAGCGCAAAACCGCCCATCACGCCGGCAAACAGCCAATCGAAGATCCGTGTTGCCCGTTTCGAGCGGCGCAGGAAGCCCGAAATGCGTTCCGCGCCCAGAATCATCGGGATGACCATCGGGATCGCAATTGCCAGGAAGAACAGCCCAAGGAACATCAGTTTGCCCGACGCATGGGGATCATCGGGCGAGACGAACTGCGGCAGGAAGGTCACGAAGAAAAGGATGATCTTCGGGTTCAGAAGGTTGATGGTCAGGCCTTTCATATAGGCCCGTTTCAGCGAGGACGATCTGGCTGGCCCGTCGCCGGTAAGGCCGGAGCCGTGACGCAGGACCTCATAGGCGAGGTACGCCAGGTAGGCCGCGCCCACCCATTTGAGCACCTCGAAGGCTTCGGGAGACGCAGCAATCAGCGCCGACAGGCCAATTGCCGCTGCCAGCGAGTGCACGACGATACCGCTTGAAGCGCCGAGCATAGAGGCAAAGCCGGCGCGCCTGCCATTGGCAACGGTTTGCCCGAGAAACAGCGTCATGTCCGGTCCAGGGGTCAGGGTCAGCGCAATGGCGGCAAGCGAGAAGGCAGCAAGTGTGCCCAGTGATGGGATCGCATCCAACATGCTGCCATTTAACGCGGCTCTGGATCAGAGCGCCACCCGAAAAGGCACTTACTGTTCTCTTCCAACGGCCAGAAACAGATAGCTGTTGGAGCGAAAGGGTGCGGCGCCATCGCCTGCTTCCACTACCCCGACAAGCCGCGCGCCATTCAATGGGCTGATATTGCCCGGTGAAATGATCACGGCGCGTTCGCCTGCTGCCGGTTCGCTCCAGGGTGCGACGAACTCAAAATGGTTGCGTGCTGGCGCCCCTTCGCTGCGGAAGGCTTTCATCATCTCATTGCGATCGCGCAGATAATAGGAAAACCCAGCCGCGTAGCGACGGCCCACCATGACGATGGTGTCAGGCTCGATTCTATCAAGTCGCTCGGCGAGCTCATCGGCATGTTCGGCCCAGCCGAACATGTCTTCAAGGTTGGTTTGCGAGACGATGGGATGGTCCGGCCTGACGGCCAGCATGGCGATGGCTGCCATGGACAGAAGCACAGCAAAAGCCGCACAGGTGATGAGGTTCCAACGCACCCATTTCCAGCGCATGCGGTCCAGCAGAATGGCCGTTGTGACAAGGATCAAAGCCGGAAAGGCCGTGGCTGCCCAATTGTAGTTGGCGCTCGTTTGCAGAGCCTGAAGGCTCAGCAGTCCCAATATTGGCAGGCTGAAGAACAACAGAAGCCGGTCGGCGTCAGGCTTGTCACTGCACCATCCCTTGACAAGTGCGACGATGATCGCGCCGAAAAGGATCGGCCCGGCAACACCGAACTGGCTTCCAAAAAACTCCAGCAAACTCAACGGATTCAGCGAAAACCCGCTACCGGTGATGTTCTCGCCGGTGTGACCGAAGGTGATGAAACCATGTTGCGCGTTCCAGATAAGGTTCGGCAGAAAGCCGAGCAGCCCGACCGCAAGACCCAGCCAGAGGTCGATCCGTTTTAATAGCGGGCGGGTTTGGCTGGTGAGCGCCAGATAGGCGAGCAGGCACAGCGGGAAATAGATCATCGCGTATTTCGCATTGAGGCCGATGGCTATCGCCACACCAAATCCCAGAGCAAAGGAAAGACTTGGCGTTTGTGTGTAGCGCACTAGGCACCACAGTCCGGCTGCCCAGCAGAGCAGGAGCGGTACGTCGGTTGAAATCAGCAAAGACGAAGCTGATACGCCGATGGAAACAAGGTAGGCTAGACCGGCATAGAAGCCGGTACGCGCGGAGTAGAGCAATGCCCCCACGGCGAAGATCACCATTGTCGTTGCGCCGTGGAAGATCGGTGCTGCCGATCGGATGCACGCTTCGCTGTTGCCGCAGACCGCTGTGAACGCGGCAATCAACCAGCCAATCAATGGCGGTTTGGAAAAGTAGCCAAGCGCGGGATTTTGCCCCCAGAACCAGTACTGTGCCTCGTCATAGAAGAGATCGAGCGGGTTCAGTGCCAGCACAATGAGCCGCGCCACCACAACAGCCGCCACAATCAGCGCCAGCTGTTTGGCGTAGCTTGCATGCGAGCGTTCTTCAGGGGCGGTAGAGGGTGTTGCCATAGCGGCGGTGTGCGTCCTATGTGGCCTTTGTCCGATCATGCAGAGCAAGTTGTTGTGACCACTTCAAGCCCAACGCGCCAGCCTTTTTTCATTCGACTTTTGAGTCCTCATGATCACGAAGCCTGGCTGCCGCTTTGGCAGGGATATCTGACCTTCTACGGTGCGAGATTGGACGATGCGGTGAGTCAGGTGACGTGGAACCGCTTCCATGATCCTGACGAACCAATGTATGCGATGGGTGCGTTCGCCGATGAGGCGCTTCTGGGCATCGTTCACTGTGTGAAACATCGCGCCACCTGGACCGATGGCTGGTACATCTATCTGGAAGATCTGTTCACCGTGCCGCAGGCGCGTGGACAAGGCATTGGGCGGGCTTTGATCGAGCATGTCTACGGCATGGCCGATGAGATGGGCGCAAGCCGCGTCTATTGGCACACCCATGAGACGAACAAAGCAGGGCGCGTGCTCTACGATAAAGTCGGTCACAACGCCGGTTTTCTTCAATACCGCAGGCCAGGTAGCTAACCCTTCCTTACCGGTCGAAAGGACGACCCATGGATCCTCAGTTTCTTGCCGACATGGCACTTTATACGGCGTTGTTCTTTGCCGCCATGACGCTGGGCGTGATGGTCTTTTTTGGACTGGGTGTTGCGCCGGTCGTCCACAAAGTGCTCGACAAGGATCGCGCCGGTACCGTGACCCGCGCACTGTTCCCTGTCTATTATCTGGTTTTGGCCATCACCTCCGTTTTGGCGGCGGTGCCTGCTTTTCTCATCAATGTTACTGCCGGTATTGTCCTGGTGGTGATCGCTGGCGGCTTTGTCTTTGCGCGGCAGGTGATGATGCCGCGCATCAATGCATTGGGCGAGGAGGTGCGGCGCGGCTCGACCGTTGCCAAAGGTGCCTACGACATGATGCATGCCTGGAGCGTACGGATGAACATGTTGCAGCTTTTCGTGCTGCTTGTGGTGTTCTGGTTTTTGGCGCTGTCGGCCGGTTAGGCAGCAATCTCAAGAGATTGACCATACTCTGTGCTTGCGGCGCGAAGACGGCGCGCTTAAACGCAAGCCATCTGTGTTTCTTGGAGTGGAGTGAATGCCATGGCCGTTAAGGGCGACGTCAACAAGGTCGTGC
>JANQJE010000285.1 GCA_028281795.1 Cohaesibacteraceae bacterium | reverse complement strand
CTGGATGCGTTTCGCAACAACGAGTTGACGTTGCTCGTCGCATCGGATGTCGCGGCGCGCGGTCTCGACATCCCGGCCGTGAGCCACGTCTTCAACTTCGATGTGCCCACACATGCCGAGGACTATGTCCATCGGATCGGTCGCACCGGCCGCGCGGGCCGCACCGGGACGGCCGTCACGCTAGCTACCAAGAACGACGCCAAATATGTTGCAGCCATCGAAGCCATGATCGGCCAACCTGTTCCACGCGCTGAGGAAGCGGGTGAAGCGGCAAAAGTGGTTGAGACAGCAGAGGTCGAGGCTTCCAAGGGTGGAAGCGAGGACAAACCGGCACGTCGTCGCGGTCGTCGTGGTGGCCGCAAGAACACCGAGACATCATCCACAGATGTCGCACCCGATACGGCGGAAGAGACCGCCGTGGATGCGTCTTCCGACACAGAGGTCCGCAAGGACAAAGGAAAATCTGCGTCGAAACGGGGCCGCGGTCGTCGTGGTGGACGTGGTGAACAGGATGCGCCGGACGATCGCCGTCCCTTCGGTGAGACGGATTATGTACCGGCTTTCCTTCTGCGCCCCATCAAACGCGCCGTGGCCTGATTTCACCTAACGTGACGTTGCGGTAGACTGCAACCGTTACAGTTAACGCCTTGGCAAGGGCTTTATGCGAGCGTCCTGACAGATATCACGTCTAAGGGGCCATTGGCATGACGTTGCCAGATGACGTTGCGCGCACGTATCAAATCGCCGAGCACGCAATAGCGAAGATCAAAACCAATGATCTGGCGGCCTTCCCGCCCAACTATGAAATCTGGTTTTCCTACGCTGCCGGGTTCAATCCGGCCTTGAACAAACGTATCAATGAGATTCTGCGTTCCGGTCAGGTTGTCGACCAGCAGACCCTTGAAACGATCCGTGAGGAATTTTTCGGCGCTGGCTCGTTCGAAGAGCGGGTCGATGAGGTGGGTGGCAAGCTTTCAGGCAAGGTTTCGGAAATCCTCGAACTGATCAATGAAGCCGCCGGTCTGACGGACAACTATTCCGATGGGCTGGAGTATGCATCGAAAAATCTTTCCGGCACCCTCGACAAGACAAAGATCAAGGCGATCGTCAAAAAGCTCATCTCGATGACCGATGAGGTGGGTAAGAGCAACCGGGCGATGTCGGGTAAGCTCCTGGACAGCGAGCAGGAAATTGCCGCTTTGAAGGAAGCTCTGGAATCCGTGCGTTATGAAGCGATGACCGATCAGTTGACCGGTATCGGCAACCGCAAGCGCTTTGACCGTGCGATGGACGAGGCAATGGTAACCGCCGAGGCAACCGGAGAACCGTTCAGTCTTCTGGTCTGCGACATCGACCATTTCAAGAAGTTCAATGATACGCATGGGCATCAAACGGGTGATCAGGTATTGCGCCTCGTCGCCAGCACCATCAAAGCGACGATGCCAAATGGTGGTATTGCCTGCCGCTATGGCGGCGAAGAGTTTTGCGTGATTTTGCCAGTCACAAGAGCGGGTGCTGCCAAAGATATGGCCAATGCTATTCGCCAGGCAGTGATGGGTAAGGAGCTGGTGAAACGTACAACCGGCGAAACGCTCGGACGTGTAACAATATCCATCGGTGTCGCAGAGCTGAACGCTTCGGATTCGGTTATCTCGCTGATGGAGCGTGCCGACAAATGTCTTTATGCGGCCAAGAATGCCGGGCGCAACCGCGTGGTGGCCGAGACTGAACTCGACCAGCAGCAAGACGCCGCTTAAAGGCTCGTTTCCCCGTTGAACAGCATCGATACGCCGACCTGATAGCGGCGCGTTTTTGTTCTGCCTAGTGGGCAGGAACTGCGTCGACTGGCTTCAGTTCAACGGATTCGCCGCAGCCACACGCCGAAACTTCGTTGGGATTCTTGAACACGAAGCCTGAGCGCAGTTTCGTCACTTCATAATCCACATGCATGCCGAGCAGGTACAGCATGGCCGACGGCTCGATGAAGAGACGGGCAGCTCCTTCTTCAACGGCATCGTCGCCGTCCGGCTTGGTCTCAGCGATATCCAGCTTGTATTCCATGCCTGCGCAGCCGCCCTTCTTCAGGGTGAGGCGCAATCCAGCCTCCGGACCATGATCGGCCAGAATGCCGGCAATATGATCCTTAGCGGGGTCAGACAGTGTGATGAGTGAAAAGCTCAATTTCGAACTCCCAGAGGGTTCTAGAACCAGCCAATAGCCACTTGCGCCTCTTCGGACATGCGTTCCGGCGTCCATGGCGGATCGAATACCATTTCCACCTGCACATCGGAGACACCCGGGGCGGTCGCCACAGCGTTTTCCACCCAGCCGGGCATCTCTCCGGCAACGGGGCATCCCGGCGCCGTCAGCGTCATGTGAATCGACACTTTACGATTGTCGTCGATGTCGACTTTGTAAATCAGGCCAAGTTCGTAGATGTCGACCGGAATCTCCGGATCATAGACCGTTTTGAGCGCTGCGATGATATCATCCGTCAAACGCTCCAGCTCATCAGCTGGAATCGCCGACTGACTCCCCGTGACCTCAGCCTCGTTGGGTGCTGCAGCCGGTGCCGCGGTCTCTGGTGTTGTAACGTGCTCATTCATGGTGACGGACATCCAGTCGCAAAGCTTGCCATGCCAAAGATGAAGTGTAGCAGGGAAAGCTCATGTGAAGAAGCTCTGAGCCTTTTTCAAGGCTTCGATGAAGACGTCGACCTCTTCGTGCGTGTTGTAGAGGCCGAACGAGGCACGGCATGACGACGTCACACCATAGCACTTCAGAAGAGGCTGCGCACAATGTGTGCCGGCCCTGACAGCGACGCCGGAACGATCCAGCAGTGTCGAGATATCGTGGGCATGAGCTCCCTCGACCTCAAACGAGACGATGGCCCCTTTACCTTCAGCTTCACCCATGATCCGGACGGCGTTGATCTCGCGGATGCGCTGCATGGCATAGCTATGCAGTTCTGCCTCGTGGGCACTGATTGCATTGCGACCCAGGCCTTCCAGATAGTCGATTGCAAGCCCCAGGCCGACGGCCTGCGCAATGGGCGGTGTTCCGGCCTCAAAACGGCCCGGTGGAGGAGCGTATGTCACGCCATCTTCGCGAACCTCATCGATCATTTCACCACCGCCCATGTAAGGTGGCAGATCTGCCAGCTTCTCAGCTTTTCCCCAAAGGGCGCCGATGCCTGAGGGGCCATACAGCTTGTGACCGGTGATCGCATAATAGTCGCAGCCAAGCGCCTGAACATTGACAGGCATATGGACAGCACCCTGGGCTCCATCGACAACCAGTGTAATGTCATCGCGATTGTCCAGCATGTCTGCAATCGCGCGCACCGGTGTCACAGTGCCGAGGACGTTGGACATGTGGGTCAGTGCCACGATGCGTGTCCGCTCGTTCACCATCTCCTCGAAGGCAACCATATCGAAACTGCCATCAGGCAGCACAGGCACCCATCGGATCACCGCGCCCCTGGATTCCCGAAGGAAGTGCCAGGGCACTATGTTTGAGTGGTGCTCCATGATGGAGAGGATGATTTCATCACCCTCTTTGAGGTCTTGTCCCAAGCCGTTGGCGACGAGGTTGAGCGCTTCGGTGACCGAGCGCGTGAAGACAATTTCCTCATCGTTGGCGGCGCCGAGGAACTTGGCAACCTTGCCGCGTGCGGCTTCATACGCTTCCGTTGCCGCGGTCGACAGATGATGCAGCCCGCGGTGCACATTTGCATACGAGGTGCGGTAGAACTCTGCCGTTCCGTCAATGACCTGGTTCGGCTTCTGCGCCGATGCGGCATTGTCGAGATAAACCAACGGATTGCCGTTCACCTCCATGGACAGCGCCGGGAAATCCGCGCGAACGGCCGCGATATCGAAGCTCATCAAAAAGGCCTCACCATTCAACGCTCTGCATGCGTCGTGAGCCACGTCTCAATGGCATCAAAGGCCAACTGCTCAAAGGGATGGTCTTCGAAGATCTCCGCACCCTCTGACAGAAATGCCTGCAGCAGGAGCTTGCGCGCTTCATTTACCGGAATCCCGCGCGCCAGCAGATAGAACATCAGATCCTCGTCGATATCGCCGCATGTCGCGCCGTGTGCGCAACTGACATCATCGGCGAAGATTTCAAGCTCCGGCTTGGCTACCATGTCGGCTGTTTCGGAAAGCAGCAGAGAGTTGACGGCCATCTGTGCGTCGACTTTCTGCGCATCCTGAGCAACGACGATCTTGCCCTGGAAAATGGCCTTGGCCGCATCGTCAATGACAGCTTTGAACGTCTCCGTGCTGTCGCAGTGCGGAACCAGATGATCGACATAAAGCGTGGAGTCCGAGTGCTGGCGGTCGGCCACCATGGTAACGCCGGCGACGTCAAGACGTGCCCCCTCACCGGAAAATACGGCGCGGGTCTCGGTACGCGCGGTCTTTGCGCCCGCCACGATATGCAGAAGCCTGGTCTCTGATTTGGCAGCGAGATCGAGCGCGATCTCTCCAAGATGGATGGCTTCGTTTCCTTCGCTCTGAACGCGCAGCACAGCGAGATTGGCCCCCTCGCCCACGGCGTAAGAGCTTACGGTGCTCGATTGCGTGGGCTGACCGTCAGTACTGATATGGCGTTCGATGATGGTTGCCGATGCTGCCTCGCCGACCATGATGTTCGCGCGCGCGTGGCTGAACGTCTGATCGGTTGAGCGCAGAAATAGGAGCTCGATAGGCGTTTCCACCGAGATGCCTTCGGCAATGGACAGGACATAGCCATCGCGGACAAAGGCCGCATTCAGCGCATCGATGGCGCGATCCGGTGTCTCGGCACCCGAGAGGCTGGCGGTACCATCGGCCAGCGCGTCCATCAGCGGCGTCAGCGTGACACCCTGCGGTAAACCCGTGTCACCTTGGGTGACGAAACCGTCAATGACAACGATCTGATGCGCATCATCAAGCGTCGGTGCCGGTACATCGGTTTTGCCCGCAGCACTTGCGAGCGGTGCGATCTCCCGTACCAGTGTGCGCAGATCGGTGTATTTCCACTGCTCGATGCGGCGGTGCGGCAGGCCTTCGCGCTCGAACAGGGCCATCCGCATGCGACGGTCCGCATGAGTCTGCGCGTTACCGGGCAGCGTCTCTTCGACCTCCAGAAAGCTCTCCAGAACCGCCGTTTCTGCGGCTGTGCGGATGCGTTTCAGCTCAACGTTCATCGTGTTGGTCCCTTCGGACAGTGGTTGAATCAGGCCTGTCAGGCGGCGTCTGCAATGATGTCGGCATAGCCTTTGGCTTCCAGTTCAAGTGCGAGCGACTTATCGCCCCGCTTGACGATCTTGCCAGCGGACAGGACGTGCACGACATCCGGAACGATGTGATCGAGCAGGCGCTGATAGTGGGTGATGACAAGGAACGACCGATCTGCGCCGCGCAGCGCGTTCACGCCATCTGCCACGATCTTCAGTGCATCGATATCCAGACCTGAATCGGTCTCGTCCAGCACGCCCATTTTCGGTTCAAGAAGCGCCATCTGCATGATTTCGTTCCGCTTCTTTTCGCCACCGGAAAACCCGACGTTGAGCGGCCGTTTCAGCATGTCCATGGAGATGTTCAGAGCGGAGGCTTTCTCTTTGACGGTCCGCATGAAATCGGGCGTGGACAGTTCGTCCAGGCCTTCGGCTTTGCGCTTGGCGTTAAGCGCTGTGCGCAGGAACGTCATTGTCGCGACGCCGGGAATCTCGATCGGATATTGAAAGGCCAGGAACAGGCCTGCATTGGCGCGCTCATGCGGCTCCATTTCCAGGATGTTCTCGCCGTCCAGCAGGATCTCACCTTTGGTGATCTCATAGTCTTCCTTGCCGGCGATGACATAGGACAGAGTCGACTTGCCAGAACCGTTGGGACCCATGATCGCATGCACCTCGCCGTCGGGGATCGTCAGGTCGACACCACGGAGAATTTCGGTGCCGTCCTCGGCAATGCGAGCGTGAAGGTTTTTGATCTCAAGCATGTTCAAGTCCTTGTTTCATCAAGCATGAAAGCGGCAGCATCGCCGGCCATCATCGCGTTCAATCCAACAAACAAGAGCGCCCAACCGAGGACGATCATGAAAACGTAAGTCTGTTTCCAGCCGCGTTTGCGGCCGAGAAGCACCACCACAATGATTGGCCCGGCGAGCAGACCGATAAAGGCCACCTGGCGGGCAATGATCGCAGCAAGTTCCATTCCGGGCGGCGCTCCTCAAAAGCCGAAAAGCGCACGTGTCGCAGGCAAGCCCGACGCCGCGATTATGCCAACCGCCGCGCCCAGAAGGATGCGTCGAATGGGCGTACGCAGTGCCGGCGCCAGAGCCGCAAGCGCGCCGCAGATCGCGGCGTACCAGGCCATGGATCCCACATCGAAACTCACCCGACCGATCCTTCGAGCGATATGCCGATAAGCTTCTGCGTCTCGACCATGAACTCCATCGGAAGCTTCTGCAGCACATCCTTGACAAAGCCATTGACGATCAACGCCACCGCCTCTTCCTCATTGAGGCCGCGTTGCAGGCAATAGAACATCTGATCATCGGAAATCTTTGAGGTTGTTGCCTCATGCTCAAGGACTGCCTTGGCATTTTTCGACTCAATGTACGGGATGGTGTGCGCACCACAGCGGTCGCCGATCAGAAGCGAGTCGCATTGGGTGAAATTCCTGGCGTTCTTCGCGTTGCGTGCCACCTGGACCAGACCGCGATACGTCGAGTCCGACTTTCCGGCTGCAATGCCTTTGGCAATGATCCGACTGGACGTGTTCTTGCCCAGATGGATCATCTTGGTGCCTGAATCGACCTGCTGACGGCCATTGGAAATCGCGATCGAATAGAACTCTCCAACCGTGTCGTCCCCTCGCAGGATGCAGGACGGATACTTCCATGTAATCGCTGAGCCGGTTTCAACCTGCGTCCAGGAGATTTTCGACCGATCGCCCCGGCAGTCGCCGCGCTTGGTGACGAAATTGTAGATACCGCCCTTGCCTTCGGCATCGCCGGGGTACCAGTTCTGCACGGTGGAGTATTTGATCTCCGCATCGTCGAGCGCAATCAGTTCCACGACAGCGGCGTGAAGCTGGTTCTCATCGCGCATCGGAGCCGTACAACCTTCCAGATAGGAGACATACGACCCTTTGTCGGCGATGATCAGCGTGCGCTCGAACTGGCCGGTGTTTTCCGCATTGATGCGGAAATAGGTCGAAAGCTCCATCGGGCAGCGCACACCCTCAGGAATGTAGACGAACGAGCCGTCGGAAAAGACCGCCGAATTGAGCGTCGCATAGTAGTTGTCGGTTACCGGTACGACGGACCCGAGATACTTCTTCACCAGTTCGGGGTGCGAATGTACGGCTTCGGAGATCGAACAGAAGATGATCCCGTGTTTGGCCAGCTCTTTCTTGAAGGTCGTGACGACCGAAACGCTGTCAAACACGGCATCCACGGCGACCTTGCCGGAGAGCGAGTCCAGACTGTTATCCAACTGAGAGGGTTCATCCATCTTGCGAACCCCGGCCAGAATCTCCTGCTCCTTGAGCGGGATTCCAAGCTTTTCGTAGGTCCGCAGAAGTTCCGGATCGACCTCATCCAGGCTCTTCGGGCCTTCCGTAGATTTCGGAGCGGCGTAGTAATAGAGCTCCTGAAGGTCGATCTCGGGATAGTGCACACGCGCCCATTTAGGACGCTTCATGGTTTCAAAGCGCTTGAGGGCATCCAGCCGCCATTCGGTCAGCCAGTCCGGTTCAGCTTTCTTCGCTGAGATGAAACGTACGATATCTTCATTCAGGCCTTTGGGCGCGAACTCCATATCGATGTCGGTTTCGAATCCATATTTGTACTTGTCGACATCGATTTCACGAACCTGTTCGATGGTCTCTTGTACCGCTGGCATCGGGCGTGGCTCCTTGCAACGCTGGGTCTTCAAAGCGGTGGAAAAACGCTCCACCTTAAAATCATTCCAAACTGTATAAAGGCTCTACGCAGATTTACCAATGGCAGATCGCCTTAAATTTGCATTTTTCCCGCTGTTTTTCTTGGAGGCGCTGGACCAGCGGGAAATTGAAGCCAAAAGCCGCTCCACATCTGCCGGTTTGCTGGCGAATCCAAAGCTGACACGTAGAGCGCAGGCCGCGAGTTCGGGGCCAATGTTCATGGCTGCCAGAACATGGCTGGCCTTCACCTTGCCGCTGGAACAGGCCGAACCGGACGAAACAGCGATGCCGTCAAGATCGAGCTGCATTAAAGCGAGTGCTGCTTCCTGCCCGGGAAGGGCAAAACAACTGGTGCTCGCAAGTCTTGGTACGTCCTGCCCGAAGACAGATGCATCGGGATGCAACTCACGCAATCCTGTTTCAAACACATCGCGCAGCTCAGAGATCCGGCGCTGTTCAGCTTCCATATCTCCGACAGCTTCGTGCAGGGCGGACGCAAAACCGGTGATGCCAATGGCGTTTTCGGTTCCTGCGCGTGCACCGCGTTCCTGGCCGCCGCCGCGGATCATGGGACGGGTTATGTGCAGGCGCATGGGATCGTAGATCAGTGCACCGACGCCTGCCGGCCCGCCAAGCTTGTGCGCAGACACAATGATTGCCGCAGGGCGCGCATCATTCAGCGGCAACCGTCCAGCCCACTGGACCAGATCACAGACGAAAAGCGCCTGGTGAAGATCACACAGCGTCGAGATGGCTTCGATGGGCTGCAGCACGCCGGTTTCGTTGTTGGCCGCATGCACCGCAACAACAGCCTGCGTGCCTTCAGGTAGGGACTCAAGGGCGGTTTTGAGCGTGGCAATGTCCAGCACACCGCTAGCGTCAACCGTCAGCTTGATCACCGCATTATCGGCAAATCCATGTCCATGCAGCGACGCGACATGGTCCGACTCGGCAATCAAAAGATGTGTTGTCGTGCGCTTTGCTTGCACATTCTGCGTATGAGGTGTCAGCACCATGGCCAGCGCTTCGCTGGCGCCAGACGTGAACGCCAGGCGATACTCCGGCAAGCCAAGGTCAGCCAGAATGCCTGCTCTGGCGTCTTCTATCTTTTTGCGCGCCTGCCGACCGAACGAATGGATAGAGGACGGATTACCGATGTCATCCATTGCGGCATGCATTGCTGCGCATGCTGCCGGCCGCAGAGGACTGGTGGCGTTGTAATCGCAGTAAATCGGTGAGTTATAACCTGCCAAGATGTTGCGCGCTGAACCTGTTGTTTACCAACGAAACAGGCAAAAGCCGAGGCAACCGATGAACAGGCGGCGAAAAACCTTGTTTTTCGACAGGCGCTTGGTGTTAAGTGCGCCGCAAACGGCGCAAGCGTTCGCGCAGCCATCGGCGCGGCTTGCTTCCATCTGTCTGACCATCAGCCAACAGGGTCAAGGGCCTGCGGTTGAAGTTTGGAATGGTTCTAAATTCATTGCAGGCCGTGCGTCAAGGCGCTCGGCCTGATTTGTTGAAAATAGAAGGCAACAAAGAATATCATGCCCGAGCAGATTTACCAAGGTCCCTCCGGTCGCCTGGAAGGGCGTCTCCATCCTGCCCCTGAACGGGGCGCACCAACTGCTATTATTCTGCACCCGCACCCACAGTTCGGCGGGACGATGAACAACCCCATCGTCTATCAGCTTTACTATATGTTCGTGGATCGCGGTTTCTCTGTTCTGCGCTTCAACTCGCGCGGCGTCGGCCGCAGCCAGGGCTATTTCGATCATGGCGTAGGCGAACTTGCCGATGCCGCCGGATCGCTTGACTGGCTACAGAGCCTCAATCCTGATTCCCGTTTCACCTGGATTGCCGGTTTCTCGTTCGGTGCGTGGATCGGCATGCAACTTCTTATGCGCCGCCCCGAGGTCGCCGGGTTTATGTCCGTTGCGCCACCGGCCAACTTGCATGATTTCTCGTTTCTCGCGCCCTGCCCGTCCTCCGGTCTGATCATCCATGGCGATGAAGACAAAGTTGTTCCGCAAAAAGATGTGCAGGCCCTCGTCGACAAGTTGAAGACCCAGAAGGGTATCACCATCGATCACCAGACGGTCGAAGGTGCAAACCACTTCTTTGAGGGCAAGCTTGAAGAGCTGGATCGCCGTTGCAGCGAGTATCTGGACTTTCGTCTCGCGAACCCCGGCATGCGCTGACGCTGGCCATCGCTAATCGGGATAAACAAGCCTGCCGCCCAAGGTAGGTTTGGGCACGCCCGTGGTCGATGGGAAGCTGATCGGCAGACCTTTGCTATGTCGGACGGCCAGATAGGCGAATGCCTCGGCTTCCAGCATTGCAGCGCTTGCGCCCAGAACATCCAGGGGCTCGACTTTGCATGACAAAGTGCGGGCAAGTTCGTCCATGATGAAGTGGTTTCGCACCCCGCCACCGGCGACGAACATTGTGGCGGGGTTTTCAGGCAGTGTTTCAATCGCCCGTGCAACACTTTGAATC
>JANQJE010000284.1 GCA_028281795.1 Cohaesibacteraceae bacterium | reverse complement strand
CCTCGGAGAGGACGGGGCCGAGCGATGGGTTCCAGCGGCAGCGGATCGCGATATAGGCAATGAACATCGCAGCCATCATCAGGCCCGGTATCACGCCGGCGAGCCACAACTGGCCCACCGGTTGACGCGCGATCATCGCGTAAAGCACCAGAACAACCGATGGCGGCACCAGGATGCCCAGGCTCGATCCCGCCTGAACGACCCCCGTCACCATGCGTTTGTCATAGCCCCGGCGCAGCAACTCCGGCAGGGCGATCGTGGCCCCGATGGCCATCCCCGCCACCGAAAGGCCGTTCATGGCCGAAATCAGAACCATCAACCCGATGGTTCCGATCGCCAATCCGCCCTTCAGGCCACCCATCCAGACATGGAACATCTTGTAGAGGTCGTCGGCGATACGGCTCTCCGACAGGATGTAGCCCATAAAGACGAACATCGGCACGGTCAGCAGCGGGTACCACCGCATCAGTTTGATCGATTGCGAGAAGGCCACATCGAAACCGCCGCGGTCGCCCCAGAGAAACAGCGCGGCAATCACGGCCACAAAGCCGATTGCGCCAAAAACCCGCTGACCGCTGAACAGCAGAACCATCATCGCGGCGAACATGGTGAGGGCCAGCATCTCGTAAGACATCAGATCGCCTCACCGCGCAGGCGCAAAATGTCCTTGCAAAGCTCCGATAGGGCCTGGAGCAGCATCAACAGGATGCCCACACACATGATCGTCTTGATCGGCCAAAGATAAGGGCGCCAGATCGTACGGCTGCGTTCCAGCGTCCCCACCTCCTCGGCGCCTGTTACAAGACCGGCAAAGAAGGAGAAGGGCTCACTTCCCCAATACCCGAGGGAATAGGCGGTGGAGCTCAAGCCGCCCCACAAGAGGACGCCCAGATAAAAGACCAGGCAGAAAACCATGACGGCATCGACGGCCGCCTTCTTCTTTATCGACCAGTTCTCATAAAACAGGTCCATGCGCACATGGCTGCCCATCTGGATGGCGTAGGGCCCGCCAAGGAAAAAATAAGTGATCATCGCGAACTGCGCGACTTCGAGCGTCCAAAGCGACGGTTGGTCCGAGAACTTGCTGATCGTCGACCACAAAAGGACAGCCATCATGACAAAGATGCCGAACATGATGACCCGGCCGATGCCGTAGTTCATCCGGTCGACCACAGCGATATAGGCGCGCAGCGGCCTCAACCTCCAGCCTCCCCGGCAATAGGAACGGTACAGTGCTCAAGCGCTTGCGTGAGCCAGTCGGCCGGTGTTTCTGCCATCGTCGCGCGCTGTTCTGGGGTTGAATGAGGATCGTTTCGAATCTCGACCATCCCATTCAGGATGGTGCGTGGCAAGACATGTTGGGAAGACATTGCGGCAAAGCGAATGGGTCACGCCATCGGCAGGGGCGGATCGACGCGGAGAACAATGTGAACGTCCAGGATCAGCCCCCACCTGTTGCGCCCAAAGGCCATCGTCCAACTAGCAGCCAAAGTTTGCAGCGCAGATATTCTGGACGGCTTCGGCAAACAACCGCACGCGCCGGTTCATTCTGCGTTCGGGTGTGCGGAGCAGGTAGATTCCGCGGGTCGCGATTTCGACATCGCCAAGGACTTCGACCAGTTCGCCGCTCGCGACCTTCGGCGCCGCCAAAAAGTCCGGCAACCGGGCGATACCCCCACCGGCGAGCGTCACCTGGAGAAGGAAAGCCCCGCTGTTCGACGAAAACGATGGCTGGAAGGTGAAGGACCGTGTTCCGCCCTTCACCTCAAAATCCCAATCCGCGCGTCGGCTCCCGCCATGAGAGAGCAGCGGATGATCTTTCAAAGCATCCAGTGATTCCGGGCTGCCATGAGCCTCGACATAACCCGCCGAGGCATAGAGCCTGTGGCGCCAGACGCCCAGATGCGTTGCAATGAGAGAATCCGGCGGCTCATTGGTCAGCCTGATCGCCAGGTCGTAGCTTTCGGTGACGAGGTCGGCATATCTGTCATCAAAGTCGATGTTGAGCTGGATTTCCGGGTGCTCGGCACGAAAACCCAACAGCATCGGCGTGAGGAAAGCGCGGCCGAAATCGTCGGGTATGGAGACCGATAGAGGACCGGCTGCGCTGATCGCCGTCTGTGCGAAATCCGCTTCGATCTCATCCGCGTTGCCGACGATCTCAACGGCGCGCTGATAGAGCTGCTGACCGGTCTCCGTCACATCGAAGTGCCCGGGCCCGCGGTTGATGAGCTGCGTTCCGTAGCGCTCTTCAAGGAGCCGCAAGCGCCGGCTGATGGCCGATTTGGCAATGCCGAGCTTATCGGCGGCTTTTGAGATGCCGTCGCTCTGAACGATGGCGATGAAAAAGCGAAAGTCTTCAAGCTGTCCCATGGTGTTCTCACTCTTCGACCATCAAGGCCGAATTTTTCGATCTAGTTGCCTCCAACGCAACTGTTAGCCTGACCCCAATCAAGTCTCAAACAGGAGAACACAATGACATTCAGAAAGCTTACGCTCTTGGCGAGCGCCGCGACGCTCAGCCTTGCGACCGCAGCTCACGCGGACACGGTCAACATGCAATCGGCGGGCGCCTTGGCCTTTGATGACGGCAACGTGCTGTTCGTCGGCGATGGTCGTGCGGGCGTTGTCCGGGCCTTTGATTTTGGCGATGCCGGGTTCGACGACCAGTCCGGTTATCAGCTGGGCCGGGCGCAGACCTTCGAAGGGCGCACCATTTTCAACGGCCTTGACCATGAACTTGCCGCCCTGTTGGGCGTGCCCGCCGACCAGGTCACGATCAACGACATGGCGGTGCACAAACCCACCGGACAGATCGTCATGTCCGTTCACCGCGGTTTGGGCCCCGATGCCGAACCGGTGCTCTTCAAGGTGAACAATGGTGAGCTTGAGCTCTTGGACCTTTCCGCCGCCGAGCATTCCGAGATGAGCGTTGGGCCGGTGCCGACCGAGGAGACTCTGGAGTTCGGTCAACCTCTGAACACGCTGGCGATCACCGACATCGACTACCATAACGGTGAGCTCTTCGTCGCCGGTGTTTCCAACGAGGAGTTCAGTTCAAAGCTTCGCCGGATGGCGTACCCGTTCACCGATGAAATCAGTGTCTCATCGATCGAGATCTGGCACGCGGTTCATGCCCAGTACGAAACCCGTGCACCGATCATCACACAGACGATCACCGAGCTGAATGGCGAGCCAACACTGGTGGCGGTCTATGCGTGTACGCCCATCGTGCGCATTCCCTTGGCGGAGCTTCAGGACGGCGCGGAAGTGCGGGGCACGATGATTGGTGAGATGGGCTTTGGAAACACACCCATCGACATCGTTCCTTATGTGAATGGCTGGGACCAGACGAGCAACTTCATCGTCACCAACACAAACCGCAGCGCCGTCACGCTCCCTGTGGATGCCGTCGCCTCCGCCGAGGCCATGCCGCATGGTGAGGGGGTTCAGCCGGTGTTCGCTGTGGCCGGGGTTACGCAATATCCCATGCCGCTGAGTGGCACCTTGCACCTCGACACAATCGACGATCAGTGGGCGGTCGTGGTGCGTCGTAGCCCGGAAGATCCTCGGAACATTCAGCTGCACACCCTGCCGCTTCCGTTCTTCTTTGACCGTGCCGACCACATTGTCGAGATGAACTGGGCGGATGGACCAGACCCTTTCGGCTACAAATCCGCGCCGCCGCTGAGCTACAACTGATGAGCGTTTTCCAACCACGGGTGCGGCGGCCAATCGCCGCCGCACTCGCATCTTTCGCGGCCCTTTTCCTGGCTCTTGCAGGGCTTCCTTTGGCAGCCGCTGCGGAGCCGCTGGCCATGTTCGATGAAGATCGCGGCATCGTCATCGTGACCGGGCTGGAGGCATCAACTCTGGACGCCATGGAAAGCGATGCCGGCTCCGTGATCCTTGAGCTGCAAGGCGCGGAAAGCGGGCGCGGTATG
This sequence comes from Cohaesibacteraceae bacterium, assembly GCA_028281795.1. GTDB lineage: Bacteria > Pseudomonadota > Alphaproteobacteria > Rhizobiales > MH13 > MH13. The sequence goes on along the minus strand of JANQJE010000284.1, from coordinate 11,684 downwards.
CTTGTGACGACACGAACTGAAAACGAAGACCTGCACGTCGAGCCGCGTTTTGCGTTGAGGCACGGTGAGACCTACCGCCTGGCTGTGTCAGCCCATAACGAGATTGTCTTCGAGAACAGCTTCGCGACAGCCGCGCAAGAGATGGCGATCCCAAGGCTCATCAGCTTCTCTCCCAGCCTTCGCTTCGTTCCGGAGAATGCCCTGCGGTTCTACCTGACCTTCTCCGAACCAATGGCGGCAGGGCAGGTGCGCGAACATGTGAGCCTTCAGCGCGCCGACGGCACGCCGGTGGAAAGTCCATTCCTGAACCTGGCAACAGAGCTTTGGGATGCCGAACAACGCCGCTTGACCCTTCTGTTGGATCCGGGGCGCATCAAGCAAGGTGTCGGTCCCAACCTGCAAGGTGGTTCGCCGCTTGTCGCCGGTAACGACTATCGGCTGGTTGTGGCAGGCGATATGGCCAGCGCCTTGGGACAGCCCATAGGCCAGGATATCTCCACCCAGTTTTCTGTCTCTTCGCCGCAAACGGCAGCCATTGATCCCTCGCTTTGGTCGATTGTTCCGCCGCAACCCGGCACGCGAGAGCCTGTCTTTGTCAGTTTTGACCGGGTGATGGACCAGGCCACGGTGCAACGCCTGCTTTGGATTTCAGATAGGTCCGGCGACGCCGTGCACGGGAGCATCGCAAGCGACGGCACCATGTGGACGCTCACTCCGGAGCAGGCATGGTCTGCTGGCGCTTATCGGCTTGTGGTTGAGCCCGACCTTGAGGACGTTGCCGGCAACACGATCCGATCGGCGTTCGATGCCAACGCCGGAACCATCGGAGCGACCGATTTGGAGCCTTCCTTCACGCCGTTTGCCATTCGGTAGCGACCGGATCGGCAGCCCGGAGCCGTTGCCGGCATGCGAGCGCCGTTCAGCCCTAGTCCGTGAGAGATTGCAGCCTGTCGATGCCAAGCTGCCGCAATTGGTCCTTGCGGGCCTCGTCCGTCAGCCAGTCTGCAAGATCGATCGCGTCGGCGCTGGCTCTGCGGCTCAGACACAGCGACAGGTCGATATGAACATTCAACGCGGGCGGCAGAATGAGCTTGGGATAGACGCCGGCGATCGGCGCGACGTTCGAAAGGGGAAGGGCCGCCAGGTCCACATCGCCGCGGAGCAGCGCGCGCATGGGTTCGCCACCCCCGAGTCGAACAATCTTCTTTTGGATCGCATTGGATGCGCCAAGGGTGCGGAGAAGCGATTGAAACCTATCGCCACTCGTTCCGCCGTCGGTGATCGCTATGCGGTCGGCGCCGTCCAGCGCCTTCCGGATATCATCGTGCCCGGACGCCTTCATGCCGCGTCGGCTGTGACTGCGACCACGCACGGCAAACGCCAAAGGCGACCGTCCAAACGCTCTGTGGCTCGCTGTGTCCACGGCCGGATGATCGAGGATCGCCTTCAGATGCCATGGGTTTGAAAACGCAATGTCCCAGGTTGGATGCTGCCGGATGGTGGATGGCACCTCCGGGTTCAGCATATGTGTGGCCTTCACATGCAGCCCCAGCGCCTCTTCGATGGCGTGGGCCAAAGCTTCGATGGTTTCTTGCAGTGCGATGGGCACAATGGCGTCGATGGCACGATCCTTCATGCTCCAACGCTAGCGCACTGCTTTTTCGACCGCCAGCTTGAGAGGCTGGATGCGTGTAGTTCTTGAATGTCCGTTGAAGGAAGCTTTCAGCCGCGCTCGCAACCGATGCCGTTGTTGTCGTGGTCTAACCTGTAAATGTCTCGGCCGATGACACGCACTGGTCCCTGCACATAAGCTGGGCCATTGCCATTGCCGCCAGCGCAGTCGACATCATTGGCGATTGGAACGCATGGATCGTAGTTTGGGTCACAATTTTGGGCAGCGGCAGTTGAAGCCAAAACGCTCAACGACATCGAGCCGGTCAACAAGAGCCAATTCATGGGCATTCCTCCCAGCCACTACTGTACAGAGCAAGACTTGGAATCGCATTGATCTAATCTATCAATTTCGAAGCGATTAGGAGAACTTGATCAGCTTCGACAATGCCTGGGCGACAGAAATCTGACCTGCACCCCGCGCTTCCATGGCCGACTACTCCGAAGTGGATGAGTAGGTGGCCCGGGCGTGGGGTGGTAGTCGATTAGTGAGAGCGCCGAAGCGCGGGCGTCGACTAAGCGTTCGCTTTAGTTGGAAAACGATGGCTCGCAGGTCATATTGGCGTCCGCAAAACTCGGTTTGAACGTCTGAAGTGATTGGCTGGACGACAGCTCTTGGACTCCCAAAAGATGTTCAGAAACACCTCGGGTTTTGGAAGAGGGTTTTTGGCTTTGTGAGCAGCATCGTCGCCACCATCATCAACGCACCCCATAAACGGCCGTTGTTGGGCGCCCTGTCTTGGGTAAAGTCTTGGTATTAGCGGATGGTGGCAGCCAGACATGGGCTCTGTCCTCAACCTGCCATGAGCGATGGCGCCGCTAAGAAAAGAGCAGAGGCTGCACTACCACCTAATCTACAACGTAAAGTGTAGTCATAGGTTCACCATCTCTGCGGCCCCATTCAACAAAGAACACATAAAATGCTGCCTCAAATTGAGCGAAGGCGGCACCCTACACCAGTTAGTGAAACGCGTCGACGTCGTTTCCGAAACCGTGAAATCGCGCGTCCGACGGAACCACATAGTGGCGACTCCAAGTGACTGAGGCGCAGATCGAAATCCAAAAACGGAGTTCATGTCTGTCCGTTTATTTGTTGTTCGGGCCTCGATGCATCCAGTTTGGATATAGGTTGCGAACTGACCTTCGGCAAACACAGCACTCAAAGCCTGAACGTTTTGGAATCTTCAGAAGCGGTCTTTTTTCGATTGATCGTTCGATTGCGGCTTGCAGTATTGAAGAATCCGAAGGATGCTCTTTCCGCGAATACTAAAAAGGGAGACGGTTGTGCAGATCAATGCAATGGAGTGGGGTGCCGTAAAGGACATCGATGATGTTCAGAAATTCAGCACGGCGGACGAAGAATGCTTCAAGGAACTGAGGGATGTTCTCGAAAAATATGACGCTTTAGAAAGGTTTGGTATTAACCTAATACATAAGCATTTCGACCTCGATGATGATGAAGAAATGGTAGAGTTCACTGATCACGAGAACCGTATGCTGGTTATCAAGCCGATGAAGAAGGCTGACTTAGCCAAGACGCCTGTGACAGTTACAAACTGGCAGCTTTGCAAGGGTGAGAAGGTGTCGCGCCGCGTGTGCACTTGCGCGCGTACGAGCCAAGGCCATACCGGTGGGCATGTGGCCGTCTAGCGGTATGCCTGACTGTTTTGATTACGAATACTTCGATGACCCCGATGGCTACGGCTATCGGGGTTACCATCACAGACAGCCGGGAGACCCGCATATCAGACCATGGGAAATCGCGGCCCGCTACTGTCGTCGTATCGATGCAAAAAGCGTTTTAGACATCGGCTGTGGTAAAGGATTTTTGGTCGAAAAGCTGCTGTCCTACGGTATAGAGGCGAAAGGCTGCGACGTAAGCTCATATGCACTTAGCTTTGCCGCTCACTTACCTTGTAATTTGCGCTCTGCGACAGAAGTGCCGATAGATAATCAGCAAGTTATAGTAATCTTGGGCGTATTGATGTACTTAACTCACGATGAGCTTAATCGATTTTTACGGCGCTTATTTATTGCTGAACCTGATCTGATCATAGTATCTGTGTTCTCAAATGAATCAAAAGAAAGGATGACGGATATTAACCGCAAGATAAATGAAAGTAAAAGCTGGTGGAAGGCGAAATTTCAGTCAGAGAGTTTTCAGTTTGTTTCTTGCGGCCGTTCATTTTCAGTTGTCTCTCCGGTTGTTAGTGAATTCAATAGAACATCTGGGCTGCATCAGTCTATTGATTGAAGGTTGGAAAATAATACGTTTCTTATGGCAGTTGCGCGGAGTATTCATTCCGACGCAGATTTTGGGGGTATAATGTTGCGTAGGCGAGATATCCTGACAGGCGTAGTTGTTGTGGTAGCGTCCCAACTTGCATCGTCAACAGCCGGTTTCGCGCAGGTTGCGGCGTCTGCGATAGATCAACTTAAACAGGGGATACCAAGTGTATTCTCTGCTGACGCCCGCTTCACCGCCGATCCTGAATTCATCGATCAGTTTCTGAACGAAGAACTAGAACCAAGACGGCAATTTTTCTCGCGTTTAAGCGTTGCAACTATCGATGATGTTAGATCGGTTTTGGACCCGGCAGCAACAGATATCGGTGTGACAACTGATGAAGACATCCAAACCGTTTCCGACGTTGAGCAATACATACAAGCGATTAAGGCATCAAACTCTTCTGAAGGTCGAGAAGGCGAAACACTGATCGAAATAACTCTCGATATCACGGTTGAAGCTTTAGGCCTGCAATTCTTGCGAGAGGCCCTATCTCAATTGCTCGTCGAGGACGATTTAGCTTCTGAAATTGTTGAACGCATCGCCCGAGAATTGGAAATAAGAGACACTGAGGCCGCCGTTCGCAACGTTATTGACTTAGTTTTTCACATCCTCTCAGCCAGCACACTTGTTGCAATTGGAAGACTTATAGTCGGCAGTTCCGCACCTCAAATCCGAAAGAGAATCCTTATAGCGCTGGGTGTTCGGCTGGTTCCGTTCGTTGGTTGGACTTTCACCAGCGCATGTTTCGCCGCTTGTGTTTTCGCCCATCGACGGCGGTTGGTTCGTGCTGTTAACCGTTAACGCGAGTTAACATCGCACCTACGATTGAAGCCCTCGAAGTTAAAGCTTATGTCGGTACCAAGAGAAATGGTCCTCGAAGCCACCCGCACGCCGCGGTCGAAGCCAAGCGAATAGCGGTTGCAAAGGCCAGCTCGCTGGGGAAGAAAAGCCTCCAGAGCAGTCCGCAAAAACGGTCGCACTTCCTGAGGGCTGAATTCCTGAGGGGGGACCAAGTTTGGGCGTTGGTCATACCAATTTGCCAGCCCCAACATCGCCGCTTCAATCCGACATTCGCTGGGTGGATGGGTTCCCTGTGCGAGCTCGTACGATCGCTCGGCGTTTACGAATTGGGTAAGAACCAATGCGGTTGAGGAAAGACTGTAAGTCTGTCCTGGCCTTGGATTGACTTCGATGCGTGCGATTTCTCGAACGTAGGCCGAAAATCCGTCTGCCTCCGCTTCAAGGTCAGCGTCCATTTCGCTATCGCGATGCAGTAAGGCGTGAGCGAACTCATGCGTTTGTAATCCCAGTATGACCCCCTGTACCGCGTCAAGCCAATTTAGGGCATGCGACCTCTGTAAGGTCCAATTGCTCATCCCCGGCGCCAGAGTTGTATCGAATTCCTCAATGAGCGGAAGCTCCTGCTCGCTACTGGTCGAGAAGAGTACATCAGAGTAGCTGGGCAAGGCCTGACATGAACCTTGCTGTTCACACTCATAAAACGCGTCAATTAGGTATGAAGCTCGCACCATGTCACCACGGTCGATCTGTACGCACGCTGGTGAGCTGCCGCGTAGGTACTGCGAGCCGCTTTGTGGGGGGATATATTCATACTGAATGCGCAGCGAGCCTCCTCCAATAAATGGCCCCCACTCGACGTCCTGCAACCCCACTGGATAATCAAGCCCCTCCAGATACATTTGCTTCAGATCTGTACGATTAATTTCAGTGGACTGCCCATACGCAAGGCCAACTGATGTGGAAAGCGCAAACAGTAAAGTGAAAGTTATTGATAAGTATCGCATCGTTAAATACTCCATATTTGACAAATTATCTCTTGGCATATGAGGCGTGAGCACTTATTTTTTCAGATGTTAACATAAAAAATTACATTCAATCAAACATATTCGTAAGCTTAGACGGTGATCCCATCCACCTGTTTTGAGGCCTGCAGACAACTCGAAAATGTACCTTTTTGAATTCTCTATTGGTAGTCACATTTGGCAGCCCATTCGTGGAAAAGGGTTTTTGAAAATCCGGAAATGGCTGCTATGCGGAGATACTATTAAAAAACTCCACACTCGAAGACTTGAGCTGGGAACTGCGCATATTGAATTCAGAAATGCGCGTTCTACGAAACGAGTTATTTCAAATCGCCCATGCATAGGCTGATGCTCCAAAAAACGGAGCTGCTTCCATGAGCAAGCCTTTTTCAACGGAATCTCGTACCCGCAGAAGCTACAAACGCATACCACGTCAATCGGCGAAGCAGCCGCATCGATCATCAAGATAAAACGTGAAACCAGCTCGGATGCGGCAGCAGCACAAGGCCTGCTCATGCGTCCTAAAGATCGGTTGCCCAAACAGCACCACGACCAATGCGTCCGCCCCGATTGCGCCATCCGCTCAATCAAACGCTTGTTCATTCGCCACCATTGGTGCCAGTTTGTCTCCATCAGAGTTGGAGGACGTCTTAGTGTTTCATGGCAAGGTACTGGTCGCCCAAGGGGGCGGTCCGACGGCGGTTATCAACCAGTCTATGGTTGGGGCGGTTCTGGAATCGCGCAAGTTCCGCTCGGTTGAGTTGATCTATGGCGCCGTTCACGGTGTGCGTGGCATTCTGGACGAGGATTTCTACGACCTCACCCAGGAGACCACCCATAATCTGGAGATGGTGGCCAACACACCGTCTTCAGCGCTCGGCTCGACGCGCGACAAGCCGGATTTGAAGTACTGCCAGGAGATTTTCAAAGTCCTGCGGGCGCATGAGGTCGGCTATTTCTTCTACATCGGCGGCAACGATTCCTCCGACACCGTGCGCATCGTGAACGATGAAGCGCGAAAGGCCGATTACGATCTGCGCTGCATCCACATTCCGAAGACCATCGACAACGACATCGTCGAGAACGACCATACGCCCGGCTACCCGACGGCCGCGCGCTATGTGGCGCAGGCGTTTATGGGCGTCAATCTCGACCTGGCGGCGCTGCCCGGCGTCTACATTGGCGTCGTCATGGGGCGCCACGCAGGCTTTCTCACCGCCGCCTCGGCCTTAGGCCGGAAGTTCTCCGACGATGGTCCGCATCTCATCTACATGCCCGAGCGCACCTTCGAGATCGATCGGTTCCTAAGCGACGTCAAACAGGTCTATGACCGCCATGGGCGCTGCATCGTTGCCGTCAGCGAAGGCATCCATGATGACTCTGGCCAACCGATCATCACCAAACTGGCCGAAGAGATCGAACACGACGCGCATGGCAATGTGCAATTGTCCGGAACCGGTGCCTTGGCCGATCTGTTGTCGAAGAAGGTCAAGGAGGAGCTGAACATCAAACGGGTCCGGGGTGATACGCTCGGCTATCCTCAGCGCAGTTTTGTCGGATGCGTTTCCGACGTTGACCAGAACGAGGCTCGCGAAGTCGGCGAAAAAGCAGTCCAGTTCGGGATGTTCGGCGATCTCGATGGATCGGTGACGATCAAACGCACCGGCCACTACTCGGTCGACTATCAACTGGCACCGCTGGAGTTGGTCGCTGGAAAGACGCGCACGATGCCCGACGCGTTCGTTGCGGAGTCCGGTCACGACGTCACCGATGCGTTCCTTCTCTATCTTCGCCCCCTGCTGGGCAAAGGCATGCCGGACGCCCATCGCCTGCGGCCGAACAAGGTGCCGAAGATTCTGGCGGCCCCGTCTTAGGAGATGCGCGCCTTGCTGCGCTCGAGCGCATAACAAACGACCGTTACGGCAGTTAAAGGTGGTGACAAAACGCGGAAAAGACGATGCACTGGTAAAGGGTTGATTCGTTTACAGAACGACTGATGCCAAAAGGCTGACGGGCTCCCCGATAAGACGCGTCGTTAACCATTTGCTGTTGCTTTTGAACAACAGGTCGCAAGGGAATGGACACCAATGATTCGGCACCAAGCTGAAAACCGTCCAGGTGCTTGACAGCGATGCCGCGCAATTTTGAATGACGCTGCGGCTTGGAGACAGGACAATCGTCGTGCGATTTTTGCTTCTGCTGAGTTTCGTTCTCGCTGCGTGGCCGTCGGTCTACGTTAGACCGGCCATGGCGCAGGCCAACACCTGTGCAGCGCTCGATCCGGCACGCGGCGGAGCGCCCGCGGTCGGTGTGAATTTCGTGACACTCGACCTGCAGCCCGGCGACGCGGTGACCCTGATCGGTAACGGTGTGGACCTGGTTGTTATTACTCCGGCGGAGGGTGCACCCGTGGCTCTGGGTACAGAGGAAGCCGAGCTTTCCGCACAGGCAATCGAACCCACCAACACCTTTATCGCGACCTCCGCAGGGACCCACCATCTCGGCGCCTTGGAGAGAGGAGGCGTATCGCTTCTCCCGCGGTCGTTCTCCTGTGCCGTTTTCGATCCACAGACACCGCAGGCCACGACCTCGTCGATCATGATCCGGCAGATGTCTCACATTCTTCAGGCTGGCATTTCGCTTGCCGTGGCCGAGCGCTTTTCTCCGGTGGTCGACGCTCAACCTCAGATTGTCGTGAAAGGTTACTCTGCATCGGCCCATGCAAGCCTGCGCAGCCTTGCCGCAGCGGCTGACGCGTTGCGCGCGCGCCGGCTGTCCATGTACGAGCCAGATACCGGGGCGCTGGATGCTATCGAAACGGCCCTTGCCGCAGACGGATCAGAGGAAGACAACGCAGATGGGCGCGCGATCGGAAACGATGAGGTCTTCGACCCTGTTTTGGGCTACACCGGCATAACGCTGGGCGGTCTGCCGCGCGAGCAGCCCGCGTCCATCAACGCCTGGGCGCGCGGGAGTTTCACGCATGTCGATGGCGACGCCGTATCGGGCAACACGTGGAACGGAATCGTCGGGATCGACTATCTGGTCACCGACCATGTGCTTGTCGGCCTGCTCGGGGGCCTGGAGAGCGGCGATCTTGACTTTGACGTCGCTGGCGGAGCAACGGATGGGACCGGTTACACCGCCGGTGCCTATGTCGGCGTTCAGCTTTCAGAGCAGTTGACGGTGGAGGCGTTCCTTACCCATTCCTGGCTTGATTATGACACTGTCGTTAACACGGCTACCGGCTCGACGGATGCATCCCGCGTGATGGTGTCGGCCAATCTGATCGGTAATCTTCCCGTGTCGGAGTCGCTGATTTTCGAGCCGAATATGCGCCTGTTCTATGCGCATGAATTGCAGGATGGCTATACGCTGTCGAACGGCGAGTTGGTCGGTCGGAACACGATTGACAGCGGACGCATATCGATCGGACCGAAGCTTCACTATTTCCTGAACTTTGACGACGGTACGAACTGGTCGATGTTTGTATCGGCGCACGGCGAATACGATTTCTCATCGGAGATGCAGACCGTTTCCACACTGCCGGATTTTGACGGGCTTCTGTCTGCACGTCTCGGTCTTGGCATGGACGGCGTGTTTCGCAACGGATGGTCGATCAGCCTGGCGGGCGATGTCGGCGGCCTCGGCTCAGGCAACTTCATCACCTACACCGGAACCGGCAGGCTCCGAATTCCGTTTAACTAACAGAGTCTGCTGACGCCGCTGTCCGGGCAGATACGCCCGCACAACGGTGATCCAACGTCTTACGTCACATTCCTGAAGTGAAACGCGACCAGATGGTCCGGCGCGGCCTCAAGCGGCGGTGGCACCTCCTGCGCGCTTGGTTTCGAAAGCGGGTCTCGTGGTTTGGCAACAAAACCAGATATGAGTTATATCGCCTCAGTGCAGCTTCCAGTGCCGAACAGGCGCATCATTGGTTGTCTATGAGGTACATTATGCGGAAGTATGTCTTCGCCGTTGTCTTAGGTTTGCTCGTGTCCGCAGGTCAGTCAGCACCGGGACTTTCTGACAGTGAAATCGTGACGACAGCCAGCTGGTATCAATGCTGCGAAAGAACAGCCAATGGTGAAGCCTTCGATCCGGATGGCCTGACGGCTGCGCACAGGACATTGCCGTTTGGTACGCGTGTCCATGTCACCAATCTTGCAAACAATCGTTCCGTAACGGTTCGCATCAACGATCGCGGTCCGTTTACCGCCGGTCGTGGCCTTGATCTCAGCCGTGGTGCGGCTCGAGCGATTGGCTGTATCTCATCAGGCACATGCCGCGTTTCGATGACAGTTCTCTGATCCCGTCTCCTTCGGTTGCAAACTTGACACCAAAACCCTTCCACGTCAGCGTTTTGCGCATGCGTGTTTCTTGGGTGATCGCCGCTTTCTTCGCGCTCGCAAACGCCGCTCTGGCGGACGGTTGCGAGACCGACGCGCGCGCGGCCATGCTGGATGTCGATCATCCCGTGCCGATGCGCCAGGATGTCACCACAGCAATGGCCGGCAATGAGATCAGGAGCGCCGCCCTGTCCACGCCCGGCCGGCGCGGCATGGCGCTGGACGCCGATGAAACGCCGACAAGCCTTTGGATCGGCGGGCGGTTTTACACGACAGGCGACGCAGGCGCGACATGGTCGCTTGTCAGCGAACAGACAAGCGAGCAACTGGCGCAGCAGGACACCAACCGGCAGGAACAGGCCGACAAGGCGACGGATGTCTCCTGCGACTACGGCGTCGACCTGGACGGCAGGACTGTGAACCGGTTGCAGCTCTCCTATGAGATGATCCCGAGCGGCACGCCCGTGACCAGCACCTATTGGGTGGACGTGGACACCGGCTTTCCGTGGCAGGTTGTTCATGACTTCGGCGGGGCGGCGCCCAGCACGATCACCCAGAGGAACACCCCGATGCCGGACCTGACCATCACCGACCCCTGACCGCGCCGCTACCAAGACGAAGCAGTTGCTAACCTCTTAAACGTTGCAGGTTTCCGGCTGAGCAAGCGAGACAGGCTGAAAGTGGAACCACTTGTTGATCCACTCCGGCATCAGAACCTGGTTGATCTCTCTTGCAAAGTCACTCGCTGTTGCGTCAACGAAGCGCTGATCCCCCAGTGTGAATGTCACCATCATTTCCGGGTGGCGCCGATACTCTGCCAACAGGTCGTAGAACACCATGTGCAGCCCCTGCCGTTTTAGCCCGGCGGCAAGGCTATCTGCGCTTGCGCTCTCAATGATTGCGACCTCATCAAGGTAGGTGAAAGGACCGGGGCCCTGTGGAAAAAGAAGGTGGTTGCTGACGCCAGCTTCAAGTCGAAGGTTGGCGAACATGTTCACCGTCTGCGCCGACTTCAGACCGAGATACGGCATGAAGCAGTTGGCGAAAAAAAGTACGGCTACGATGCCGCCTATGGCGTGTGCCGCGTTCGGGCGCTTCCGATCACTGCCGCCGTCTACAAGCCCTCCATAACGGATCACGAGGGCGCAAAACGGAACGACCATCAGCATGCCAAGCATCGTAGTAATCGAATACTCGCGCATGATGGCCGCCAGCGCAGCTGCCGAAATCAAAACGAGGGCCAGAGCGATGTACGCCGGGTTGCGGCTTCGTTCGACGACCATCCGCATCGCGGTTGAGCGCCAGATGCGCCCAGCACTCGCTTCGGAAAGGAACAGCGCATGAAGCGCAATGGCGAGCGTCGTGAAGCTTACGTACATCGCATAGCTACTGAGAGCGAGCAGCATGTGGAACGCTATGCCCGCCACGATTCCGAAGTGGCGTAAACGCGGTACAAAGAGGAGGACGATGATGATGCCCTCCAATACGAACGTTCCATAGATGGCAGTGTAGTGCATGAGGGGACCGTCTATGGCCCTGAGTGGCAGT
>JANQJE010000247.1 GCA_028281795.1 Cohaesibacteraceae bacterium | reverse complement strand
GCAACCCTTGAGAGCGTTGCGTTAGGCCGCAGGGCGGATAATGACCGCCCTCATGACGGAGCCAGCGTACATACCGCACCGCTTGATCAGCCGCTGGTTCTGGATCTCGACCAGACCCTGCTGCGCTCGGATCTTCTGGTCGAATGCCTTGTCGCTGCGCTGCGGCGCAACCCGTTCATTCTCGTTCTGGCTATGGTGTGGCTCGTGCGCGGAAGAGCGGTTCTGAAGCAGAAGTTGGCAGCTTTTGCTCCCGATGACTTGGATGCAATTCCAGCCCATGACGGCGTTGTGGAACTGGCTGAGCGCGAGGCGCGCCGCGGCCGATCGATCGTCCTTGCCACTGCATCGGACGAGCTGATGGCACGTCGGGTCGCCAAGCGCTTCCCGTTCATCGGCGAAGTGATGGCATCGAACGGCGTGCAAAATCTAAAGGGTGCCGCCAAAGCCGATGCCTTGGCGGAGCGCTTCCCCCAGGGCTTCATCTATGCAGGCGACAGCCGGGCCGACATCACAGTCTGGCAAAAAGCGGCCAGCGCGGTCGGCGTGAACCTGCAGCCCAAAACGGCCAGAGCGCTTGCCAGGCTTGGCAAGCCAATGCTGCTTCTGAACGATGCGGGGCATCCGGCCCGCGTTCTCGCCAAGGCCGCGCGGCTGAAGCAATGGGCGAAAAACACTCTCATTTTTGCACCGCTTTTCCTGGCCGGGATGATGACCGATGCTGCCGCCTGGCGCGATGCGATGCTGGCGTTCTTCGGACTGGGGTTTGTTGCTTCGGCAACCTACATGCTCAACGATCTTTTTGATCTCAATGACGACCGTCGCCATTGGACCAAACGCAATCGTCCGCTGGCGTCCGGTGCACTGCCCATCGGTGAGGGACTTCTGCTTGTGCCGGTTCTGGCCTTCGCAGGTTTCACGCTGGCATTTGCGGCCGGATGGCCGGTGTTGGCAACCGTCGCGCTCTACACGATCATCACACTTGCCTATTCGTTCCATGTGAAGCGTGTACCGGTGCTTGACGTCGCCATTCTGGCGACCCTCTTCACCCTGCGCCTGTTCCTGGGTGTCGTTGCGATCGGCGCGGTGATCTCGCCCTGGCTTTTTGTGTTCTCGATGACGCTGTTTCTGTCGCTTTCAACGGCCAAGCGGCACACGGAAGTTGTCCGAATGGCGCTGCATGGCCAGTCCAAGACGGCGGGCCGGGGTTACATCGCCCGAGACGAACCCATGCTGCTTGCGCTTGGGCTTGCGGCTGCCATGTCGGCGGTTGTTCTGTTTTCGCTCTACCTCACGGCCGAAGCGTTTCAGGCTGCAATGTACAGTGCACCGGGCTTTCTGTGGGCGACTCCGATTTTGCTGTTCCTCTGGCTCGGTCGCGTCTGGTTGGTTTCGCAGCGTGGCGAACTGGACGATGATCCGGTTGCCTTTGCCCTGAAGGACAAGGCCAGCCTGGCACTCGGGCTGATGCTTGGTCTTGCCTTTGGCGGCGCTGTCTTCGGTGGCCATGCCGCAGTTACGCTCCCGTGGATCGCATGATGAACCGTTTGAAAAGCCTTGTTCAGTCATCCGCCGTCATCCGGTTCCTGCTGTGCGGTGGAACAGCCGCGGCGATCAATTGGCTTGCCCGCATCGCGCTGTCGCTTGCGATGCCCTTCGAAGCGGCGATCATCCTTGCCTACGCCATCGGCATGACAGCCGGTTTTCTTCTCTATCGCCATCTGGTTTGGCCAGGTCAGACAGGCTCCTGGCAAAGTCAGGTCCCAGCATTCCTGATCGTCAATGCGGCGGGTGCCCTGGTCGTGCTTGGCACGGCGGTGGGACTGGAGCACGTGCTGGCCGGCCTTCTCGGTGCATCGGCGTATGTCGAGGCGCTGGCCCATGGCGTGGCCATCGCGATTGGAGCTTTTGCCAATTATGCGGGCCACAGCCGCATCACGTTCGCCAGGAACAGAGCGTTCTAAGCACCGACGGTCAAAGCCAACACGGCAACCGTCACAACGTTCAGGGCCATACCCCACACGACAAGAAGCGCGAGCACATCCTTGTGCTCGGACAGCTTGTCCTTGGCCAGCGCCAGCATCAGAAGTGCCGCTGGTAACCAGTCCAGAATATAGCGCTGGGTGTTGTACTGGCTGAAGCCGTTCGAGTGGTAGAACAGCAGAAGCACTACAAACCCGACAATGATCGCAAGGCAAAACAGGGCCATGCGCCGCCAGGGTGTGAAGGCCAGGAAGAGCAGCCAGGGGCTCGCGGCGAGCACGCTGGTGCCGCCATTGTCGAGCCCGGTAATGGTCAGTTTCTTCGCCGCATCGAACGTGATGTCGAAGCCTTGCACAAAAAGATAAGCGGCATTGTAGAGCACATAGGCCGATGACCAGACGCCATGGTCTTGTACACGAGCGGTCAGGATCGGCAGTTCGCCCGTTTCAGGGTCAGGCGTGAACTCCCAGAAAATGAAACTGTAGCCGGTCTCCAACGGGTCGGCGAACCGCCAGTGATTGTAGGCGAAATAGCCCGCCAGGCCGATGGCCACTGGAATGCCGATCTGCACAGTCCAGCCGAACCGTTGTCTGATATCGGCCCAAGACATCCGGAAGAGTGGTGCCGATGGCCCGATGGCAATCAGAAGCAGGAGCGGCGCGTAGAACACCGACATTTGACGGCACAGAAGAGCACAGCCAAGCGCCACACCTGATGTCACCAGACGGCCATGGATCGCTTCATGCAGCGCCAGGGTAAGAAGCGGGAAGCCGACGATCTGTGCAAAGAACCAGACGCCGTCGGCGCGCAGGCCGACATAATAGAGTGGGCTGGCGAAGGCGAGCGCGATGATAAGCCAGAGCCTCACCTCATCTTCGATATGGCAGGCGCGGAAAATGCGGTGCCAGAGGAAAAGCGATGCCAGAAAACCAAGACATCCGATGACCATGAAGCCGGTGGTCTGAATACCATTAAGGGCCACGAGCGGCATGGCAACGAGGCCGGGGAAAGGCGGAAAGACGATATAGGTCCGGCGTTCGAACCGTGCGCAGTCGACATCGAAGCAGTCTGACGCCCAAGGTGTCGCTGTGAGAAAGCTTTCCGCGATCAGCGCGTAGGAGTTGGTCCCGCCGCCTTCGGTAAGGGTGCGATAGGCCAGCACTGCAACCAGCGCCAGACCCAGCAAGGTGGCGAAGGCCAGCATGACCAGTTGAAAGGGAGAGCGGCCGCCCGGCATTACCGTTCCAATGCTCTGAAAATGTGGGTTTCAGGCTTAGGCGCGCTTGGTAAAGGTCCCCCTAACGATCATCTGTTTGCGTCCATTGCGGCCTTCCGATAGGCCTGTCCTCCATGTCTGCTTCCGTGGTCGTTTCGGCCCTTTTCCCGGTGATGCTGGTCATCTTGCTCGCCTTTCTCGCCCGCCGCGTGGGGCTGGTAAGCGATGCCCATGTCGCAGGCGTGGAGCGGGTCACCTATGTGGTGTTCTTCCCGGCGCTCCTTTTTTCCAATCTGGCATCGGCAGATTTTGAGGATCCCGCAGTTTGGACATTGGCGCTGCTGCTCGCCGGCCTCCAATTGCTGATGGGCTTTGCAAGCTGGGTCCTGTTCATCCGCTCGGGGCTCGACGGCCCATCCGCCACAAGCGCTTTTCAGGGCGCGAACCGTTTCAACAGCTATGTGGTGCTCGCTCTGATCTTTGCAGTCTACGGTACCGACGGGGTGCAAGCGATCACCGTGCCTCTGGCGCTGATGATCATCATCGTCAACATTTTTTGCGTGACCATGCTGGCGCGCCATGGAACGCCGCCGGAGGGAACGGCGGCACCCTCGCTCTGGCGCTCCCTCGCCACCAACCCGCTGATCGTTGCCTGCCTGCTCGGTTTGCTGGTCAACCCGCTGCGGCTGGACTGGCCCGGGCCCGTCGATACCGTGCTCGACTGGTTCAGCACGTCTGCCATCGCGCTGGGGCTTTTCGCGGTCGGCGCAGGCCTGACGCCGATATCGGGCAAGGGGTCGCTGTTTGCCATCTTCATGGCCAGCGGTATCAAGCTTCTGGTGAAGCCTGCGGCGTTTCTCGCATTGGCGTTGCTGGTTGCTTTGCCGATCGACCTGGCGGCCATCGGTCTGATGGCGACCATGGTCCCGTCCGCCACATCCTCTTACATTCTGGCCCGTCAACTCGGCGGCAACGCTCCACTGATGGCGCAGATCGTGACGGTGGGCACAATGCTTTCTGCTCTTACCGTGACGGGCTGGTTCGTTCTCTGGCCCTTCCTCACCTAGGCCGGTTGATCGAGCCCACGTTTTTCCAGCAGCGCATCCACGGTCGGCATTCGCCCCCGGAACGCAGTGTAGAGATCGGCGGGATCGGTCGCCCCGCCAGCGGAGTAGATATGCGTTTTCAGTCTGTCCGCCACGCTCTCATCGAAGGGTGACCCCGCTTCGGTGAAAGCGGCGAACGCATCGGCGTCCATCACCTCCGACCAAAGGTAGCTGTAGTAACCTGCTGCGTAGGACCCTCCGGAGAAGATGTGCTGGAAGTGCGGGCTGCGGTGGCGCATCGTGATGGCGCGCGGCATGCCGATACGGTCCAGCGTTTCCGCCTCGGCGGCCAGCAGATCCGATGTTCCGTCCGTGGTTCCGTCATGCATATCAAGATCGACCATCGCCGAAGCAACATACTCGACGGTCGCAAAGCCCTGGTCATATTTCGAGGCGGCTGTCAGGCGCTCGATCAGATCATCGGGAATCGGCTCGCCCGTTTGCGCATGGCGGGCATGATCACGCAGAACATCCGGCACCATCAGCCAGTGCTCGTAGAGCTGAGAGGGCAGTTCAACGAAATCCCGCGCCACCGAAGTGCCGGCAACCGACGGGTAGGTGACGTCCGACAGCATACCGTGCAAAGCATGGCCAAACTCATGGAAAAGCGTGCGAACATCATCCAGTGTCAGAAGCGCTTTTTCGCCCGCAGGCGGCTTGGCGAAGTTCATCACGTTCACAATGACAGGGCGAATGGTGCCGCCCAGTTTCTGCTGTCCGCGAAAGGCACTCATCCACGCGCCTGAGCGTTTGGACATACGGCCGTAATAGTCGCCCATGAACACCGCGACATGGTCGCCGTTTGCCTGTTTGACCTCAAAAGCCCGCACGTCAGGATGGTAGGTCGGAATGTCCTCACGGGGCGCGAAGGTCAGACCGAACAGCCTGTTTGCGGTTGCGAAGGCCGCTTCGATCATCGCGTCCAGTGTGAAGTAGGGCTTCACCTCATCATCGGAAATCGCGAACTGCGACTGGCGTTGCTTTTCCGAGTAGTGACGCCAGTCCCAGGCTTCGAGCTGTATGTTGGCGCCTTCGCTGGCTGCCAACTCTTCCAGGACAGCTTGGTCGGCAAGCGCTATCGCGCGGGCAGGTGTCCAGACGTCTTCGAGCAGCTTGCGAACCGCAGCGGGTTCTTTCGCCATCTCGTCTTCCAGCTTGTAAGCCGCATAGGTTTCATACCCGAGCAGCTTGGCTCGCTCCTGGCGCAGGGCAAGTGTTTCCTGGGCTATGGCACGATTGTCCGTCTTGCCGCCGCGCTCACCGCGCGAGGTCCATTGCTTGAAGGCCGCTTCGCGCAGATCGCGCCGGGTGGACTGGATCAGGAAGGGCTCGATCAGCGAGCGTGAAAGGGTGATCACCCAGCCATCTTTGCCGCGATCCCTGGCGGCTTCTGCAGCCGTTGCAACAAGCGATGGTGAAAGACCCGCAAGATCGGCTTCATCGGTCAGGTGCAGCGCTTCGACCTGTTCGTCGGCGAGCACGTTCTGGGAGAACTGGGTGGCCAGCACGGCTAGCCGCTGGCCGATTGCCTTGATCCGCTCACGCTCCTCGCCTTCCAGCAGAGCACCGGACCGGACAAATCCCTTGCGCGTCAGATCGAGCACACGTGCTTGTTCGGGTGTGAGGTCCAGTGTGTCGCGGACTGACCACAAAGCATCGATGCGGCGGAAGAGGCCTTCATGCAGGCTCACCGCCTGGCTGTGCCGGGCCATTTTCGGCGCCAGATCGCGCTCAAGCGCTTGTAGCGCATCATTGGTATCCGAACCGGCCAGATTGTAGAAAACCGACGCCACCTTGCGTAGCAGATCCCCGGCAAGCTCCAGCGCGTCGATGGTGTTCTCGAACGTCACCGGATCGGTGTTATCGGCGATAGCCCCGACTTCGGCCAGGTGGATTTCCATCGCCTGGTCGATGGCAGGGGCATAATGCTCGACCGCAATCGCGTTAAACGGCGGAACCTCAAAAGGCGTGGTCCAGTCGCGCAGGAACGGATTGGTTATCGTGGCGGGCGCGTCCATGCTTTCCTCATCTGATATACGATGCCTGCGATGTGGGTGCGAAGGCCGTTGAGGGCAAGCGCCGGATGATGTGTCAGGTCTTGCCGGCGTCTGCGTTTTCGCTCGCCGCTTTCTGCAGAATGCCGATCGCCTCGGGGATGATGCGCACCAGATCGTCGGTCGGAACTGCGCCGGAGATCAGGAAATGCTGATCCAGAAGCAGCGTGGGTACACCGTTGACACCCTGGCCAGCCAGACCATCGGCCAGATTGTCGGTCGCCGATTGCAACTCCTCGTCTGCCAAAGCAGCCTTGGCAACATCGGCCGGCAGACCGGCTTTTTCCGCCAAACCAAGCAGGACAGAGTCTTCACCGATATCCTGTCCATCCACGAAGTAGGCGTTGAACAGAAGGTCGGCGAGCACCATAGAGGCATCGCCCTTCTCGTTCTTCAAACTGGCCGCCATAGCCATCAGCATATGTGCTTTCACCGTGTTGGGCGTGCGCTCCATTTTATCATGATGGATGGCAATACCGCTCTCTTCGGCTGCCTGCCGGACCTGTGCATCCAGTTCGTCGGATTTTTCTTTCGAACCAAACTTCTGCTCGCGGTAGTCCGCGCGCTTCATACCTTCCGGTGGCATGCCGGGGTTCAGCTTGAAGGGAAGATAACGTAGCGTCGGACGGTCCTCGGCGGGAATCCGGTCAAGCGCCGCATCGAGCCGGGTTTTGCCGATGAAGCACCAGGGGCAGACAAAATCGGAAACAATCGAGAGGGTGTGCAAGGGGAGCTCCTCAAATCAGTCGGGCCGAGACTAGCGCTGCCAACACCAAAAGCCCACCCGTTGCGTTCCGTCAAAAGCAACCCCTTGCACTCGTCTCTGCGACCGGTAGAAGGGCTGCCAGCCCTGATGGGCTGAACTAACGGGCAGGATTGAGGGAACAGGCCATGATCACCATTGCCGGCGAAGCGCTTTACGACGTCTTTCCCAGAATGGGAGATGACGCCGCCTCTCAAGTGCCGCTCGACGCCGTCACGGGCGGCTCGCCCTTCAATGTTGCGTGCGGACTGGGGCGGATGGGCCTTGCGCCGCTTTTCTTTGGCGGCATCGCCCAAGGGCAATTGGGAGACCGTCAGGCACATATTCTCGCCGCAGCAGGCGTCCGCCCGGACGCAACGGTCCGTAAGGCCAATCTCGTGCCTCTCATGGTGATCGCGCTCGCTGAAGATGGTCAGCCGACCTACAGCTACTATGGCCAGTCGACCGCCGATGTCGACATCACCGAAACCGACATCGCTGCGCTGCCGGCCATGCCGGACCTCCTGCATCTTGGTTCGTACAGCCTGGTGATGCCGCCGATTGCGGACACGCTGGCGACACTTGTCGGGCAGTTGCCGCAGACCAGCCTGCTGACGCTCGACCCAAACGCTCGACCCATGGTCGAGCCGGACGCCAGGATTTGGCAGACCCGGCTTGACCCGCTCTATCAGCGGGCCGACATCATCAAACTGTCCGACGAAGACATTGCCTTTCTTGCGCCCGATAGCTCTTTGGAAGACTACGCTGTCGCGCTCAACAGCCGTTCCGGTGCTCCGGTTTTCCTGACCCGCGGCCATGACGGTGTCACCATTTTTGCCGGCGGTGAAACGGTCACCATCAATGCCCCCAAAGTGCAGGTGGTGGACACCGTCGGTGCCGGGGATGCATTCCAGACGACGCTGATCGCCTGGGCATCGCGCCCTGACATAGCTGCCGCCCTTCGTGAACGTTCTCTGCCGATGTCTGCCTATCGCGACGTTGCCGAGGTCGCCGTGGCGGTTGCGGCGCGTATTTGCGCACAGCGCGGCCCCGTCATTCCAGAGGCTGAGGACCTGAAGGCTGCCATCTCAAGCCGTCTTTTTGAACGGATCGCCCATCACGTTTAGGTCTTTGGCCGTTTCGGCAAGTCTGAACTCCAGCTGTTCGGCTGCTCGCAGAGCATCATCGGCCGTCTCCGGGCGCAGATAGGCAAAGCCTTGTACAAAATCACAGCCATAGGCCCGCAGAAGTGCGATTTCGCCTTCTTCCTCGGCGCCTTCGCCGACGACGCGCATACCCAGGCCACGGCCGAGCGCTATGATGCCCTGTAACAGCCGGGCTTTTTCGGGCGCATTGTGAACACCGGCGACAAAGCAGCGATCGATCTTCAGTTCGTCAAAGGGAAGGTCGTTGAGATAGCCAAGCGATGAATACCCGGTTCCGAAATCGTCCAGAGCCAGCCTCAGTCCGGCCGCCTTGAGGCGGGCAAGCACCTTGCGCACACGTCCTTCGCCCTGATCGGCAAACACGCTCTCGGTCAACTCCAGGCAAAGAAGGTGAGCCGGGTAGCCGGTTTCTTCCAGAATGGTCATGACGTCGGTCTCGAATTCCGACTGCCAGATTTGCGCTGCCGAAACGTTGACCGATATCATGCGCTCCGGCTCTCCGGCATCAAGCCAGGCGCGCCCCGTCCTGCAGGCGTCGCGCAGAATCCACAGACCGATGTCACAGATCAGGCTGGAGCTTTCCGCTACTGGAATGAACTCAGTTGGGGAGACGTAGCCGCGGGTCGGATGTTTCCACCGCACCAGAGTTTCGAATCCAGCCACCTTGCCGGTTCTCAAATCCACTTGACCTTGGAAACGGCTCTCCAGAGCATCGTTCTCGATCGCGAAGCGAAGATCACGGGCCAGTTTCAGCCGCGCCTGGACCGAACGGCTCATTTCCGGCGTGAAGAAGAACGCTTTCCCGCGTCCTTCGTCCTTGACCATATAGAGAGCAAGGTCAGCGTTGCGCAGGACTT
>JANQJE010000178.1 GCA_028281795.1 Cohaesibacteraceae bacterium | reverse complement strand
TTAAAAACCTGTGGTGCGATCAGCGGATGAAGGAGTTCATCAGGCGGCCAATCGGGCCGGTCAGTTCCACCGGAGCATCGACCACGGCAAAGCAGATGCAGGTCTCGCCATGGTCGGCGACCGGCCTGTGGTTCACGTCGTCGTCCGCATAAGCGATGTCGCCAACGCCGTAGTGGCCATTGCCGTCGGAGAAACCGCCCTGCAAGACCAGCGTGATCTCCGACCCGTGGTGCGTGTGCACCGGCACAGCCTTGCCGCCATCGATGCGCAACAGGCTCACTTCGGAGCCATCAATATCCGGCAGCTTATACTCCGCCAAACCGGGCATCACTTTCTTCCACGGCACCTCGGAAACCGACATGCCGAGAAACCGCTTCAGAGCCTGCGGCGTGGACGGTCCGTTATTCGTCTGTGCATCAATGGCATCGAAAATCGCGCTCAGCGCCGCTTCGCTATCGGTGAACGCCACGGGCTCGATCTGATCGAGGACATGCGGCGTTGCCGGAGCTTCCGTTTTCTTGCCCCGTGTCGCGAGTTCCGCGCCGACGTCGGCAACATCATCGAGCCACGCCTGCCCTTTCGGCGACAGTTCAAGATGGCTTTCGACCAGCACACGGGCCGGCTTCGACAGACCGCCCAACGCGTACTCGGCCAACAGGCCGGCGACCATATCATTCTGACGTGTTGCCGTAATATTCATAACACTTCTCGCGTTCCCGGCCGCCCGGGTCTTCGTTCACATCACTCGGCCCGATCTTTCAGCCGGACGCAGCCTCTTCAACATCGCGCAAAATGCGCCAAAATCGATCCGCGATCCCACGTACGTTTTACGCACGATCCTCGCTCTATTTTACGCAAGGAACGATCAACCTTCCCTTAACCTTGATCGCTCCGCTGGCAGCCCAGCATCGAAACGGTTTCGGCTGCTCACGCCAGCCTTACGTAAAACTGTCACATACCTGTTGAAAGCCGTTACGAGGCCCCCAAGCCATTGGATCAATAAATTTGTAGATCGAACCGGTTTAATTTCATGTCTCGGTTTGCACGTATGACACCCGGCCCAACAGGACTGAAGACCGCTCGCGGGCAAAAATGACGACGCATTGCACCTGATCGCCGCCGGTTCTGCGCCCGGATGTCGCGCTTTCGTTGCCATTTGCGTCGGGCTCTGATCAAACCGGTGCAGACTTTCACCCTGACGGCAAAACCATGATCGATGCCCTTTACCAGTCCGATGCGTATCTGCGGACCGCCGACCTGCCGATTCTCGGCAGCCATGAGGATGGCATTCTGGTGGAGCGGAGCCTTTTCTATCCGCAGGGCGGCGGGCAGCCCGGCGACAAGGGCCAGATCGAACTGGCCGACGGGACAATGATCCCGGTGCTCACCACGCGCTATGGCCCGGACCGGCAGAGCATTCTTCTGGTGCTGCGCGAAAGTGGGGCCCCTCTTCCGGACGCGGCATCTGCACTGGCGGCGGGCGGCACCGTCACCGGCCATGTGGACTGGGTCCTTCGCTACCGGTTCATGCGGGTGCACACCGCTCTGCATCTGCTTTCAGTGGTGCTCCCCTACCCGGTCACGGGCGGTCAGATCGCCGATGGCGACGGGCGGCTCGATTTCGACATCGAAGAGGCAGGCCTCGACAAGGAGGCACTGACGGCAGAGCTTCAGGCGCTGGTCGATGGGGATCATCCGGTGAGTCAGGAGTGGATTACCGACGCCGGACTCGATGCCCAGCCGGAGCTGGTCAAGACCATGAGCGTGAAGCCGCCGCGCGGGTCCGGCACGGTGCGGCTGGTGCGGATCGGGGATATCGATCTGCAGCCCTGCGGCGGCACACATGTTCACTCCACCGCCGAGATCGGCAAGGTTGAGATCCGGAAAATCGAGAACAAGGGCAAGCAGAATCGCCGTGTGCGGATCCGCCTGAGCGATGTGGACGCCGTTTAGCGCGTCCGAGAGCCAATCAATCCATCATTGAAGACAGAAGGCAGGGAGAGAAAGTATGCGGCGTGAGGATGTGTTTGTGAGCCCGGCCTGGTTGCACGAACGGCTCAACCACCCGGACGTTCTGCCTGTGGATGCGAGTTGGTATCTGCCGACGATGGAACGCGACGGCAAACCGCGCGATGGCCGCACCGAGTATGACGAGGCGCATATTCCTGGCGCCGTGTTCTTCGATCTGGATGCCAACTCCGACACGGCCAGCGACCTGCCGCACATGATGCCGAGCCCTGTCGGTTTTTCGTCCGCCATGCGCAAGCTTGGCGTCGGCGACGGCATGACTCTGGTGGTGTACGATGGTGCAGGGCTTTTTTCCGCGCCGCGTGTCTGGTGGATGTTCAAGGTGATGGGGCTGGACGAGGTCTATCTGCTCGATGGCGGGCTGCCCGCCTGGCAGGCCGAGGGGTATCCGCTGTCCGATGAACCGGTGAACCGCTCGCCTCGCCATTTTACCGCGCGGCTCGATGCCTCGGCGCTGGCCGACCTTGAGACCGTCAGCAAAGCCGTGTCGTCCGGCGATGCGGCGATCCTCGACGCGCGGTCGGGGCCCCGTTTTGCAGGCGAAGAGCCGGAACCAAGGCCAGGCGTGCGGGCCGGCCACATGCCCAGGGCTCGCTCCCTACCCTATGCCGACCTCATCGAGGACGGACGGATGAAATCAACCGAGGCGCTGAAAGCCTTGCTTGCCGAGCGCGCGATACCAGTCGACGGGCCGATCATTACCTCCTGCGGATCCGGCGTCACGGCCGTGACGTTGTCGCTTGCGCTGCAGTTCAGCGGTGCGAAGGATGTGCGGATCTATGACGGCTCATGGGCCGAATGGGGCGCGCGGGACGATGTGCCGGTCGAGACGGGGCCGGACGGCAAGGCGAGGTAAGAGCGAGGTTTGTTGGTCCAGATGGCCCCTCAGCGGCAAATGCCTCCGCTTTCACCATTCCCAAGAACGTCAGAGTTTTGATGCATTTGGCGCTAAGGTTTAGGTCTGCTTTGAGCCCAAAGAGCCTTCTACAAATGAATGTCAGCGAACCCAGGAGGCCCAGGTATGGAAGAACACTACAGGCGACTACTCCAAAAATGGGATGCAGGAGACTGCGATAGAGAGTGCTCACTCCAATTGCTTTTCTTCTGTTGGATGCACTGGGCGGACCCACCGTTCATCACTAACTTGGATGATGACCCCCGTGCGCTTGACCTTTGGCATGAGATTTTCTCACATTTTGGCGGCGAGGAATCTCACGATCCGGAGTTTCTTTTTGTTGCTGGCATCATGGCTGAAATTTTCCCCTATTGCCTCGGAGAGGAGGAGGCATGGAAAGCAGCCGCTAAGCGGATGAAGGAGCGTTCACTTATGCTTAGACCCGAGTCCTTTCAGCGCGAACACTTCGACGGTCGTGGCGAGTATGGAAGGTATTTTGCACACCAAGCCTCAGCCGCATCAGCTCATCGAAAAGCTGATGGCAGCTAAGTCAGCAGGCTTGTGTTCGCAGAATTCCAAAAACCTCTGACCAAACCAAGCTGCCAAAAAAGAGCGTTTCTGCCATGGGGCGCAGGGGACGAAGTGCCGGTCGAAACGGGACCGGACGGTAAGGCGAGGTAAGAGCGAGTGATCGTTGATCCAGATGCGCCCTCAGCGGCAAGTGCCGCTGTTTTCGCCATTCCTAAGAACGTCAGAGTTTTAATGCATTTGGCGCTAAGGTTTAGGCCTGCTTTGAGCCCCACTTGGACATCAGAGAGAATGGACTGAACGGTAGCTTTTTTGCTCCAAAAAACCTCTCAGAACCTCAGAGGTTTTGGCAGGGGTATTTGGAGCGCTACAAGGCTGGGCTCTCCGCCAACATGACAAGCGTGCCAAAAACGGTCGTTTTTGAGACGTGAGGTACCTCAGCCGCTTTAGTCTTGGGCCAGAGCGGCCTCGCCGTTGCCTCTGTTTGCTCACCTCAGCTCCATTGTAGGGTCAAATTACTATGCCAATGGTTGGCGAGTTGTGAAACAAAGAACTCATGCGCATACTGCTTGTGAATCCGCCTCATCCTGCTATCGGCAGCAGAATACCCGACGATCATCTTCCGCCATTGGGGCTGCTGAGCATCGGCGGTCCGCTGATTGATGATGGGCATGAGGTGTCTTTATTTGACGCGGAGTTCGGACCAACACCGTTACCAGAAATAGTATCGGCCATTTCTGACTTCGAACCTGATGTGCTCCTAATCGGGCATTCAGGTTCGACATCCGCTCATCCAGTTGCCTCAGAAATCGCTTCTCAGGCAAAGCGAGCGACTCCAGCCTTACGCGTGATTTATGGTGGCGTTTTCCCGACCTATCATTGGGAAGACATCCTCGGCGAGTGCCCGCAGTTTGATTACATTGTTCGCGGTGAAGGCGAAGAAACCTGCCGAGACCTGGTTATGGCGCTGTCAAAAGGCGCTGATTTGGAAAGCGTGCGAGGCATCGCCTTCAGGCGAAACAACGCGCCTTTTGCGAATCCCCCAAGGGACATGATTTCTGATCTCGATGCTTATCGGATCGGATGGGAGCTCGTAGATCACGCGCGATATTCGTATTGGGGCGGAAAACGCGCCGTTGTTGTGCAGTTCTCCCGTGGGTGTCCGCATCCCTGCAGCTATTGTGGGCAACGTGGGTTTTGGACAAAATGGAGACACAGGAACCCGGAGCGGTTTGCAGCGGAAATCGCGCGCATGCATCGTGAGCACGGTGTCGAAGTCTTCAACTTCGCTGATGAAAACCCAACCTCATCCAAGAAAATGTGGAGGCGCTTTCTTGAGGCACTCATCGTCGAAAATGTTGATGTCACACTGGTAGGTTCAACCCGGGCAGATGATATCGTCAGAGATCGGAACCATCTGCACCTTTACAAGAAGGCTGGCGTTGAGCGCTTCCTAATGGGGATGGAAAATACCGATGAAGTCATCCTCAAGAAGATAAAGAAGGGCGGATCCACAACGACAGATCGTGAAGCCATCCGTCTCATGCGCCAGCACGGCATGCTATCCATGGCCACATGGGTGGTTGGCTTTGAAGAAGAAAGAGACAGGGATTATTGGAGGGTCCTTCGGCAACTCCTGTCTTATGACCCGGACCAGATCCAATCGGTTTATGTCACCCCTCACAGGTGGACACCGTTTTTCTCCGAAGCAGCGCACCGAGAAGTTATTCAGGGCGATCAGTCCAAGTGGGACTATAAGCATCAGGTTTTGGCTACCCGCTTCGTTCCGCCGTGGCGTGTGTTTATGTGGGTGAAGCTCATCGAGCTTGTCGTTCAATCACGACCTAGGGCGTTGTGGCGATGGTTCAGGCTGAAGGACCCCAAAATTCGCCATGCCCAGTCTTGGTATTATCAAATGGGCCGCCGAGTTTGGTTTCACGAAGTTTTCGGGTTCCTGTTTAGAGACCGGAGATGGAAGCGTGGACCGTCGGTGAGGCAGTATTGGGGCGAGACGCTAGAAGAATTCGAGGAAGCCCTGGCGCAGAAGACAAGAACACGCGCTGTTACCTTGCCAATAGGATCGATGTCCCGAACAGCTCCAGAGCGCTCAGCACATACAGGACTGCACTAAGCGCGAATAGGCCAATCGTCACGGCAAACCGGGCACCATATTGGCCAGACTTTGGCGCTACTTGGATATCAGAATGACCTTTTTCCTGAAGCGCAACTTCTATGGCTTCAAGCGCAGCTTCATAGCGTTGCTCCAGCCGCTTCAGGCGGTGAGCTACGAAGCCCATGAGCCCGCACAGTGAAGCAGTGAGCATTAGTCCTATCGATAATGGCAGGATCGACAGGTCTTCAAGAATAGCTATTCCGCCAAGCAGCAGCGCAAAAAGGAATGCGATAGATTGCCAATACAACCTTCCGAAATGAAGCCGTTGATCAGAAAGCACTTGGTACTGCACCAACAAAGGGTCTTGCATCTTAAGTTTACCCGGTTTGCTTTCATTTCAGTCCGGTAAGTGACATTCACTTACCCCACTGCAAGCGATACAATCGCACTGCACGCGTAGACAGACATTGTCGGATTTGCAACATTGACAGGTTGTGTAATAGCGCTTTCTAACGCCGTAAACGCTCCATAATCCTACGTTTTTGGAAACTCCAAAAAAGGGCGTTTTTGGCACAACCCCAAATGCGGACATTGATCTACTGCTGGAACAGGGCAGCTTTGTCCGCCTAGCTGCCCTTTGCGGCGTTGCCCCCCAGCCCAAACTAGGCGTTCAAGTGCCGAAGGGTTTGGTCACCGCTCTGTGGCACCGGAGTCCGCCGTAGAGCTCTCAGGGTTCTTCTGAACCAACAGCTTGTCAATGCGCCGCCCGTCCATGTCCATAACCTCGATCCGCCAGTCCTCGACGCTTACGCGGTGCCCTACCCTCGGGATCTCTTCGGACAGGTAGAGCACGAGCCCGGCGACCGTTTGATACTCTCCAACCTTCGGAAGGGTGATCTCCAGACGGTCGGCGAACTCGTCGACCGGCATCGAACCCGCGACGAGAAGGGAGCCGTCCTCGCGTTCCACCACCTTGGGCTCGTCTGCTTCTGTCTCGCTAAAGCCTCCAGCGATCGCACCGAGGATGTTCATGGCCGTCACGATGCCTTCGAAGTGCCCGTACTCGTCGTAAACAAGCAGCATGTGTTCCGGCGAGGCACGTAGCCGGTCGACCACATCCATGGCAGGAAGCGAGTCGTTGATCACGGGCGCGTTCATCATCAGGCGTTTGGGATTGAAGTTTTCGGGGTCCGCTGCCAGGAGGTCCCGGCTATGAAGGATACCGACGATGTCGTCAGGACCGCCCTCGCGCAGGGGCAGCTTGGACCGGCCGGACGTCCTGAAATGCGTCAGGATTTCCTCCAGCGTCTCGCCTGCCTCGGCGATGATCACTTCGCGGCGCGGCGTCATCAGGCCACGCGCCGTCCGGTCGGCGATGCGCATGACACCCTCGATCATGGCCGTCTCGCCCTTCTCGATCACTCCGGCGCTTTCCGCCTCTTCGATCAGAAGGTGAATTTCTTCATCGCTCACCCGATCCCCGCGGTCACGATTCTGGCCAAGCACCAAAAGGATCACCTTGCCTGAACGATCGAGGATCCATACAAGCGGCGCAGCGACAAGGGCCAACCCCATCATGGCGGGGGCGACGCGTGCCGCGATGGCCTCCGGGTTTGAAAGGGCGATCTGTTTGGGAACGAGTTCGCCGATCACGAGCGACAGGTACGTCACGAGCACAACAACCGAGCCGACGCCAATGGGCTGTGCCTGACCTGCAGACAGTCCATAGTCCTCCAAGACCGCTCCCACGCGCAGACCAAGCGTGGCACCGGAGAACGCTCCCGACAGAACGCCCACAAGGGTTATCCCGATCTGGACAGTTGAGAGAAATCGGCCGGGATCTTCGGCAAGGCGCAGTGCCTGAAGCGATCCGCGATCGCCTTTTACCTGCAGCCGGGCAGGCCGGGACGACACGATCGCAAGCTCCGACATGGCGAGCACGCCGTTCAACAGGATCAGGCAAACAAGGACTGCGAGTTCGAAGAACATAGGATGGCCGCTTGGGGTGGAGAGAGCGCTGGAGCGACATGTGGGGTCACCCGTGTGAATTCACACAACAAGGACCGGATTTTCAACGTCAAAAGCAGTCCGCCTCCCGGCGAACTAAGGACGTTGGGCTCCCGTTCCCCTCCCCGCATCATGAAAAAGGTACGCAGATCCAGACAAGGGTGCTTATGGTGACGCGTCGATAAGACGGTCGATATCGCCCGACCGGATCGCATCGATGTTGCGGGTGATCGCCTCTATCGGCCAGTTCCACCAGGCGATGCGCTCAAGTCTCCCAATGGTCCGCTTGTCAAACCGCCGGTGATGCAGCCGGGCCGGATTGCCCGCAACCATGCCATAGGCCGGCACATCCTTCGTGACCACCGCGCATGCCCCCACCACGGCGCCGTTGCCGATGTTTACGCCGGGCATGATCGTTGCGCCGTTGCCGATCCACACATCGTGGCCAATGACCGTATCGCCGCGCGATGGCGGCAGATGGCGGATCGGATCGAAGCCCGATTTCCAGGCATCGGCCATTTCATCAAAGGGATAGCCGGAGATGTGATCGAGGCGATGGTTGGCGCCGCTCATGAAGAACCGCGCGCCAGCCGCCAGAGCGCAGAACCTGCCGATGATCAGCCGGTCGCCATGCGGCTCGTAATGCTGAAGAAAACAGCGCTCCTCGAAGCGCTCCGGCCCATCCGGATCGTTGTAGTAGGTGAAGTCGCCGACTTCGATGAAAGGGCTGGTGATGACAGCGCGCAGAAAAACCGTGTCCCGGTCACCGGGAATGGGAAAGCGAACGGTCGGGTCGGGAAGACTGGTGTTAGGGCGTCGCATAGAGCCTCCATTCAAGAATGGATCACCCTGAGAGCTGATGATCCGATCCGAATGTCGGCACCGCAAAGGTCGCCGCGGCGTCAGCTTAACGCCTCAAGTCTGGTACCGGCAAAGGTCGGAACCTGCAAGACGCCTATCCAGTTGTCTGGACGCGATAGCCTAATGTCAGGTCCCTACTCTTCAAAGCGTCCGGGAGTGTCGCGATCACGCTCGTATCGCTTTGTCATCGGGAACGGCGGCAGCCATGCCTCGCGGCGAACGGTCCAGCTTTCGTAAGTCGGCACCAGTTGGTCGGGGGCGTCCAACGACCCCAGATGCACCTCGACTTCATCCCCGGTGCGCGCGAAAATCGACGAGCCGCAACGCGGGCAGAAATGCCGCCCGTCGTAACTGCGTGTATCGCCCGTGACCGTCACTGCATCCTGCGGGAATATGGCGGATGCGTAGAAAAGGGCGCCGTGATGCTTGCGGCAATCCAGACAGTGGCAAAGGCCGACCCGGTCGGGCGGGCCTGACGCCACAAACCTGACATCGCCGCAAAGGCAGCCACCCGTGAAGCGTTCCATATCGCCTCCCCTCAAGACGTGAAGCCTTGGAGGTGCTTATCGCGCGCCGCCCAAAACGTCCACGTTCCGGCGGCGCTGTACGGACGCTTGGGCCGAGTCAGGCGAAGCCAACATTGCCGACCTCCCTCCAGCTCTTTTCGGAGACAAAGGCACCGATCACGATGATTGCGCTGACGGGGCTTGTCTTTCGCCGGTGAGCGTCGCCTTATACTTGGTCAGCCCGGGGAACTCGTGATCGAAATACGCGCCGTGAAAGGTCGCGTAGGGCTCGAAATGCTGTTCGTAGAGCGCCTGCGCGGCATCGTTGCCCTTGATGACCATGATCCCGATGCTTTGCGCGCCCATCTGCCGCCCGCGGTTGAAGGCCTCCTGCATCAGGCGATGGCCCAGCCCCAGCCCGCGAAACTCCGGCCCGACCGCGACCGTCTCCACGATCACCTCCGCCTGCGGCTTCATGAAGCTCGTATCGCTGCCCCAGGGCTTCTGATACGCCGCCTTGAAAGCCTGCGTCGTGCTGTCGGACCATCCGAGGTGGTTGGCAATTGCGGGAAGACAATCCAGATTGAGCGGCCCCTTCGATGCTGGATCGTCTCCTTCTCGAGGCCGGAACACCGCGCAACAGGCCGCCGGTGTGCCACCCACTTCCAGAATGATGAAGTCTTCGGCATTGCCCCAGTTCGATCCGTCCTCCTCGAACACCGCTTGCAGGAAATCCAGGGGGTTCGTGTCCAGCGGTTTGAGCAGCCCGTCCCAGATCGATTCCTCAAACGGCGGACGGGAGGCCTCATGCTCCATGCGGGCGAGGAATTCCACGTCAGCATGGGTGCCCGCGCGGACGGTTATGTCTTGTGCGGTCGGTGTCTTGTCTTTGGCATACGTCATGTATGTGAAATACAAACATACGTCTCGTATGTCAAACGGAAAGGCGATGACTGTAGGCCTGCCAACGATAACATCCTGACGTCATGCAAACTCAGAACCAGGGCTTGCCGAAGCGTCATCGACGGGGACGGTGAAGTTGAGGGGTAGCCGCCCGCCATCGACGAACAGGCATTCACCGGTGATGTAGCTGGAGCGCGGGCTTGCCATATAGACGATGGCATCGGCGACTTCGCCGGGCTGGCCGAGCCGTCCAAGCGGGGTGCGCGACAGGACTCTTTTCAAAAGCTGCGGCGAGCGCGACTGACCGGCGCGCTGCAAAGGTGTGTCGATGCTCCCCGGCGCAACCATGTTGACGCGGATACCGTGGGCTGCAAGCGCGATGGCCATGGAGCGCGTCAGTTGCAGGAGCCCGCCCTTGCTGGCCACATAGGCCGCGTTGTCGGGCAAAGCGAGCTGGGCATTGACGGACCCGACATTGATAATGGTCCCTTCCAGACCTTCCGCCACCTGCCGACGAGCTATTTCCTGGCCGAGCACAAAGGGGCCCCGCAGGTTCGTCGCGATCACCCGGTCGAAGTCCTCCAGCTTCATGTCAAGGAAGTCGACCCGGTGCGTGATGGCGGCGTTGTTCACGCACACATGGATCGGACCGAAGGTTGCCGTCGCCTGTTCAACAAGGGTGTGGATTGACCGCTCGTCCCGCATGTCCGCGGGAATGAACCTTGCATCAGGCATCCACTCCGCATGCTCGGAGATCAGCCCCGCAAGAGCTTCTCGCCCGGCCTCGGCATTGACATCGGTGGCGATAACGCGCGCGCCCTCTTCCAGAAAGCGTTGGACGCAGGCGAGGCCGATGCCGCCCGCCGCGCCCGTTACCAACACAGTCCTGTTGCGGAGCAAAAGGTCCATCGCTAGCTTGCCTCCGCCTTGGCTGTCCGGCCCCAGAAGGGCGCGGGCGTCGCCGTGAACGTTTCCATATGCGCCATCATCGGCAGGATCGTTTTCAGACACGTCTGCCAGTCCGGGTCGGACAGGAGAGCCTGCCTGCGAGCGAGCCGCTCGGCATGGTCGGCGTGGCCCCAAATGTGGATCACCCGGTTCTGAGTTCCTGAATAGCTTTGCAGGTAAGCCAGATTGTCGGGCCAGTGGCGCGCCTGGATGGCCGATGCCTCTTCCCGCAGGAAACGGACGAAGGCAGGCAGTCTGCCGTGATGCAGCGTGTAGCAGCGCACATCGAGAAGGCCGGGCGTTTGATCGCTCCGCGTGTAGGCCAATCCTTGGACGGCGGTCATAAGCTGCGTTTCCTGATGGGCGAACAGGCCGCGGAACCAATCGCGCGCGGCGATCCAGTCAGGATCGCCGGCCATCGCCGCCCGCTGCTCCTCCATCTGTCCAAGGCCCTCATAGCCCCACAGATGGATGACATGGTTTTGCGGGCCGACATCGGCAACGAACCAGCCCAGAGCATCGCCCAGGTGACGCGTCTGAGCGGCGTAACCCTGTTCGCCATAGGCCGACAGATAGGGCGCCAGATTGCCGGGCTTCAGCGTATAGCGGCGTACATCCACGATCATCGGTGATCCTCCGGGCTCCATGCGCCGGCATAGATGCCGAGGGCACGCCAAGCCTCCGTTCGCGTTTCGATCTCCGCATCCGACATCGTCGTGCGGCGGGCACGCGTGCGCAGCCAGTCAAACAGGCGGTCGTCGAGCTCGGCGCGCACCTCCGCATAGGCCGGGTCGCGCCCCAGATCGACGAACTCATCGGGATCGTTCGTCAGGTCGAACAGCTGGGGTGCAAATCCTTCGAAGCGGACATAGTTCCAGCGGGCACTGCGCAGATTGTAAGCGCGCGCCTCGTGCGGCTTCAGGCCAAGCTCGCGGCGCTGCTGGCGAAAAGAATAGTCCAGTTCGCTGACGATGGCATCGCGCCAATTGGGCGTCTCACCATGCATCAGCGGAAGCAGCGAACGGCCTTCAAGAACATGCTCGGGCACGCCGCCGCCGAGCCAGTCGATAAAGGTCGGCAGGAGATCGATCGCCTCCACGGGCAGGTCGCACACCGTCCCGCGCGCCTCATCGGCCGCGCTGTCTGTATCAACGATAATGAGCGGAACGCGGACCGACTGACGGTGGAACAGCTCCTTGTCCCCCAGCCAATGGTCGCCGAGATAATCTCCATGGTCGCTGGTGACGACAATCATGGTGTCGGCGAGTTCTCCACGCGCTTCAAGAAACGTCATCAGCCGGCCGATTTCATCATCGATCTGGGAGATCATACCCATGTAGATCGGCAAGACCTTCTCGCGGACTTCATCGCGGCTGAAACTCCGGCTTTCCTCGCGCGCACGATAGGCGGCGTAGACCGGGTGGGGATCCACCCGTTCACGGTCGTCCCGCACCGGGGCGAGCAAGTCATCGGCACCATACATGGCGTGGTAGGGCGCGGGCGCGACATAGGGCCAATGGGGCTTGATGTAGCTGAGGTGGATGCACCAGGGGCCGGACTGCGCCTCGATGCAGGCCATCGCGCGGTCCGTGATGTAGGCCGTCTCGGAATGTTCGGCAGGAATGCGGGCCGGAGCGCCGACATTCTCCAGATACCAGCCGGAGCGCACAGCATCTTCCTCTCCCGTGGCGTTGGCCCGGTAGTGCCAGGGGTTCGGACCGCCGAACCCTTGCTCTTCCAGATAACGGTTGTAGGCATAATCCTCGTTCACTTTGGCATCGGGATGGATGCCATCGTCACGCTCGAAGATGCGGAACCCGCCTTCGGCCACAAGGCGTCCGATGCCGCTGTCCGGGTCGACCCCGAGCCGTTTGAGGCCTTTGATATCAGGTGTCACATGGCTCTTGCCGACAAGCAGGACATCAAGCCCCAGAGGGCGGAGATGGTCGCCGATGGTCAGTTCGCTCACCGAGAGGGGGACATTGTTCCAGGTGGAGCCGTGGGTGGAGATGTAGCGACCGGTGTAAAAGGACATGCGCGAGGGACCGCACACCGGGGACTGCACATAGGCCTCCGAGAAACGAACGCCGCGCCGGGCGAGCGCGTCGATGTGCGGAGTGCGCAAGGCGGGGTGCCCCGCGCAGCCGAGATAATTGTAGCGAAGCTGGTCCGCCATAATGAAGAGGATGTTCTTCACGCTGGGTTCTCGCCCTGTCA
>JANQJE010000177.1 GCA_028281795.1 Cohaesibacteraceae bacterium | reverse complement strand
AGACCCGGAAACATCGTCAGCCAGGAAACCAACGCGCAAAGGGCAGAGCCACATCCGCCAGGCGCGTCAGGCACCGCAACCCAAGGTTCCGACCACGGGGCCTATGGCCGACATGCTGAAGAAGCTGCTCGGCAAAAAAGACAGTTAAGAGAAAGACGGCCCCATGGGTTTCAAATGCGGCATTGTCGGCCTGCCGAACGTCGGCAAATCGACCCTTTTCAACGCGCTTACCAAAACAGCGGCAGCGCAGGCAGCGAACTACCCGTTTTGCACCATCGAGCCGAACACCGGCGACGTGGCGGTGCCCGATCCTAGGCTAACCGAGATAGCAACCATCGCCGCCTCTAAGGAAATCATCCCGACTCGCATCACGTTCGTTGATATTGCCGGCCTAGTGCGTGGAGCAGCCAAGGGCGAAGGTCTCGGCAATCAGTTTCTTGCCAACATCCGTGAAGTCGACGCCATCGTGCACGTGGTGCGCTGCTTTGAGGACGAGGACATCACCCATGTCGACGGCAAGATCGATCCATTGGCCGACATCGAGACGATCGAGACAGAGCTGATGCTTGCCGACCTGGAAAGTCTTGAAAAGCGCGTCATCGCCATGCGCAAAAAGGCATCCGGCAAGGACAAGGAAGCTCTGATGCTGGTGCCGTTGATGGAGAAGGCACTGACCCTCCTGCAGAATGGAAGACCGGCACGTCTTGCCGACATCACGCCTGAGGAAGAAAAGCCCTTTGCAGCGCTCAACCTTCTGACGTCCAAGCCTATCCTTTATGTCTGCAATGTCGAAGAAGACGCTGCTGACGCAGGCAACGCCCATTCAGCGAAGGTGGAAGATCATGCCAAGGCAACTGGGGCTCGCAGCGTGGTAATCTCCGCCGCGATCGAGTCCGAAGTGGCCGTTTTGCCGCTCGACGAGCAAGCCGAGTTCCTAGAAACACTGGGCCTGGAAGAAGCCGGCCTCGACCGTCTCATCCGCGAGGGATACGCACTCCTCGGTCTGGTGACCTACTTCACCGCCGGGCCGAAGGAGACGCGCGCCTGGACCATCACCGATGGCACAAAGGCACCACAGGCGGCGGGTGTTATTCACACCGACTTCGAACGCGGTTTCATCCGTGCGCAAACCATCGCCTATCACGACTATGTGACCCTGAAGGGCGAGACGGCGGCGAAGGAAGCCGGTAAAGCTCGCGACGAAGGTAAGGACTATGTGGTCCAGGACGGCGATGTGCTTCTTTTCAAGTTCAACACTTAGGGCACCACGATAGGTGAACACGCAGACGCATCTTCTGGTCGCCGCTGCGATCTTTGCCAAACCAGATGCACCCAGGCGCAACACCGCTCTCGTCATCGGCGCGCTTCTGCCGGACTTCCCAGTCCTGACACTCTTTGTTTGGGGGAGCGTCACAGGTGTCCCACAAGGCGAATTGTGGGGCTCTATCTACTTTTCCGAACCAATGCTCACCTTCACGGCTATCGCCAACGCAGCGCCCCTCTATGCCGCTATTGCTCTGTTGGCGTGGGCCTATGCGCGCTGGAAATCAGGAGCCCCTCTCCCCACGCTTCCGACCCTCACGGTGCTTGGCCTTGCAGCACTCACCCACTTGGCGGGCGACTTTCCGGTACATGTCGAAGACGCCCATCCACACTTTTGGCCGTTCTCCGACTGGCGCTTCCACTCCCCCGTCTCGTACTGGGACGGCGCATACAATGGCCGGGCGTTCTCAGTCTTCGAGGCAACCCTCGGACTTGCTCTGGCAGCTATCCTTTATAAGAGGTTCAACGCGACCTGGGTGCATGTGTTGCTCGGCACAGCAGTCGTCGCCTATTTTGCCGTTCCCGTTTTCTGGTTCCTGCAGTTCTGAGGCTAGCGCCGCCGCGCGTCAGTCACCTTCAAATTCCATCAGTGCATGCACAGGCACACCAAGCGCTTCAATCTTGCTGGCACCTCCAAGGTCTGGCAGGTCGACAATGAAACAGGCGGCAACGACATCCGCCCCCATCGACTGCAACAGCTTGATAGCGCCTTCGGCCGTGCCGCCGGTGGCAATAAGATCGTCGACCACAACGACCTTCTCACCCTTTCTGACGGCATCCTTGTGCATCTCCATTTCGTCGATGCCGTATTCAAGGCTGTAGGCAATGCGCACCGTTTCGTAAGGCAGCTTGCCCTTCTTGCGGATCGGCACGAATCCGGCGGAAATCTGGTGAGCCACTGCACCGCCCAGAATAAAACCACGCGCTTCGATCCCAGCGACCTGATCGACCTTCAGACCGGCATAGGGCTGAACAAGTTGATCGACCGCCCTGCGAAACGCGCGGGCGTCGCCAAGAAGCGTAGTGATGTCCCGGAACTGAATACCGGGCTTTGGATAGTCGGGAATGGTGCGGATCGCCGATTCAAGCGTCGGATCAGGTCGAATGGCCAAGGAAGAACTCCAGGATAAGCGCGGATGGGTGTGCCACCAAGAGTTTGGGGCAGCGGCAAACCGGGACACCCTATAAGCGGTCTTCATCGGTGAAAAGACGACGAAGGGCGTGCACAGCCTGCACAAAAAAGCCGCCCCGAAGGGCGGCTTTGTAACTCAGGGTGCGTACCGATCAGTGATCAACAGCGCTCCAGACACGGCGCTTGGTCATGTAGACCAGACCGCCGAAGATCAACAGGAACGCCATCACACGGAATCCCATCTCCTTGCGTTGCTCTAGATGCGGCTCAGCGGCCCACATCATGAAAGCAGAAACATCGCGGGCGTACTGATCGATGGTTTCCGGAGAACCATCCTGGTAAACGTGCATGCCGTCGAAAAGCGGCGGTGCCATCGCGATATACTCACCCGCCATGAAATAAGGGTTGTAGTGACCGAGTTCACCTTCCGGATTTACGTGCTCCTCGTCATAACCGGTGAGCAACGAGTAGATGTAATCCGGTCCGTTCTCCTGATACTGCGTAAAGATATCGATCACGAAGCCTGGAAAACCGCGAGTGGGCGCACGGGCCTTTGCCAGCAACGAGAAATCCGGTGGATAAGCACCCATCGCGGCGACGGCAGCTTCCTGGTTCGGGAAAGGCGGCGGGAAGCGATCCGACAAACGCGCTTCACGTTCGAACATGTCGCCAAAGGAATCCGGCCCGTCCATGACGAAGTAGTTCGCCGCGATGGCGCGCACTTCGGCTTCTGAGAACTCCGGACCGCCCGGTTCCATCAGGTTGCGAAAGGCAATACGGCTCAAAGCATGACAGGCCGAGCAGTTCTCGGCGAAAACCTGATAGCCGCGCTGAAGTTGAGCCCGGTCATAGGTTCCGAAAACACCGGCAAAGGACCAGTCCTGCATACGGGGCGGTTTGGAGTCGCCAGCCGCAAAGGCCGAGCCAGCTGGCACCAGCGCCACGGCGGCGGCGATCACGAGCGATTTCAAGGAACGGCTTGAAAAGAAAGCCATAGGTCAATGTCTCCTGTTGGCGTAGTTGCCGTTTAGCCCTTGGTTTCCGGTGCAGAAGTGGCACCGGCAGGCTGACCGGCACCAGATGCAATCTGACCGCCATTCTTCTTCAATACGGATTCCGTAATCGAATTCGGCAACGGCTTCGGCGTTTCAAACAAGCCAAGTACCGGCAGGATGATCAGGAAGTACGCGAAGTAGTAAATGGTGCCAATCTGCATGGCAGGCACATACCAGCCCTCAGCGGGCTTGGAGCCAAGCCAGCCAAGCCATACCGCGTTGATGGCAAACAACCAGAACGCCGCCTTGAACCAGATCGACCGGAATGCACCTGAGCGAACCTTGGAGGTGTCGAGCCACGGCAGGAAGAACAGCACTGCAATGGAACCGAACATCAAGAGCACGCCGCCAAGCGCCGAAGGCACAGCGCGCAGGATCGCGTAGAACGGCAGGAAATACCACTCGGGAACGATATGCGTCGGCGTAACCAGCGGGTCTGCTTCAATGTAATTGTCCGCGTGGCCAAGGTAGTTCGGCAGGAAGAAGAGGAAATACGAGAACAGCAGCAGGAACAGGACCATAGCGAACAGGTCTTTGACCGTCGCGTAAGGCGTGAAGGGTACTGTGTCTGATTTCTGCTTGACTTCGACACCGGTCGGGTTGGTCTGGCCGGTCACGTGCAGAGCCCACACGTGCAGGATCACCACACCGAAGATCATGAACGGCAATAGATAGTGCAGCGAGAAGAAGCGGTTCAGCGTTGGATTGTCCACCGCAAAACCACCCCACAGCCACTGGACCAGCGTGTCACCGACAATCGGGAAGACCGAGAAGAAGTTGGTGATCACGGTCGCGCCC
Source organism: Cohaesibacteraceae bacterium (assembly GCA_028281795.1). Lineage (GTDB taxonomy): Bacteria > Pseudomonadota > Alphaproteobacteria > Rhizobiales > MH13 > MH13. The sequence continues at coordinate 2,782 of JANQJE010000177.1, read as the reverse complement.
CAGAAGGACATCTGACCCCAGACCAGAACGTAGCCCATGAAAGCTGTCGCCATCATAAGAAGGAAGATGACGACGCCGAGAATCCAGAGAACCTCGCGAGGCTCCTTATAGGACCCGTAGTAAAGTCCACGGAAGATATGCAGATACACAGCGATGAAGAACATCGAAGCGCCGACGGCGTGCATGTAACGCAACAGCCAGCCATAGTTCACATCGCGCATGATATGCTCGACAGAACTGAACGCCATGTCTGCATGCGGTGTGTAGTGCATCACCAGCACGATTCCGGTGATAATCTGCGACACCAGCATAATCATCAGGATGCCGCCGAACGTGTACATGTAGTTCAGGTTCCGCGGGATCGGGAACTCGATAAACTGCCCGTGCATCATGCGAACGACGGGAAGGCGCGCATCGAGCCATCGCTCGAAGCCGCTCTTTGGAACGTAGGTTGAGGGTCCAGCCATCACGGGGTCTCCTAAAAACCTGTGTGAGTCGATCGGCTCGGCTTAACCGATGCGGATCGTCGTATCGGAAATGAACTCATACTGCGGAATCGGAAGATTCTCCGGTGCAGGCCCACGGCGAATACGGCCGGCCGTGTCGTAGTGCGAGCCATGGCATGGACAGAACCAACCGCCAAACTCACCGGCCTCGGAAAGCGGGATGCAGCCAAGGTGCGTGCATACGCCGATCATCAGAATGAGCGCCGGGTTTTCCGGTACGGAGCGCGCTTCGTTGGTCGCCAGTGCCTCCTCGTCCGAGGCCAAACGGCCTGCAGGATCGGGAAGATCAGAGACTTCGACAGCCTCGGCAGCAGCGATCTCTTCTTCGGTACGATAGCGGATGAACACCGGTTTGCCGCGCCACATGACCGAAACCTGATCGCCAGGCTGCAAGGACCCGATATCCACTTCGCTGGAAGCAAGCGCCAGTGCAGACGCATCCGGGTTCATCTGCGCAATGAATGGCCAGGCAAGGCCGCCCACGCCCACGGCGCCCATGGCAGCTGTGGCGATAAACAGGAAGTCGCGCCGGGTCGGCTCGTCCTGCATGTCATGCTGTGTCTCGGCTTGAGTCGACAACTTGATCATCCTTCATAGTAACTGTCCGAAGGGTTCCGTTACGACACTGAGAATGTCGCCCGATCAGAAACCCGTGCGGCCGAAAAAGTGGCGAAATATATACGTGGCGACACGCAACTTGTGACGCTGGCATATCGCCGCATTCGCCATCCACTCGACCGTGCGCTGCTCTTAGCTCTTAGCGCCTGCGCTTGTCCACTGGTCGAATGGCGACTGTGCAGTTGGATACACAGCGATATGTCGCAATGAGAATGTCCTTTCCACGAGTCGCCGGACGGCGTTACTGGCTGTAAGAGATGAATGTTCCACTAATACCACACACCATGGTCACTCTTCACTTTGGTTTCGCTCGCTCTTTTCCAGCCGGAAATCCCATCCAACACCGGCACACTGATGCGGTTGTCAGCCTGCCTGAATGTGCGCCTTGACGTGATCGGGCCGACAGGCTTCACCATGAACGACAAAGCCTTGCGTCGCGCCGGCATGGACTATCGGGATAAGGCGCTAACGCATGTACATAAAGACTTCGATGAGTTCCTAGCTGCCCAGGCACCCAACCCACCACGGCTTGTCCTGATGACAACGCGGAGCAACCAGCCGTTTACCGACTTCCGGTTCACGCACAGGGATACCATCCTCATGGGCCGCGAAACTTCCGGCGCACCGGATTGGCTGCACGAAAGGGTCGACGCCCGTCTTGTTATCCCCATGATGCAGCAAACGCGGTCGCTGAACATGGCCATAGCCGCTGGTCTTGTGCTCGGCGAGGCGTTACGTCAAACAAACAGCTTTCCATCCGTGCCGCCATCGACCGCGTCCACGACAGGTGACCCAGCTCAATGACCGCGTTCAAACCCATTTTTACGCCCGATCAATTGAAGTCCGGCCTGCCCGACACCATCGAGGCCAGGAAAGAAGTCGCCCAAACCTGGTTTGCTCAACTTCGCGACCAGATCGTCGGGGCTTTCGAACGCATTGAACAGGACGCCGACGGCAAGCCCGGCACAACCGATCACGACGTTGGCCAATTTGAGCTGACACAATGGGAACGCACCAATCACGATGGAGCGCCCGGCGGTGGCGGAACCATGGGCACCATGAAAGGCCGCATCTTCGAGAAAGTCGGTGTGCATGTTTCGACGGTGCATGGCACCTTTGCACCGGCTTTTCAGAAACAGATTCCCGGCGCTGAAGAAGACCCGCGTTTCTGGGCTTCGGGCATCTCGCTCATCGCCCATATGCGCAATCCCAACGTTCCGGCCGTCCATATGAACACCCGCATGGTGGTGACCACCCGCCAATGGTTCGGTGGCGGGGCCGACCTGACGCCGGTTCTCGATGCACGGCGCAATCAGACCGATCCTGACACCATTGCCTTCCATGAAGCGATGGAGATGGCCTGTGAAGGCCATGCGCAAGCGAACTATCAGGCTTTCAAATCCTGGTGCGACGACTATTTTTATCTTCCTCACCGCGACGAACCACGCGGTATAGGCGGCATTTTCTACGACTATCTGAACTCGGGAAACTGGGATGCCGATCTGGCCCTGACCCAATCAGTCGGACGTGGCTTTGCCGATATCTACCCCAAGCTGGTGCGCGCAAACTGGGACACCCCTTTCACCGATGCACAACGCAACGAACAGCTTGTCCGCCGCGGCCGCTATGTAGAGTTCAATCTGCTATACGACCGCGGC
>JANQJE010000148.1 GCA_028281795.1 Cohaesibacteraceae bacterium | reverse complement strand
CCAGTCAACTGCAGGTGAGCCGCACAACGGTGCGCGAAGCGCTGCTTGCTCTTGAGATCATGCGCTTTGTCGAAATCCGGGTAGGGTCGGGTGTTGTGGTCCTGGCTGAGGCGATGCGCGATCAAACGCCGGGCGACCTGATCGACTCCGACGAGATCGGTCCCTGGGAAGTGCTGGAGGCGCGTCGCATCGTCGAGGGCCACACGGCCTTTCTTGCGGCCTCGCGTATCAGCGATGCCCATCTTCTGCTTCTGGAGAGCAATCTCCAGCGCATGGCCAAAGCGCTGGACGACGTGCCGCGCTTTGACGCTGCCGACCAGGAGTTTCATCGCCTTATCGCGCAAGGCACGGAGAACAACCTCCTGGTGTCCTACATCGAACACCTCTGGCAGATGCGCCAAAGCGCTTTGTGGGTCACCTGGTATGGCAAGACCCGAAAACTGGAAAACCGCAAGCGTTCGCTTGAGGACCACAGATCCATCTACCACGCCCTGAAGCGGCGCGACGCTTCGATGGCGCTAACAGCGATGCAGGCCCATCTGGATGTCCTCGCGGGCCGCTTCTTCGAGCTCAAACTGTAAAGGACGCCTATCCGATGAGCCCCAGGCCCGACATCGTCATGATCATGACCGACCAACAGCGCTATGACACCATTCGCGCCTTGGGAGCAGCTCATATGGACACGCCCAATCTGGACAGGTTGGTGGAACGCGGCGTGACCTTCTCCAACTGCCATGTCACCGCACCGAGTTGTGTGCCTTGCAGGGCCAGCCTGTTCACCGGCTACTACCCGCACACCAACGGGGTTCTGGCCAACGGTCAGGGATGGAACCGCACCTGGGTCTCCGACTTGCAGGAGGCCGGCTATCACACGGTGAACATCGGCAAGATGCACACGATTCCCTACGATGCCCATGCGGGCTTCTCCGAGCGCTTCGTTGTGGAGAACAAAGACCGCTACATGGAAGGCCGCTGGTTCTTCGACGAATGGGATAAGGCGCTGGCCGCGCACGGGTTGAAAAAACAACAGCGTGAAGAATACCGCAAACGTCCCGACTACAAGGATCGCCTTGGAACGTTCACCTGGGATCTCCCGGCGCATCTTCATTCCGACAGATTTGTTGGCGGCATGTCGCGCTGGTGGCTGGAAACCAAGCCGGTCGATAAACCCCTGTTCCTCCAGATCGGGTTTCCCGGGCCGCACCCGCCCTATGATCCGACGCCCGATATGGCTGAGAAGTATATGGCGCGCGATGTGCCCCTTCCCGAGGTTACCGAGGCCGAACTGGACGCATTGCCGCCGCCGTTTGAAGAGAAACGCAGGCACGACGTTGAGGTGGATCATGATTCCGTCAGTTGGAAACTCGATCCGACACGCGATGAACTGCACCGCATGCGGGCTTACTATTATGCCAACATGGAGATGATCGACCGGGAGGTCGGCCTGATTCTCGACGTGCTGGAAGCGCGGGGCAATCTGGACAATACCATCATCATTTTCACCTCCGACCATGGTGATTGCCTGGGCGATCACGGCCTGGTTCAGAAATGGGCGCCTTATGAGCAGGTGACGCGGATTCCACTGATCATCAGCGCGCCGGGCCGTTTCGCTGGAGGCCGGGATGTGGATGCCCTTGTTCAGTTGTTCGATCTTGGCCCGACCATTCTGGAATGGGCTGGCGTTGAACCCGATGCGAGCTTTGAAGCAAGGACGCTCAATCCGGCGCTGGAAGGAAAGGCCTTTCCCGGACGCGACCATGTCTATTGCGAGCAAGGCAGCGACGTGAACCTGACCGGCGCACGTTTCCTGACCATGGTTCGATCCCAAACCCACAAGCTCGTCCATTTCCAGGGCGAGTCCTATGGTCAACTGTTCGATCTGACCGCCGACCCCGGTGAGCAGGTCAATCTATGGGACGATCCCGACCTGCTGCCGGAAAAACAGGCACTGCTGAGAACGCTGATGGAGTGGCATGTCGATAGCGTCGTCCAGACGCAGAACGCCCGCAAACGCATCGTTGGCGAGTAGATCGGCCAAAAAGCACCGGCCGCCATGCCGTCGGGTTTGGCCCGGTCAAAGACCGTGCTTGCGCAGGAAGGCGTCGGCCTGCTCAACGCAGGTTTGCCAGGCGGGTTCGTGACCGAGAATGATATGGTTTCTGCTGTCCAGCGGAACGAACTCTGCCCCCGCGATGCGGTTCGCCAGATCGCGCCCCTGTTCGATGGAAATGCGCTGATCGTCCCGCGCATGGAAGACAAGCGTCGGCGCGTCCACCTTGGCCAGACTGTCGCGCACGTCGATGGTGGCGAACGCCTCCTGAAACCGCACGGCGTTGTCCGGCGAGGTGGTCTGGCGCTGGAACTCGTCGAACCATTCCAGGTCCTCCGGTTTCGCGTCCGGCATGAAGGTCTGTGAGAAGATGTGCCGGTAGGCCGGGTTGGCCGTGCCCCACCCGTGCCGCGTGAGCGTCAGCACCGCCTCGCGGCGCTGCTGTTCTTCAACGCTCGCCCCGATCCGCCAGCCCGTCGGATAACCTCCGATGAGAATGAGGCCGGACACCCGTTCCGGGTGGCGTGCGGCATACTCCGCGCAGACGGCACAGCCCTGCGACATGCCCAGCAGCGGAAAACGCTCCAGCCCAAGGGCATCCACGACCGTTTCCAGGTCGCGGACAAACGCGTCGAAACTGATCTCTTCAACATCCCAGTCGGAGAGACCATTGCCGCGTTCGTCATAGCGGACGAACTGGCGGGTTTCCGCACAGGTGTAGAACGTTTTGCCCCAGATCGGGCTGTTCCAGTCCAGCTCCAGATGGTTCAGCCAGTTTGCCGCTTTCACCAGCGGCGGTCCCTCGCCAACCTTGGCATAGGCGATCCGCGTGCCGTCCCGGGCACGGCAGAACCCGATCTGCTGCTTGCGCAACATCCGTCTCGGCGGGCTCTCCGGAGGCTTGTGGTGGACCGGCTCCCGATCGACGTCCTCAGCGCATTGCGGCAACAGCGATGGATTGGTGCTGATACCGGCCTCGCGTGCGGCCGACAGGAACGAGGCTTCGAAGGCTTTGGCTTCCTCATCGCGCCCGGTGCGGACCAGCGCGCGCACCAAAGCGCAGGCCCCTTCTTCAACCAGCGGGTTCTGATCCAGCCAGAGCCGCGCCCATTTCACAACTTCGGCTGGCGGCACCTCCGGGTGCAGCGCCACACGACGCAGGACATTGAGCCGCAAAAGCTGCACATCCTCGCGCTCGGCGGCAAGCCAGCTTTGAAAATCTTCGCTCCCGGCCTGGCTCAGCCCGTCCAGAAAAGGGTTGGCCAGCTGGGCGGCCATCACTCGCAGTTCCGGCGGCGGGATGAAAGGCGGATCGTCGATCAGCCGTTGGCGGATGGCGAGCAGATCGACATGCGCCCCGGCTGTGTCGAAGCCGACCCGCTCACGGTCAGCAACGATCCGGGGTGCGTCGGGCGTGTCGACGGCCTGACGCAGCTTGCTCAGCGCCCAGCGCAGGGATTGGCGCGGATCATCCGGCAAATCCCAGAAAAGCTCGCATAAACGCTCCCGCCGGACGGGCCGGGCCGTGGCCGCCAGATAGCCCAAAACGGCCCGTGCCTTGCGCGACGCCGGCAGCGCGACCGCTTTGCCTTCCAGCATGACAGAGAGTTCCCCCAACAGGGAGATGTGAAGCATCAAGTCCATGTGAAAAATGCCCGCGGGGCCAAAATACCGCGCTGACCTTACGAAAATTCAACGCTGGGTACAACGCTCGCTCACACGGGCAGGCGTCAGAACCGTTCGCTTCAAGACGAACTGGAGATGACCATGACCCGGCCACTGCCGCATACGACCAACCAAATTCACCTGACCGACGCCGGTTTCGAAACCTGGCTGCTGTTCCACAAGGGTTTCGAGTTGCCCTACTTCGCGGCGTTCCCTTTGCTGCGTGATGACGAGGGCCGGGCCGCGATGCGCGACTATTTTGCATCCTTCATCGAACTCGCCCGTCAGAACAAGGCGGGCTATGTGCTCGACACCAACACATGGCGGGCCAACCCGGACTGGGCCGGGCTGATGGGCTACAGTAGGGACGATCTGGCTGCCTTTAACCGTGAGTCAGTTGATTTTGCCGCTGAATTACGCAACGACTTCGGTGAGGGCCTGTCGGTGCTCATCAATGGCGTGATCGGTCCGCGTTGCGATGGCTACGATCCCAAGACCATCATGAGCATCGAAGAAGCGCAGGACTATCATGCGTTTCAGATCGGTGTGTTTGCGCAAACCCAGGCGGACATGGTTTCGGCCATCACCATGACCAACAGCAACGAAGCCATCGGCATCGCCCGTGCAGCCGGTGAGCTTCATGTGCCATGCGTTATCAGCTTCACCCTGGAGACCGATGGCAATCTGCCGACCGGGCAGTTTCTGGCCGAGGCGATCCGTGAGACCGACGCGCAAAGCCCGGTGAAGCCAGCCTACTACATGATCAACTGCGCGCACCCCGATCACTTCTGGTCGGTGCTGGAAGAGGGCGGCGACTGGATCAACCGCATCCAGGGGGTGCGGGCCAACGCCTCACGAATGTCGCACGCCGAACTCGATGCGTGCGAGGTGCTGGACGAAGGCAACCCGCAGGAATTGGGCCAGCTTTATGCCGATATGCGCAAGCTGTTGCCGCGCCTTACCGTCTTCGGCGGATGTTGCGGCACCGACCACCGCCACGTCGCCAGCGTCTGCAATGCCCTGCACGGACGTCAGGCAGCCTAGGCCGTCTGGTCTGGCACACACCAGGCAACATCAACTCAACCCCGACACACGTGCTCCAATCATCGTGGCGCGTGTCATCTTCCCCCTGAAAGGATTGGAAAACCAAAGATGAAAAGACTTGTCACAGCAACGGCTGCTGCCGCCATTCTGGCAGTCCTCCTGCCGGTCAGTTTTGGCCATGCGGGCGCTCTTGCCCGCTTTGATGTGGCCGAGGACCACACGCGCTTCAGCTTCGCTGAATCGCCGATCCATGAAAGCGGCATGCCAGCCCATGGCAATCCGTTCGTCACGCAGGGCTATATCTATCCTGTGGGTACGTTGGACGGGAACGTCGATGGCGTACTGGAAGATGGCAGCCCGGCCTTCCCCGACCTTGTGCTCGGCACCTGGACCTGCGACGGCTGGTTCGTTGGCGAAGGTGGCGATGCAACCACCGGTGTCTGGCTGGTCAGCCGCCAGATCATGCACTTCCATGATGATGGCGATGTGGTGATCACTCAGGGTACGGAGCTGGCCGACGCGGGTGTCGTCAACGCTCGCCCGATCACCGGTGCCACCGGCGACTACGCCTCGTTTCAGGGCGTGATGCTGCAAACGCTGATCGGTTTCAACTCTTACATGGGGGTGAATGCCACCTTCGAGATTCCGGTGACCGAAAGCTCCGGCACCTACGACCGGATCGAAGACTGATCATCCATTCTGCGAGGTTCCGGCTCCCGCCGGGGCCTCGTCTTTTCTCGGCACAACCGTTGGCGATTTCATCCGAAGAGGCCTTTAAGCCGATGGCCATGTCTGCTTAGAGCATGTCTTGCTTGGATTGAAGCGATTTGATGGATGAGCTTTTTTGTGTCCCACAAGGAAAAGACCGCAGCGCGATGCCGCGCATCGTGCGAGGACTTTGACGACGTGGGTGCGCAAAAGATCGCCAAGCCGCAGGTCATACCACATTGGAACACAGCAGTTTCTCGCAATCATCTGAGCTTGGTCTTTTCCGCC
>JANQJE010000075.1 GCA_028281795.1 Cohaesibacteraceae bacterium | reverse complement strand
TTGGTTGGGCAAGAATAGGGCGACGACACCTGGTGATGCCGCATTCATGAAACCGCGCTCTACGCCATGCCTTTCCATCGCGCGTTTTAGATTGGCGATGTCTTTGTTCAGCTCCTCATGACCCAGGGACTTGATCTCACTCGTGCACTGCGGGCGGGAATAGGTCGCTGTCCCGCCGCTCTTTGAAAGCCGCTCCATATAGCTTGGGAAGAGCTTGAGGTCAGCGGGTGCATTGCGCGGGCTATCGCCAGAAAACCCAGTGTAGCGATCCTTGACGTAGGTAGAGTAAGAGATTTTTGAGGCCTCGCCATCGCTCACGATGTCCACGCCAGCCTCGACTTGGCGACGCACGTTCTCGTCCACTGCCTTAGTCATCGTCGCATCAAATTGCGCTTGATCATATTCTTCGCCTCTCTCGCGGGCGAATAGTAAATCCACAACCTCTTGGGTGCGCGGTAAAGATCCAACGTGTGTGGTTAGGACTGGCATGGGTTTCGTCTTTCCCTTTTCTTCGATGTACTCACGGAAGGCGCTTACGATGGCGGGAACTTGAAACTGAAGCGCCGGTGTTTCAAGCTCAAAAGCGGATTGCATCGTCTTCAGTGAACAGCTTTGTAGAAAGGGCTCAACGCTCGAAGATGCCGACCGAAAAGTCGCACGCGATTTGGAACAGTAGACATTGGGGCATAACAAACAGACGCCTTCTTTGTCCGCACAGCTTCCATCGGCCGTGCGAAACTCATCACCGCTGGGGGTGACGCTCGTGACGGCCTACCGGCAGGATGCGCTGCGCGGCTTATCTGAACGACAAGGGGCCGAGCCGCGGCGTTTATGCGCTCACCCCGAAGGGCCAGATGTCGACAGAAAGTCAGTAGAAAGCGCCGGATGAAGCCCCTTGTCCGGCCCCTCTGGTTGACGCTCGCTCGTGCGCAAACGATGCTGGCGGAAGCCATCGCCGATGCGCCGCTCATGACTGAAACCGCGGATGAACCCCTTTGAAAATCATGTGCCTCAATGGCTGGGGCGGCACGCTTCATGAGGCTTTGCTGCCCTATCTGGCCTCGACCCAGCCCGACATTCTGTGCCTTCAGGAGGTCGTTCACAGCCCGCGAAGCGACAAGGACCAGCTGACCTACCGCGATGGCGGCTTCACCCTGCCGCAACGCGCCAACTTCTTTGCCGATGTGCAAGCAGCTTTGCCCGATCACGAGGCGATCTTCTGTCCGGCTGCGCAGGGCTTCCTGTGGGATGGGGACCAGCCGATTCCCTCGCAATGGGGGCTGGCGACCTTCGTGCACCGAGCCCTGCCGATCATCGGCCAGGCGCAGGGCTTCGTTCACAAGGACTATGCACCCGACGGTTATGGCGAGCATCCACGCTCGCGCACCGGGCACGGCGTGCGGGTCTACGACCATGCGCGGAACCGGCCCGTCAGCATCAGCCACATGCACGGGCTGCGCGATCTGAATGGAAAAATGGACACCCCGGAGCGCGCGGTCCAGGCGCTCAGGTTTCGGGAACTGTGCCGGCAGGTGACGCAGAAGGGCGATCTGGCCGTGGTCTGCGGGGATTTCAACGTCGAGCCGGGCAGCGAAACACTGCGCATCCTGCAGGCCGATGGCATGGTGGAACTGGTCACAGGCCGAGGCTTCACCAGCACGCGCACGTCGCAGTACCCGAAGCCGGGCAAGTTCGCTGATTACATGCTGATCGACCGGCCCGACGCGGTTGTAAGCTTTGATGTGGTGTCCGATCCTGAGGTTTCAGATCACTGCCCTCTCATTCTGGAGGTCTAGGCTCAGAACCCACACAACAAGCCGACCTGGCCCGCAGAGCAGATGGCAAAACAGCGCCGCTCGATGAGCGACGCTGTTTGTGGTTGTATCGGGGCGCCAACTCCGAGAGCGCCCGACTTCAGATGTTATTCCGGAGAGTAAGGCAGAGACGAATGGTGCAGGTTGATGCGTAGGTTGCCTTCATCGTCCAGGATGTACCCGAAGGAGAACTCCGCTTTGGTTTCCGTACCATCGGGGCCCATGAAGTAGTAGTTGCCCATGGCCATGGCTGTATCTTCGCTGACGTAGATGCCATCGTTTTCGAAGCGAACGTTGGTCCAGCCCTTGATGGCAAAGCCATGGTCTTCGGTGCCCTCGGTCCCGATGAAGTAGCTTAGCGCCTCTTCAGATGTTTCGCGGAACTGGTCGACCGAGGCCAGCGTCGGCTTGAACATCACGTCGGTGCGGCCGTATGCGTAAAGCGTGTCGATATGGTCCGTAGCGCGGGCTCTGTAGTCATCGCCGTCGTTGTGAGCGGCGGCGATTGCCAGAATTCCGTCGCCCCAGGCCGCCTGTGCGTCAAGGACGGCTTGCTCGGAGATGTCCGCGGCAAAAGCCTGGCCTGCCGTGGCTGCCACAAAGGTCGTGACGAGAAGTGCATTGCGAATATTCATTGGTCTTTCTCACTGTGGGGACGATAAGGAAACCGCTGTGAGCCGTGTCCCATAGAGGCTGACTGCGTAACGTTATGTTATAATGTAACAATATTGGTCGTTCTGAAGGTTGTGGACACCAAGATCTTGGGTCTCCGGGAAATTGGATTTGGGGAGCTCTTTCGCGTTTCGTTGGCGCTGTGATGAACCAAACGTCGCGCTTTCAATGTGCGCCGCATCACACATTGGGGTTTTTATTCTTCGCGGAAGGCGTGAGCGCTACCGATCTCTCAAAGCATGCGCAGGCAGCTCCAGGCGCGGTCGTAAGCTTTGATGTGGTGTACGGTCCTGAAGTTTCAGATCACTGCCGCCTCGTTCTGGAGGTCTAGGCTCAGGACCCATTCATGTGATGGAAGCGGCACGCGGAGCTGATGGTTTCCCGCCTTGTTGCGATGATCAGTGCTCACGCATTGAGAATCTGTTGGCGATGCCCGAAACAGCGATCAAGGCCGGGTGGCTGGGACTTATGCATCAAAGTTATAATCAGAATAATATCTATTCATTTTATGCATGAAAGGCCATCGACCTAAGCTTACTTCCAGTGGCGTCTAACCCAGCAGTTCTTGTTCATTCCTGCCCGTGTTTTGCGCTTTGTGGATTTGACGTTGTCGCATAACCTCTGTCAGGGCGCTTGGTTTTGAATGGGGATTCAGATTGGGGCCCAAAGAAAGTACAAAACAGGGAGTAAGTTCGATGTGGAAATCTGTGTCCGTTGCCACGGTGGCAATGGGACTCGTGCTGGGTGGATCTGCCCAAGCCGAAGACATAGTGATTGCGGTGGCCTCTGAGGTGACGGCAATGGATCCGCACTATCACAACACCGGCAACAACAATCAGATTGTTGGCGTCATCTATGACCGGTTGCTGCACCAGGACAGCAACCAGCAGCTTGGTCCGGGCCTTGCCGTCGAATGGGGACCAATTGCCGATGACGTCTGGGAGTTCAAGCTGCGTGAAGGTGTGACCTTCCACGACGGTTCGGCCTTCACCGCCGAAGATGTTGTCTTCAGTTACGAGCGCGTCCCGAATGTTCCCAACAGCCCGTCCTCCTTTGCGGTCTACACTGCCGGGATCGCTGAAATCATCGTCGTGGATGATTACACCATGCAATTCCGCACGAACGGTCCATATCCGCTGTTGCCGATCGACTTGTCGACAGTTCAGATCGTCAGCTCGGAGATGGCGGACGCGACCACCGAAGATTACAATGCGGGACCTGCCAGTGTCGGGACAGGGCCCTACCGGTTTGTAAGCTACACGCCTGGCGAGAGCATCGTGCTGGAGGCCAATCCCGATTACTGGGGAGGCGCCCCGGAATTCGACACAGTGACCTATCGTCCGATCAGCTCCGATGCTGCCCGGGTCGCCGCACTGCTTGCTGGCGACGTTGATTTGATCGCCAATGTGCCGACGTCTGACATCGCCACATTGGAAGACAATCCCGACGTCGTTTTGAGCCAGGGGGTGTCCAACAGGGTCATCTATCTGCATGTCGACAGCCGCCGGGTCTATTCACCCTATGTGACCGACAATGACGGTAATGAGATTTTCAACCCGTTGCAGGACGTCAATGTCCGCCGTGCGATTTCCATGGCCATTGATCGTGACACCATCGTTGAAGAGGTCATGGAAGGAATCGCTATCCCGGCCGGTCAGGTGCTGCCTGAAGGCTTCTTCGGTGTTTCCGAGAATCTCGAGGTGCTGGAGTATGACCCGGATGGCGCCCGCGCACTTCTCGCCGAAGCCGGTTATCCAGATGGGTTCCGCCTGACGATCCACGGCCCGAACGACCGCTACATCAATGATGAGCAGATCGCCCAGGCCATCGCTCAGATGTTGACGCGCGTCGGCATCACGACCGAGGTCGAAACCATGCCGCGCTCAGTCTATTTCGGTCGCGCCACGGGTGATGAGAACGGTTCTGAGTTCTCGCTCATGTTGGTCGGCTGGGGTTCGGGCACCGGCGAGGCTTCATCTCCGCTGCGGGCGCTGTTGCACACCCGCGATGACGAGACCGGTCTCGGCAGGACCAACCGTGGCCGGTTCTCCAGCGCACCGTTCGATGCAACGCTTCAGTTGGCATTGAACACGGTGGACGATGAACTTCGCGCGGACTTGCTGGCCCGTGCGACGGAAATCGCCATGCGCGAAGTCGGTCTCATCCCGACCCACTTCCAGGTTAACACCTGGGGCAGCCGCGCGGGCTTGAGCTACATTCCGCGGACGGACGAATACACCCGTCCAACCAATCTTGTGATCGAGTAAGAACGCTTCAGGCGGGCGGGGAATGCAGGAAAATCATTCCCCGCCCGTTTTCTATCAATCGGCCGCGCGCCACAGCATCACGGTTGGGCAGCGGCCGCCTAGAGTTCTGTTCTTAGATGGGAGCGGTTTGATGGTTGAGATTTTTCGTCTCCGGACAGGAGAAGACCGCAGCGCGATGCCCTCGCATCACGCGAGGATTTCGACGCAGCCGGGGCGGAAAAGATCACCAAACCAAAATCCACGGCGCTCAAACGCTTCTATCTAAGAACAGAACGCTCCAGGACCGGTTCACGGCCATGACCGTCTTCATCATCCGTCGTATCTTACAGAGCCTGCTGGTCGTGGCTGTCATGACCGTCCTGGTATTCGCTGGCGTTTATGCCATTGGCAATCCAATCGAGATACTGATCAGCCAGGACGCAACCGAAGCCGAGCGAGTTGCCGCCATTGCCCGCCTTGGGCTGGATAAGAGCCTGCCGGAGCAGTACCTGGCGTTTCTCGGCAACCTGTTACAGGGCGATCTGGGACGCAGTTTCGTGTTCGGAGAGCCAGCCCTTCAACTTGTGCTTGATCGTTTTCCAGCCACCATGGAACTGGCGATCTGCGCGATGTTGCTTTCCATCATCATTGGCGTTCCGCTTGGTCTTTATGCCGGTCTGAAGCCAAACAGCCTGGCTGGCCGTTCCATCATGACCGGGTCCATCTTCGGGTTCTCGCTGCCCAATTTCTGGCAGGGCCTGATGCTGATCATGGTCTTTGCCGTGATCCTGCAATGGTTGCCGGCGGGCGGACGTGGCGAACGCGGCGTGTTCCTGGGGATCGAAAGCAGCTTTTTTTCGTGGGATGGTCTTAGCCATCTGATCTTGCCGGCGATCAATCTCGCCTTGTTCAAGACCAGCCTGGTTATTCGTCTTACACGCGCATCCGTGCGCGAGACGATCAACCTCGACTATGTGAAATTTGCGCGAGCCAAAGGTTTGAAGCCGCGGCGCGTCATCGGGCTGCACGTCCTTAAGAACATCATGATCCCGTTGGTGACCATTATCGGTCTTGAATTCGGTTCGGTGATCGCCTTCGCGGTGGTGACCGAGACAGTGTTCGCCTGGCCTGGCATGGGCAAGCTGATCATCGACAGCATCTTCCAGCTCGATCGCCCCGTCATCGTCGCCTACCTCATTGTCATCGTGTTCTTGTTCATCACCATCAATCTGGTGGTCGACATTTTGTACGCTGTTCTGGACCCGAGGGTCCGCCTGTCGGATCAAAAAGCATGAGCAGCGTCGACACTGCCTCCGCTGACATTCCGAACAGCGTGCCGACGCCCGCCAAGTCCGTCTCACCGGCTGCCCGGATCGCACAGGATTTCGTCGAAAGTCCGCTTGCTGTGCTGGGTTTGGTGATGCTGCTGGCGATCGTTCTCATCGCCATCTTCGCGCCAGTGATTGCGCCGCAGAACCCCTACGACCTTTCAGAGATCAGACTCGAGGACAGCCGTCAGCCTCCAGGATCGCAACGCATGACCGATCCATGGGAGGAGGATCTCATCCTGGCAATCGATCCGACCATCGCTGGCGGTACCGTGCTGACCTTTGAGCCTGATGCGCCGGTAGACAGCGCCGATCTGTCCTGGACGCCGGTCGATGGCGAGCAAGCGGTGATCGTCAGTCTCGTCTTCTCGCCGCCGCTGGACGGCATATCGCTCGAACCGTTGCGTCTTGATGATCTGCCGCGCGGAGCGGAGCTGGATGTGGGCGAGAAGCACAGTTTTCGCTCTTTCTGGATTGTCGAGACGGCTGATCTTGAGCGCTTCACCGTTACGTCGAGCCGCGATCTGGACCGACCCTTTGAGCTGGAGCTTGCCATCCAGGCGACCGAGGGCGAACCCTTGATGACCTACTGGCTGGGCACCGAC
>JANQJE010000074.1 GCA_028281795.1 Cohaesibacteraceae bacterium | reverse complement strand
GCATCAATATCGACGGCCTGGTGGTCATCGGCGAGGGCGAGATGGACGAAGCGCCGATGCTCTACATCGGCGAAAAGGTCGGCACAGGAGATGGTCCGGAAGTCGACATCGCCCTCGATCCGCTGGAATGCACCACAGTCTGTGCGAAGAACCTGCCCAACTCATTGGCCGTTGTCGCGTTGGCCGAAAAGGGCAGCCTGCTCAACGCGCCGGACGTGTACATGGACAAGGTCGCTATCGGCCCTGGGTTCGCCGAAGGCCTTGTGGCGCTCGACAGGACGCCGACGGAAAACATCAAAGCCGTGGCGAACGCCAAGGGCGTCCCGGTCGAACAGGTTTCAGCCTGTGTGCTCGACCGCCCGCGCCACGCCGCCCTGATCGCGGAAATCCGTCAGCTCGGCGCATCGCTCCGCCTTATCCCGGATGGCGATATTGCCGGAATCATCCATTGCACCACGCCCGAAGAAACCGGCATCGACATCTATCTGGGCATTGGCGGTGCGCCGGAAGGCGTTCTGGCGGCGGCGGCACTGCGCTGCGTTGGCGGTCAGATGGAAGGCCGGCTGATCCTCGATACCAAGGACAAGCGCGACCGCGCGCTGCGTATGGGCGTCACCGACCCGCAGAAAATCTACAAGGTCGATGAACTGGCGGGCGGCGACGTCATCCTGTCGGCCACGGGTGTGACGGAAGGCAACCTTCTGAACGGTGTGCATTTCGGCCCGCACATCATCACGACCGACACAGTGGTGATGCGCTCGGCCTCCAATACCGTGCGCTGGATCAAGGGCAAGCATACGCTGCTTGAGAAGTTCCATCTCGACTGAGGCCGGCGATCTCGTCCTGAACATCGACCGGTCGGTCGGCGTGCAACGCTGGCTGCGCCGCCTTGCTGCGGACGATCGCCGCCCGGCCGCCATTCAACAGGCGACCGACTGTGACCCGGTCCTGGCCAAAGTGCTCGCCGGGCGCGATGTCACGCCGGTCGACGCTCCGAACATTCTGAATCCCGCGTTGCGCACGCTGATGCCCGATCCATCGGTGTTGCGGGACATGGATGCCGCCGCATCGCTGCTCGCCGATGCGGTCGAGGCGAAGGCCACGGTCGGCCTGTTCGGGGACTATGACGTGGACGGTGCCTCCTCCTGCGCTCTCATGGCACGCTGGCTGCGGGCCTTGGATGTCACACCGCGCGTCCACATTCCGGACCGTATTGCAGAGGGCTATGGCCCCAACATTCCGGCCATCGATAGCCTGGCTGGGGAGGGGATCGACCTGCTGATCACGCTTGATTGCGGCGCGACCAGCCATGAAGCACTGGCACACGCCAAAAACCTCGACCTGCCGGTTCTTGTGCTCGACCACCACCAGATGCGCGATCTCGGCCCTGAGATCGACGCACTGATCAATCCCAACCGGCCCGACGACACCTCCGGTCTTGGTCATCTCTGTGCCGCAGGCGTGACCTTCATGGTTCTGGTGGCGGCGAACCGTGAACTGCGTGGGCGCGGCTATGGAGCGGACAAGCTGCCCGATCTCCTGACGCTGCTCGATCTGGTGGCGCTGGCCACTGTGGCCGATGTCGTGCCGTTGAGCGGGCTCAACCGCGCCTTTGTCGTCAAAGGGCTTGCCGTCGCGCAGGCTCGCACCAACAGGGGGCTGGCGGCCCTGATCGAGTCCGCACGCCTGTCCGGTCCGTTGCGTCCCTACCATTTCGGATTTGTGCTCGGTCCGCGCATCAATGCCGGTGGGCGGATCGGCGATGTGGCGATGGGCGCGCGCCTGCTGATGAGCGATGATCCGGAGGAGGCGAGACTGGTGGCTGCCGAACTGGACACGCTCAACGCCCAGCGGCAGGCAATCGAGGTCGAAGCGGTTGAAAGCGCCGTCGCTCTGGTGGAGCGGGAAAGCGAGATGCCTTCGGTCATCATGGTGCGCGACGACGGGTGGCATCAGGGCGTGGTCGGCCTGATCGCCGCACGCCTGAAAGAACGCTTCCATCGCCCGGCACTGGCTTTCACGCTGACGCCGGAAGGCCAGTGGACCGGCTCGGCCCGGTCGATCCCCGGTGTTGATATTGGACAGGCTGTGCACGGCCTTGTGGAGGCTGGCCATGCGGTCAAAGGCGGTGGGCATGCCATGGCGGCGGGGCTAACGGTCGAAGACACTGCTTGGCCTGCTGCGCAGGCTGCACTGCAAGCGTTACTGGAGGAAAGCATCCGCAGCAGGACAGCAACACGCAGCCTGTCCATCGATGCGGTGCTAACGGCCAGCGCGGCTTCGATGCGGCTGATCGATGCCATCGAAAGCGCTGCGCCCTATGGCACGGGCTTTCCCGAGCCTGTGTTCGCATTCGCCAGTCACCGCATCACCTATGCCGGACAGGTTGGTACGGGACACATCAGGGCGACGCTGTCGGACGGACAGGGCACCAACCTGTCGGGTATCGCGTTCCGCGCAGCCGGTACGCCGCTGGGCGATGCCTTGCTGGCAGCCCGTGAGGGCGGGCCTGTGCATGTTGCCGGAACACTCTCCAGGAACAGTTGGCAGGGCCGCGACAGCGTGCAACTGCGCATCGTGGATGTCGCCAACCCATGACGGTGCTCTTGACCTCACTTTGCGGAAAGGCAAGCTGCGGCGCATGACCGATCAGTCCTTTCCGCCTTATTATGATGATCTGGATGCGACGCGCGAGCATGCTCTGGCGCTGCTTACGCGCGGGGTAAAAGATCGCCGCTCGGCGATGCACACCTTCACCGTCGGAACGATTGGTCCGGATGGCACACCGCGTCAGCGCACCGTGGTGAACCGGGGGTATGACGCGGAAACGCGCGCGCTGCGCTTCCATACCGACGCGCGTTCGCCGAAATTGGACGAACTGCGACGCGATCCCCGCGCCAGCGTGCACGTCTATGATCCCAGAGCGAAGGTCCAACTGCGCATGGACGCGCGTGCAACGATCCACGCTGCTGATGCGTTGCGTCAGGCTGCATGGGACGCGACGCGTGATTTCTCGCGTGAATGCTACCGCGTAGTGCCAGCACCGGGTGATGTTGCCGAGTCGCCGTCGGCCATCGCCTTCACGCGTGGTGACGATCCGGAAGAGGGCGCAAAGAATTTCGTGGCCGTAACCTTGCAGATCCATGCGCTGGAATGGCTCTACCTGGCCCACCAGGGGCATCGCCGCGCCCGGTTTGCCTGGGATGAGACAGGCAATCTCGAGCAGACATGGCTGGTGCCTTAGGTTGAGAACCCATAGCCCTCAACCTATCTCTCTTTTGCGTGCCCAGCCAAATCGGCGCATACTGGGGCCCAATCATCATAAGAGGCAGTCATGCGGCTATCCAAACAGACATCCTATGCCATCCGCATTCTGCTCGATTGCGCCCATGCCATGCCGCAGGCGGTGCGGTCCAGCGAGATCGCCGAGAGGCAAAAAATCAGCGAATACAACATTCAGAAGCTTGTCGCCCAATTGGCGAACGAGGGCATTCTGGCCACGGCACGTGGCCGTGGCGGCGGGATCAAACTTGGTCTCGACCCCAAGGAGATCAATCTTGGCCGAGTGCTTCGGATCACCGAACCGACGCGAATCGTTGTCGACTGCTTTGGAGAGCCGGTGGACTGCGTTGTGCGGCAGGTCACCCCGGTCAACCGCATCTTTGCCGCCGCCTATGACGGCTTCGTCGATGTGCTGGACCAGTACACGCTTGAAGACCTGCTGAAAGGCCATCAGGTCACACCGGCCATGGCGTCGTAAACGCCACCGGGTGGTCAACAAAGCCGCTTTCAGAAAATGGCACGCCCAACGGGACTCGCACCCGTGTTTCCGCCGTGAAAGGGCGGCGTCCTAGACCACTAGACGATGGGCGCACATTGTGTGTCACAGATGTGCCAGACAAGCGCGTCTTATAGGCGGGGGTTCAACGGGGTTCAAGCGGGTGAGTCCAAAAAGTTCACCCCGTGCGCAATTGCCTCTGCAAAAGCAGGATGTTCACAGCTTTCAGGCTTTTCACCGGCGATTGGCCAGCGATTTCAAGGCGCAAGCCAAGTGCACCGTTACGGCAAATCGTGCGCGCCTGTTTATTATCGTAAACAAATGATGAAGGGGCTTGCCCGCCTGCGCGAGTCGAGGGCATCCTTACATAAGGAATCAATGTGCTTCGCGGCGTTTTAAGCGTGCACGGCAAGGCGATTCCAACGCGTGTGAGTGGCGGAATGCGTGGGCAAGGCTGGCTGAAATGACGGGTAAACCCCCTTTAGATCCTGAACTGCTTGCAGAGTTCGGCGAGGATGCCGGTCTCGACGTGTTCGAAGTCGCAGGACAGATCAAATGGTTCGATGTCGGCAAAGGGTTCGGCTTCATCGTTCCCGACAACGGCATGAAGGATATTCTTCTGCACGTCACCTGCTTGCGGCGTGACGGCTATCAGACCGCTTATGAGGGCGCGCGGATCGTCGTCGAGGTGCTTGATCGTCCACGCGGCCTTCAGGCTTTGCGCATCCTGTCGATGGATGAGTCGACGGCGCTGCATCCTTCGCAGCTTGCCCCGTCGCGCACGCACGTGCAGGTAACGCCGACATCCGGTCTCGAAAAAGCAACCGTAAAATGGTTCAACCGTATTCGCGGGTTCGGCTTTCTGACGCTCGGCGAGGGGACGGACGATATCTTCGTTCACATGGAGACGCTGCGCCGCTATGGCCTGACGGAACTGCGCCCGGGGCAAGAGGTTCTGGTGCGCTTCGGCGATGGACCCAAGGGCCGCATGGCCTCTGAAGTGCGCCCGGTCAGCGGAAGCTCCATTCCAGCGTCACATTGATACGCCAAGGCTGCCGGATGACGCGTTCTCACCGGATCATCCAGCCGCACAGGCTTATCTCCTTCATCGTGGCGATTCTGCTGGTTGCCGGCTTCAGCGGTCCTTCGCTGGCGTTCGAGGACTCCTCGCTCACCGTGGAAACATCGACCGGCACTCACACCTTCACCATCGAGATCGCCAGAACACCGCAGGAGCAGGCCCTCGGCCTCATGCACCGGCGTTCTTTGCCGGATGACTATGCGATGTTGTTTCCTTTCGAACAGGCGCGCGAAGCCTCGTTCTGGATGCGCGACACCTATGTTTCCCTCGATATGGTGTTCATCGCCGAAGGCGGTGTGGTGCATCGCATCGAGCGTGGCACCGAACCGCTCTCTCTGCGCTCGGTGCCCTCGCGCGGGCCCGTCATCGCGGTGCTGGAGTTCGTGACCGGAACCGCCGACCGTATCGGGCTCGAGCCGGGCGACCTGATCATGCATCCCGATTTGCAGCGCTAGGTCATGTTCTCATCAATGAGATTGATTTGGTAGGAGCCAGTTTGTTTGCCTACAAGGCGCAAGGCCACAGGAAACCATCCGGTTTTCAAGGGCTTGCAACGCAGTAGGCAGGCAAACCGGCCCTATCCTTGGGACGGCAAAAGGCTTTGATCTGCCGCGTCGCGGCCCTCGACCGGGCAGAAAGCCCGCTTCTCGAACCGCTTCTTGCATCTCTTGGCCGTTTCAGCCGCCAAATCCAGCCTCATTGATGAGAACATGACCTAGAGGCGACGATGGAAGCTGCCGCACGCCCCTGGCAATGGTTTCTTTGGAAAGTTTTCGTTTTCATCCCACAATGGTATGCTGCAAAGGCTTGACGCGCGGCGCATTGTGCGACACGTCGTGGCGCAAGACCTTTCGTTCGGGGTATAGCGCAGCCTGGTAGCGCACCTGTTTTGGGAACAGGGGGTCGCAGGTTCAAATCCTGCTGCCCCGACCACGAAATTTCGATGCCGGAAGAGCCCGCCTTTTCCGGATGTCTGGTGGAGAGACACGTCTATGGTTGCCCGCATCTTTCGCCCCACCAAAACCGCCATGCAGTCTGGCCTCGGCAAGACCAAGGGCTGGGTTCTTGAGTATGATCGCGCGGAGCCGCGCTCCGTCGAGCCACTGATGGGCTGGACATCTTCGTCGGACATGAAGTCCCAGATTCACTTGAAGTTCGACACCAGAGATGAAGCGGTCGCTTACTGCACCCGCAACGGCATTGCCTATCGCGTCGAGGAGCCCAAAGAGCGCATCCGCCGCCGTGTCGCCTATGCCGATAACTTCAAATATGATCGCCGGGTGCCGTGGACGCATTGAGCGTTCTGAGATGCAGACCCGGCCTGTCTCTTGGCCTCGTAGCTCAGCTGGATAGAGCACCGGACTTCTAATCCGACGGTCGCAGGTTCGAATCCTGCCGAGGTCGCCATTCTTGAGCCAATCAGGCGCTCTGCAGGCTGACCGGAGTCCAGACGGGCAACCGCTTAGCCGCTACGTCCGGAAAGATACGGCGAGGCTACTTCGGTCAGATGCGCCACCTCGAACATGTCCTGTTCGACGGCGGCGATGAAGGCATCCTGCGGATCAGCGACATGCGCAGTTATCCAGTCCGGAATGGGCGGAACAGTCCCCTCAGCGCGGTAAGCGCTACCGTGCTCCCCGGCCAGTTCGGCCAACAGGCTTGCCACGGCATCCGGCAGAGCATCGCCATAGAGATGAAACAAGCGAAACGGCGTATCGCTGCCGCGAAGTTCGTCGATCTCGGCGGAAAGATCGCTGGCAAAATTGACGATCTCAAAGATCGGTACCCATTGGACACGCCCGTCGGTGGTGCGGCGTTCGTCCCAATAGAACAGCACAAAACGGCGATCGAAACTTGGCAGTGGTGGCCGTGTGTCCTGAATTAGTGACCGAAAACTCATGCTGCACACCTCCATGGATGGAGGACGGGTGGGGCTTGGGAAATCTTTCCTTTAGGGATAGCGGTCATAGCGGCGTCTCCACAGATTGGACACGCAAAATACCCGATATTGGGTATCAATCAAGAAAAATATTCAAAAATGGGTATATCAGTACTGCGGCTTGATCCAATCGATCGGCGCAACCCAACGTACCGCTACGTCTTCAATGGGTGCGGCGTTGGTGCTGATCAGAGTCCAGAGGCCAGCCTGCGATCCGCGCAGAAGCGTTTTGACCATCAGGCGCTCATCGGATAGCTGGATGATGCAGCGCCGGTTGACCATCTCGTCGGGGGGCAGTTGTTTGCTGTAATAGATCAGCCAGCCATCCTCCAGCCAGGGCATCATGCTGTCGCCGGTGACCTTAACGGCGACGGTGGTCTTGCTCGCGTTTTCAGGAGCCTCAACCATATCATTCGCCCCATCATTGATCGGATATACCGCCTGTCCAGCGCCTACAATGCCTATCAGTGGCACCTGGTTGATTACCCCGCCGTCAACGATTTCATTATAAAGCGCATTAATCCGTTCAGCGGACCGGCCGCCAGGGTCACCCTTGCCGGCAATCCACCGGTTGACTGAGGACTGGCTGCTGTCCAGCCGGTCCGCCAGCTCTTCCTGGGTCAGGTCCAGAAGGCTGACGATCTTGCGCAACTTGTCTGCGTACGTCATGCCCTCGCAAAGACCTTTCGTCGCACGCAATCAACCCAAAAATAAATTATTTGCTTGCATAATACCCAAATATGGGTAATTTGAGCAAATCATGAGTGCGATAAGACACATCCGGCAATCTGTTTTCAAGATGACGCAAACCGCGTTCGCTGAAGAAACGGACATCGCCCAGTCGACCCTCAGCCGCTGGGAACTAGGTGCCGAGCCGACGCTGGAGGGTGTGCGCAAAATCCGCGCCGCGGCGCTGCGGCGGGGGCTTGGCTGGGACGAGGACTGGTTTCTCCTGCTTGCCGACGATGGTCCGTGCCGTCAGCCCGATGCGGCCATGCCGCGTGCTCGTGGCACTCAAGACATTCCAACGCCTTCCGAACCTGTCCCCGCGGACGGTTTCGGGTGCGCAGAGCGGGGCTTGATCAACCCCCCGAGCTCTGGAGGACCTCCCGACTCCAGCGATCAGGCCCCGCTCGACTCCTCCCCTTCTGCCACCGCACGGCCCATCCATCAGACAGCAAGGAGGCGTCATGGCCCAGCTCATGGAACGATTTGACCCAAGCGCCGTGGACTATAGTGCCGACACGCTCAACCCGCTGCCGGAGGGCAGTTACACCGCCAGGATCATCGAAAGCAGCGAGAGTGCCACCAAGTCCGGCACCGGGCGGATGATCGAGCTGACCTGGGAGGTTGTGGACGGGCCGCATGCCGGACGCCGCTTCTGGCATCATGTGAATTATCTCAACCAGAATCCCACGGCCCAGCAGATCGGCCAGATCATGCTCGGCAAGATCGCGCTGGCTTGTGGCTACGACACGGCCATCGGGTCAACTGATGTGCTGCATGACAGAAAATGTTCTGTTCGTCTCACTGTGAGACGTCAGGATGGTTTTAGCGATCGAAATGAGGTCCGGGACGTGAAACCCTGTGCGCCCGGCCTGCCGCCACGGCGGCAGCCATCGCTCCATCACCCGCCGGGGGTCGAGGACCAGGCGGTACAAGATCAGGCGATGGACGACATCCCCTTCTAGCCAGCCACTCAACCTGCACCCCGGCCACGCGCCCGTCGGGCCCGGCGCCGGGCTCCCATCCTTTTTTCTTTTTCCACCATCGTTCGGAGGCCGAGACGATGAACGCTCTTTCCATGCCTGATCGCCGGTGGCGCCCATGACGCTCCTCACCCTGGCCATCGCCATCCTGCTCTGGGAAGCCGGCTACGACACCACCGACATCGCTTTTGCGCTGAACCTTGAGGAAGCCGATGTCTGGAACGCGCTGACGCCCATCCGTGAAGGCCTGCCCGCACACGGAGGGACACAGCCATGACGGTTGGTTTTGCCAGGAAATGGACCGCCGAGGACAAGACGCGCGTCTTGTTCCTCTTCAACAACGGGCACTCCGCCTCGGAGGTCGCCAGGGAATACGGCGTGTCGCGCAACGCCATTCTCGGTCTGGTGCACCGGGCCCGCCACCAGAAGAATACGCCGGTGCGTTCGCGTTCGCGCTCGCGGCGCAAGGTCAGGCGTGAGGAAGGCCACCACCGGAAACCCAGACAGCTCAAGCCTCGCCCAATCAGCCATGCGCCGGACGAAAACCCCGTGCCGTTTCTTGAGCGGGCCGACAACCAGTGCTGCTACCCGCTTTGGGAGGACGATGCGCCGCCGGAGAAACTGTCCGAAGGGATGGTCTGCGGCGCGCCGGTGCATCGCAAGCACGCGGCCCAGCCAGCCTACTGCGCACATCATCAGAAACTGTGCGGCAAGCCCGTCGATCCCTTGCTGTGACGAGGCGGTCCGAGGGTAGAGATTGTGCAATTTCGATGCAGCGATGGAGCTGGCCGCGCGCGGCTTTGCCGTCTTCCCCTGTGAGGAAGCGGGCACGGCGCGCAAACGGCCGAAGCCAGGCATCCGGTGGCGCCATGTCTCGGTGGCCGGGCGGGTCCATGCCCGCGCGCTCTGGTCGCTACATGAGGAGGCGGTTCCCGGCATCGATCTGGCCAAAGCGGGGCTTCTGGTCATCGACTGCGACCGCAAGCCCGGCGGGCCGGATGGTGTGGCGGCGTTCACCGCGCTGTGCGATGCGGCGGACTACGATCTTGGCCCCGCGCCACAGGTTGCCACGCCCTCGGGCGGCCTGCATGTCTATTTCCGCCAGCAGCCAGACGGGAGATATGGCGGCAAACCTTTTGGCAACGCGACGGGCGATCTGCCGCCAGGCATCGATGTGCGTGGTGCGGGCGGTTATGTCATCGGGCCGGGCGCACGCTTCACTGACGATGGCACGCGCTATGAGCTGATCTCCGATGCCGACCTTCTCGATGCGCCGGTACTGCCCGACTGGCTGGCCAAACGTCTGAAAGCGGACAGGGCACACCGTGAGAC
>JANQJE010000048.1 GCA_028281795.1 Cohaesibacteraceae bacterium | reverse complement strand
CTCATCTGCTGTCTGCTGCGGCAGGAAAGCCAGCAGGCGTTGCAGCCAGCGCGAGGCCACCGTCGGCGCGCCATCCACTTTCAGCGCACGCGTGAGCGTGACGCGCGGCTGGCCCAGCGCCTGTTCAATGTCGTGGGCCGACAGGCCGATCCGCCGTTCGGGGATCGCGAGCTGCATGCCCGCCATCATGGCGCGCGAAAGAAAGGGACTGGACGATGGCAGGTTCGGCCATGTCTTTTCGTTCAGCCCGCTCAGAATCATGTGATCGACTGCCATCAGGCGCGCTTCGAGCGGACCCCAGATATGGAGGCGTGGATCGGTCGGCCCCATAGGGCGAACGACACTGTCGGCCATCAACGCCTCAAAAAGATCAGGGGCGTCGGCAGACGTGGTTTCCAGACCGGTCGACGCACACTCGCGCAGGCTCGTACGCAGCATCGCCAAAGCGTTGCCGGCCACTCCGGCATAAAGCGACGGTGAAAAGTCTGGATCATCATCCTGCGTGATCGCTTCGCATACCGTGAAGAGGGCTTCGGCGTAATGCGTGAACGGGACAGCATCCCGGCCAAGTGCGGCAAGTGACGCGAAGACAGCTTCAAGTCTGTCCAGAAGAGCCAACGCGCGTGCATCATCGTCCGGGCCGAGACGTCTGCGCAGAGCAGGAAAGCGGACGGCCGTGTCATTGCGCTGGTCGGCACGCAGGGCGATCACCGTGCGCAAAGCGTCAATTCCGGGCGCCAGCGCAACGCCGCGTAGAGCCAGGCGTTCCAGCAGGCGCGCATCGGCCCGGGTCGTGACCGTCGACTGACCCAAAGCGGTCAGGGGATGTTTCAACAGTGCCAGCAGCGGGATGGCGGCAAAGCCGCTGCGCCAGACGTCGCCGGCCAGTTGCATCAGACGAGCCGGCGGCGCCTCGCGCAGAGGTGTGCCTGCGCTGTCATCGCTGGCGAGGCCGAAACGCTCCAGATCAAGCTGCACGCGGCGGGCAAGGTTACGGTCCGGTGTGACCAGCGCCACGGTCTCTCCGCGCGCGAGGCTTGCTTTCATTGTCATGGCGATCGCAAGACTTTCATCGCCCTCCCCAGGGGCTTCCAACAGAGCGATTGTATCGAACGCCTGGGTGATCGATGGCCGGGAGTCCGGCCAGGTGCCGGTCGCCGAGGCTGGAAGAAAAGCGGCCGACACAAGGCGCTGGCGCTCCGGTACAGATTCGGACAGATCAGCGACATCGGCGCGTTTCGCCTGCATGGTCCCAAGCAAATGATGCAAGCCGTGTTGTGGATGGCTGGCGCTTTCCGGCGTGTCCTCGGCAAGGCTGTCGAAGGCCTGATCTTGCATCGTCAGGTCGAGACCCGGGAGAACCACTGCACCCTGCGGTGCTCTGGCGATGGTGGCCAGCAAGCGCGCTGTGGCCGGGATGGACCCTGTGGACCCGGCCGCGATGACCGGGGCCGTGTGCTGACCGGCCACGATCCGGGCGGTGCGTGCATCCAGGAGCAGACGCCGCCGCGTTGCCGGATCGACAAGCCCCTCTTCGGCCAGAATAGCGGGCCAGTTCTGCGTGACCAGGGTCAGCAGGGTCAACGTTAATTGCCAGTAGGCCGCATGGTCATCAGGCACGAGATCGAACAAGGCCTGCCAGTTGCTTTCTTCGGTCGCAAACTGATCAATCAGCTCGGCCAAAGCCTTGGCCAGATGCGCAGATTCGCCGACGGATTGCGGAAAAATCGGCTGGTTGCTGGCTTGCGTTTCGATCATGGCCTTGCGCATCGCTTCGCCAGCCGCCCCGATAAGACGCGTCAGGATCAGACGGCGCTTGAGCGATGGCATGGTGGCAAGGTTCGGAGGTTCCAGAGCTTCGGGGAGAACCGCCATCCGGTCTGGATCGACCGGATCATCGTTCAGAAACTCATCCTCGTCGGCATCGGCCAGCGTGCGGATATGGGGCAGAAGCGCTGTTCCACCCAGTTCGGCAGCCACACTGTCGGCGAAGGCACGGGCGGCGCGGCGAGTCGGCAGGTAAAAGGTCGTATCGAGGCGGACAAGCGGATCATCGACCGGCCCGACATTGAGTTCGCCGGACAGCCAGCTTTCCGCGAGCCTTTGCAGAAAGGGCGTATGGGAGCCGATGGTAAAGAGATTGGGACGCGTGGCCATGGATCCATCTGGCCCGCAGCACTCAGGTGTGTCTAGGTCATGTTCTCCTAAATGAGGCTGGATTTGGCGGTTGAAACGGCAAAGAGATGCAAGGAGCGGTTCGAACAGCGGGCTTTCTGCCCGGTGGAGGGCTGCGACGCGGCAGGTCGACTCCGTTTCGCTGTCCGAAGGATAGGGCCGGTTTGCCCGCCTACGGTGTTGCAAGCCCTTGAAAACCGGATGGTTTCCTGTGGTCTTGCGCCTTGTAGACGAACAAACTGGCTCCTACCAAATCAACCTCATTTAGGAGAACGTGACCTGGGGTCAGGACTCATTCATCTGCTGAGAGCCAATTCAGCCTCTTCGATGGCATCGGGCGTGCCGACTGTGAACCACAGGCCGTTCAGCCGGTGACCGTAGAGGCGACCCGACGCGATGGCGCGGTCAAAAAGGATGTTCAGAGAAAACGGGGATGCGGGCAGATCGGTGAAGATGGCCGCGCTCATAATGGCTGTGCCGGTGTAATTGTAGGGCACCGTGTCAGAGGCATCGTCCCGGTTTCGGCGGGTGAGCCGGCCCATGGCATCCATGGCGAAATCACCGGGATGGCCAGCAAGGCCGATGCTTTGATCGCGCGGCGCAAGTTGCAAAAGCAGGTCCATGCGGGCCGGATCGAAGGCGGTTCGCATTGCGGGGATCACGGCATCATCGCCAACCCAGAAGCTGTCGGCGTTGGTGGTGAAGAAAGTATCGCCCAGAAGAGGCAACGCTCGCGCGATGCCGCCACCGGTTTCAAGCGGGCCATCGGGTTCCGGCGACAGTGTGATGGCCGGTGCGCCTTGACGGGCCTTACAGTGCGCGTCGATCTGTTCGGGGCGATAGTGCGTGTTGACGACCGCTTGCTCTGTTCCGCCGCGGGCAAATGTATTGAGCGCCCGATCCAGCAACGTGACACCTGCCACCTTCACGAGTGGTTTGGGTATTGTGTCCGTGATCGGACGCATGCGCGTACCCAGGCCGGCCGCGAGCACCATGACAGGCGGATTCATGAACCCGGCTCCGGGAGCAGTTGCTCATAGTAAGGCCGCAGCTCCGCCAGAACAGGGTGGGTGAGAAGCTGTTGCATATAGCTTTCGATGCGCGGCAGATGCTCAAGATAGGCAGGCTTGCCATTCTGCGCGTTGAGGTGGGCAAAAATCCCCAAAATCTTGGTACTGCGCTGCGCGGCCATCACGGTGAAACGCGCCTGAAGCCAATCCGCATCGACACCGGACTCCGCGCGGTAGGTGTCGAGCAGGCTGTGTTGCATATCCGGCGGGATCGTTACACGTGCATCCTGGACGAGCGAGGCGATGTCATAGGCCGGCGGGCCGAGAAGAGCGTCCTGATGATCGATCAGGCCCAGCCGATCCGTGCCGGACTCGCCCTCGCGCCAAATGATGTTGGGTGAGTGGTAGTCACGCAGAGTGAGCGTCGATGGTTCAACATCCAATGGTTCAAGCACTGCACGCCAGGCTGCAAAAAACCCGTCATGATCAAACGCGTCCGTTTTTACGCCCCGGTGGGCACCATACCAGTCCGGGCACATGGCAATCTCAGTCAGAAACACGTCGGCATCATAGCGTTTCAAAAGATGCGTGCCATTGCCGGGTACCGGCAGTTCGGACGTCCACGCCTTGGTGTGGAGTGTGGCAAGCAGTTCGACAGCGACCCGGTAGCGCTCGGCGTTTGGCGTACCGTCCGAATGCAGAATGGTTTCCTCGCCGAGATTTTCGATCAGCAGGAGCCCGGCGTCGAAATCAGCAGCGTGAAGGGCAGGGGCAGCAAAGCCTTTTTCCCGCAAAGCATGACCAATGGCCGCAAAGGCGTGAACGCTTTCAGCACGGTGAACGAGCTTATTGTAGGATTTTCCATCCTTCACCACGGGACCATCGGCCTGGCGCGGAGCGTCCATCACGATGAGGGCCGTGTCTGCCAGTCTCTCGTAGCGGCGGGCGGAGGCATCGCCTTGCAATCGCCTGCGTTCGGCGTGCCTGTGCCCTGCCGACTTCAGAAATGAGCGGATCGCCAGGGTACGTTCGATGCGATCCAAGAGGGATTGCGGCCCGGACACATCGGCTATGCGCGCGGCTTCGTCTCGCAGGACCAGAGACACTGTCACCGCGCCCGGAAATGCGCCCTGACCGGCATTTTGCGGCCATTCGACCAGCCGGACCGCCTTGTCGTCGGGGTCATCAAGCCCAAGCTCCACCATCTCGCTGGGGTCGCTGAGCCGATACAGATCGGCATGAAGCACGACAGGGTCGGCTTCCTCATAGCGCTGCACGAGCGTGTAGGTGGGCGAGGGGACATCGAGCTTTGGATCATCGGCCAGCGTGCGGATAAAGGCCCTCGCAAAAGTGGTCTTCCCGGCGCCGAGATCGCCCTCCATCCGGATCACCCAATCCGGTTCGGCCACCATCGCTATATCCTGGGCGAGCTGTGCCGTCGCAGCCTCGCCAATGAGCGTGATGGGATTCGTCATGAGATGTTATTCTGCAGCTTGGTCGAGCGGTGTCGTCTCTTCCGGCTCCAGCGGCAGGATACAGCGTACGACCGTGCCGAGCCCTTCCCTCGACCACAACTCCATCGAACCGCCATGCAGTTCGACCAGTGCGCGTGACAGTGTTAGGCCCAGCCCGGCACCACTGCCCACCGTGTTTTGTCCGGTTTCAAAAGGCTCGAAAGCGGCCTTGGCTTGAGCTGCATTCATACCGCGGCCTCTGTCGATCACCGAGACAACGATACGATCATCGTCAAGACGTGTTCTCACGCGCACACGGTTGCCAGGCTTGGAACCCGCCACAGCATTGGACAACAGATTATAGAGCACCTGACGCATCCGGGTCTCGTCGACCGTCAGGGTCGGGACCATCGGATCGAGTGCCCGCTCGATTTCAATGCGGGTATCGAGCAACCGGTCCCTCAAGCCGACTTCGGCCTCGTCGACCAGCTTGTCGGGGGAAATCGTATCGAGTGAAAGCGTAAGGATGCCCGCGTCCACCGTGGCAAGGTCCAAAATGGAATCGACCAGCGCTACAAGCGACTGGGTGGAGGAGAGCACGAAGTTCAGATAGTCGCGCTGGCGATCATTGAGCGGACCGATCTCATCATCATCGAGAAGCTGCGCGAAGCCGATGATCGACGTGAGCGGAGAACGCAGCTCATAGGAGACATGTTTGATGAACGTCGTCTTTATGCGCGCGGCCTCTTCCAGCGCGGCATTGGACTCGCGCAGCGTGTCTTCGATGCCGACCGAGTCGGTCACGTCGTTAGCGGTCAGCATGGTCGCACCGCCAGGCAGCGGCGTTGCAACCAGATCGATGACGCGTTCGTCGGTCAGGTTCATTCGGCTGATAAAACCTTCGCGGCGCTGGCCAAGGGAGCCGACGAGACCGACAAGCTGATCGACCACCCGGCGGTCGCGCGCCAGATCTCGGATCGGACCGGTGATGTCCTTGACGTGGGTGCCGATCTTCGCCTCATCGGCCGTCAACTGCCAGAGCGTCAGAAAAGCCGGGTTGACCAATTGGACACGGCCGTTGGAACCAAACACGGCAACACCCTCGCGCAGGGCGTCAAGCGTCGCAGCACGCACCTGCGTTAAGGCTGTGAAACGGGACTTTAGTTCCACCTTCTCGGTTTCATTTTCAAACAGCCAGATCGCACCGCCGTCGGCGTTGGGCGCGGTTATGACCCGCAAAAACCGCCCATCGTGCAGCTCCCAGTCGTCCACCAGCGGTTCGGATGCCGTGTAGGCGGAGGTGAACTTATCCCGCCAGCCACGATGATTGCCGCTTTCGGGCATCTGACGCGTCGACTTGATGTAGGTGAGAACAGTGGACTCGTGCGGATGCTCGTCAAGCACACGGCGCTGAAAGCCGAACAGTTCGGCAAATGCGGCGTTGTAAAACGCGACATGGCGTTCGGCGTTGAAGACGCAAACGGCCGTGTTGAGCGCGTTGAGCATGCGGCCCTGTACGGCATGGACCTCTTTCAGAGCCTTCTCATAGCGCGCCTGATCGCTGATTGGCATGGCATAGCCGGCGGTCAGCGTGTTGCCGGACTTGGTGGTCGTGCACAGATGGACGAGCCTGTCGGCTTCTCCATCCTCATCGGCCCGGTCAGGCATGATGGACGCGATGCGTTCACCGGCGTCATGGCACGTCTCGATTTCGCTCCACTGGTCTTTGTCGCCGACAACGGAGCGCGCAGAAACGATGCCATCGGACTCAGATGCCACGCCGCGCTGCTTGAAAGCATCGTTGGACCAGGAGACCAAGCCATTGACGTCTGCCGTCCAGACGGGAAAATCGACGGCATTGAGGAGTTGCTTAAGGTGGTGGCTTTCCGCCTCCAGATTGGCGCACAGGTGCAGGGCATCGGCAAAGTCGCGCTGCAGGCGGGACAGGTCACGCAAGCGAATGATCAGCCGGGCGCCAATGGGTCTACCATGGACATTGACCAGCGTGCCACCCTTGGTGCGCACGTCGAGATCGAACTTCTGGCCCGTTGCGCGCAACTGTTGCATCGCGACCGTCAATTCCTTGCGATCGTCCTCTTCGATCCAGCCTTCAAAACGCGGGAGGTCTTCCGGATAGTCGGGCATGGCCGACTGACCGGTCGGGCAGTGAAGAACCTCCGGTACATCGCCATCGGTGAGCATCAGCAGGCCGTCGCCTGACGTGTCGACCAGGCTTTGTGTGGTGTCGAGTTCAGTGCGCAGCCGCTCTAGAGCGATCTCGCTCTCCTGTGTTCGACGGCGCGCACGGCGCAGACGTGCATACGTCGAAATCAGGAGCACCAGACCGAAAAGGGAAAGCCCGATCAACGCAGCGCCACCCATGGCAACCATCGGTCCGCTCATCACATCCGGCATGATATCCAACGGTGTCGTGCTATCCCGGTTTGCCTGCGCCAGAGCGGGTGGAGCAAGCGCGCAGCCGGGCAATGGACTGCCTGCAAAAAGGAGCCCTGCCCGCAATTTGGCTGCGTTGGAGTGTTGACCCGCCATGCCTGTCCAGTTCCGCCAACCCGGTAGACGGCTGGCAAGCGCTCTCATGACTCGTGGCTCAGCCTCCGAATCATGGACAAGGTACAAGGAGGTGAACTCCCGTGGGGAGTGAACAAAAGAGGAAACTAAAAATCCGCCACCACAAAAGTGGCGGCGGATTCATGCATTCCTGTGATGGGCTCGAAGCCGGAACACCTATCGGAGGATGCAGCCACCGGATCAGTAGCGATAGGCTTCGCCCTTGAACGGACCGTTCGGCTTTACACCGATGTAATCAGCCTGCTCATCGGTGAGCTTGGTAAGCTCCGCGTTCAGCTTGCCAAGGTGCAGCATCGCCACCTTCTCATCGAGATGTTTGGGCAGCACATAGACCTTGTTCTCATACTGGTCACCGCGGGTCCAAAGCTCGATCTGTGCCAGTGTCTGGTTGGCGAAAGATGCCGACATCACAAAAGACGGGTGACCGGTCGCATTACCAAGGTTGACCAGACGGCCCTCCGACAGGAGGATCATGCGCTTCTCGTCGGGAAACTCGATCAGATCGACCTGCGGCTTGACGTTCTTCCACTTGAAGTTCTTCAGGCCGGCAACCTGAATTTCATTGTCGAAGTGACCGATATTGCAGACGATCGCCATGTCTTTCAGCTGGCGCATGTGATCGACGGTCAGCACATCCTTGTTGCCGGTGGCGGTCACCACAACATCAGCACGGGGTGCCGCTTCTTCCATGGTTACCACTTCAAAGCCGTCCATGGCGGCCTGCAGCGCACAGATCGGGTCGACTTCGGTTACCAGCACGCGCGCGCCGGCACCGGACAGTGACTGCGCCGACCCTTTGCCCACATCGCCATAGCCGCAAACAATGGCCACTTTGCCCGCAAGCATCACATCGGTGCCGCGGCGGATGGCATCCACAAGGCTTTCGCGACATCCGTATTTGTTGTCGAACTTCGACTTGGTGACCGAGTCGTTGACGTTGATGGCCGGGAAGGGAAGTTCACCGCGCTCCTGCAACTGATAGAGGCGCATCACGCCTGTGGTCGTCTCTTCGGACACACCCTGAATGTTGGCTTTGACCCTGGAATAAAAGCCTGGCTCTTTCGCAAGACGTTTCTTGATCTGCGCGAAAAGATATTCCTCTTCCTCCGAACCCGGGTTTTCCAGAACAGACGGATCACTTTCAGCCTTGGAACCCAGAAGCACCAGCATGGTGGCGTCACCGCCATCGTCGAGGATCATGTTGGCCGTTTCGCCGTTGCCCCAGTCGAGGATGCGGTCTGCATAATCCCAGTATTCTTCAAGCGTTTCACCCTTGGTAGCGAAGACCGGAATACCGGCGGCCGCGATCGCCGCAGCAGCGTGGTCCTGCGTGGAGAAGATGTTGCAGGATGCCCAGCGTACTTCGGCGCCCAGGGCAACAAGGGTCTCGATCAGAACGGCCGTCTGGACCGTCATATGCAGCGATCCGGCAATCCGTGCGCCCTTGAGGGGCTGAGAGTCTGCGAACTCGTCGCGGCAAGCCATCAAGCCCGGCATTTCGGTTTCAGCAATGTCGAGCTCGGTGCGGCCCCAGTCGGCAAGCGCAATGTCTTTGACGATGTAATCGGTCATGGTCGGTCCTGATGGTGAAAGGGTTGCGGTCACCGGTGAGCGACCGCCGAGCAGGCTCGTAACACCCCGCGCCATCAGATGCAATGCAGATATAAAGATGTCTTTATATTCTGACGTGACGGTAAACAATTGCCTGCCGAGTCAGGATAAGAAAAGCCCGCCTTTGCTCTGCAGGCAAGGCGGGCTTTCGCATCGATGGAGATGTGTTGCGTGGCCGTCAGCCGAGCCCGTCGAACAGGGCGGTCGACAGGTACCGCTCGGCAAAACTCGGGATGATGACCACGATGTTCTTGCCGGCGTTCTCTGATTTCTGGCCCTGGCGAATGGCGGCAACCAGCGCAGCCCCGGATGAAATGCCGACCGGCACTCCTTCCAGCCGTGAAGCAAGGCGCGCCGTTTCCAAAGCGTCCTCATTGGAGACGGTGACCACCTCATCATAAGCGGCGGTGTCCAGAACGCCCGGTACAAAGCCTGCACCGATGCCTTGAATCTTATGCGGTCCGGGATCGCCCCCTGACAACACCGGGGAGTCCGCCGGC
>JANQJE010000022.1 GCA_028281795.1 Cohaesibacteraceae bacterium | reverse complement strand
GCGACATCGACACCGGTCTGGAGTTCATTGCCATCACGCCGGAAAAGCAGGTCGAGGCCACAGCAGAAAAAGCGGAGGCCAAAGGCTGGTTCGGTCGTCTGCGCGACGGGTTGAAACGCTCGTCCTCGTCCATCACTCAGGGTGTGGTTGCACTTGTCACAAAGAAAAAACTCGATGGCGAAGCGCTGGAGGAGTTGGAAGACATTTTGATCCAGGCCGATCTCGGTGTCGACACCGCCATGGCGATCACGACACGCCTCGAAGACGAGCGCTTTGGCAAAGAAGTTTCCGAAGAGGAGATCAAGCAGGTACTCGCCGACGAGGTGGCCAAAGTGCTGCAGCCGGTGGCGCATCCGCTGCGTGTCGCACCGGCGCGTAAACCGCACGTCGTTTTGATGGTTGGCGTCAACGGCGCCGGCAAAACCACGACCATCGGCAAACTCGCCTCAAAGATTTCCGCCCTTGGCTTGAAGCCCATGCTCGCCGCAGGCGACACATTCCGCGCGGCAGCCATCGAACAGTTGAAAGTCTGGGGCGAAAGGACCGGCGCGCCGGTGATCGCACGGCCTCAAGGGTCCGATGCTGCGGGACTGGCCTTCGATGCGCTGACCCAGGCACGCGAGAACAATACCGATGTGCTTCTGATCGACACCGCAGGCCGCCTGCAGAACCGCACCGAGCTGATGGCCGAACTGGAAAAAGTGATCCGCGTCATCCGTAAGATCGATCCGACCGCACCGCACGACGTGCTGCTGACGCTCGATGCAACCACGGGTCAGAATGCGCTGAACCAGGTCGAGGTTTTCGGCAAGATGGCCGATGTTACCGGCCTTGTCATGACCAAGCTCGATGGCACTGCCAAAGGGGGAATCCTTGTCGCCATCGCCAGGAAGCACCAGATACCGGTTCATCTGATCGGCGTCGGCGAGGCCATCGACGATCTGGAAGCTTTTGACCCCACCAGTTTTGCCCGCGCGATTGCAGGCCTGGACGACAGCGAACCTGCAATGAGAGAAACATGAGCGACACAACCGCAAAACCCGAAGCCCGATCGGACAAACCGGCCAAGAACCCGTTCATCAAGCTTGCGCTTGAGCTGGGGCCCCTGCTCGTCTTCTTCTTCGTCAACGCGCGCGGCGCTTCGCTGATGGAAAGCTATCCGGCGCTGGCAGGGTTCCGGGAACCGATCTTTCTCGCCACGGCCGTCTTCATGGTGGCGATCACGATCTCGCTCATCGCATCGCGGCTCTATCTGGGAAGGCTGCCGATCATGCCGCTGGTCTCAGGTGTGGTCGTCCTGTTCTTCGGCGCGCTGACACTCTGGCTGCACGATGATCTCTTCATCAAGCTGAAGCCCACCATCGTGAACATGATGTTTGCGACCGTCCTGCTTGGCGGTCTCTGGGTCTTCCGGCTGTCGCTGCTTTCCTATGTGTTCGATGATGCCTTTCATCTGACCGAGGAAGGCTGGCAGATCCTGACATTGCGGTGGGGCCTTTTCTTCGTCTTTCTGGCTCTCCTCAACGAGGCGGTCTGGCGCACACAGAGCACGGATTTCTGGGTAGCCTTCAAAGTGTGGGGCGTCATGCCAATCACCTTTGTGTTCACCATGCTGCAAATACCGGTGATGAACCGGCATGCGGTCCATGGCGAAGACAAGGATGCCGATCAGACGGCATAAAGCTGCCGGAGCAGACGCATCGCACGCTCCGAGCGTAGCGTGATATCCCTTTCACTGAGGCTCTTAAGCGCGCCAGTCGCACGGCGTATCTGCACATCGCCAATCAACAGGCTGATATAGAGTTCCGCCGCCTCGTCCGGATCAGCGAGCCGCAAGACATCGGTTTCGCAGGCGCGTGCCAGAAGCGTTGCGATACGCGGCTTGAGCGCGTCACGCCCACCCGCCGCAAGCGCCGCACCGAGCGTGCCGGTGTCATGCACATCGCCAGCAGCGGCCCGGTTGAGCGCAACGGCGCGCTCGCTAGTGACGAGACGCAGCAAAACAGGCCCGAGAGCTTCCAGCGCTACCAGCGGCGCACCGTCTCCTGCAAGCGCGGCATCCAGCATGTCCCGCGCGGTCTCCGCATTGCGTTCAACCAGCGCGCGGAAAAGCCCCTGCTTGTTACCGTACCAGCGGTACAGCGTCTCGTTCGACGCCTTGGCGCGGCGGGCAATGGCCAGCATGGAGGCCGCCTTGTAGCCCTCCTCGGCCAGAACGGCATAAGCGGCATCTTCGATCGCCTGACGGCGTGCCTCACGTCTTGGTTGAGCGCCCTTCCTGGATCGAGAGATCTTCGGCTCGGAAACAGCCATCCGGTTTGTCCTGAGATCGATGCCCTTGCCACAAAACGTAAACTTCTATACGGATAAGTCAATCTGTACATTTCTTTACGTTTTCAAAAGGTATCGAACCCATGACCCAACCGGTCCTCGCCAAAGCCGCGGCAGCATGCCTCGCCACCCTGATCATCCTTCAACTCGTCATGCTGACATCGTTGCTGGTGGGCCTTGTGCCCCACCCGCCCCGCGCCATTCCCTTGTTCGCGATGGGACCGTTCCTGGGAGCATCGCTGGCGGTTGCAGCAGCGGCAATCATCGTCGGCCCGCTGGAGACACGGCTTGGCCGCGCGCTCAGCGGCGTTGCCGCGCTCTGCGCGCTCATTTCCTACGGACCGCAGAAATGGGTCGACCCGGCCATCGCCGAAATCTGGCCTGCAGTGCTCACCGGTGAGGTGGCGTCCTTCAGCCTGCTTGCGATGATCATGATGCCGGTGTTGACCGGACGCGATCAGGCGGTCTGATAGGTCGGATGACCGCGATGCTGCCCTTGCACTCGGCGAACCGTACCGCTAGGGACGGGCCTCTCCCGATCTTCTCACTCTGAGGCTCTTCCCATGGCACCCGCTCGCTCCAACATCCTCGTCCTGCCAGGTGATGGCATCGGTCCCGAAGCCATGGCCGAGGTCGACAAGATCATCGCATGGACGAACGCTGAGGGCCTGACCGACATCGAGACCGAAACCGATCTGGTTGGCGGTGCCGCCTATGACGCACACGGTCAGGCGATCAGCGATGCTGCGATGGAGACGGCTCTGTCCGCCGATGCAGTTCTGTTCGGGGCTGTGGGCGGACCGAAATGGGACGATGTGCCCTATGATGCCCGCCCCGAAGCCGGTCTCCTGCGTCTACGCAAGGACCTTGCGCTCTTCGCCAATCTGCGCCCGGCGATCTGTTATCCGGCGCTCGCCTCGGCCTCTTCGCTGAAGCCGGAACTGGTCGAAGGCTTGGACATCCTGATCGTCCGCGAGCTGACCGGCGGTGTTTACTTCGGCGAGCCCAAAGAAGTAGTGACACTTGAAAACGGCGAACAGCGCGCCGTCGACACTCAAGTTTACACCACCCACGAGATCGACCGCATCGCCCGCGTCGCGTTCGAACTGGCGCGCACACGGGCCAACAAGGTCTGCTCGATGGAAAAGCGCAATGTGATGCGGTCCGGCGTCCTCTGGAACAAGGTGGTCACTGCCATCCACGCCGACTTCCAGGACGTGGAACTCAGCCATATGCTCGCTGACGCTGGCGGCATGCAGTTGGTGCGTGCGCCCAAACAGTTCGATGTGATCGTCACCGACAATCTCTTCGGCGACATGCTGTCCGACGTCGCCGCGATGCTCACCGGCTCGCTTGGCATGCTGCCTTCCGCGTCGCTCGGTGCCGAGGATACCGCGACAGGCAAGCGCAAGGCCATGTACGAACCGGTGCACGGCTCGGCCCCAGATATCGCAGGTCAGGGCAAGGCGAACCCGATCGCCATGGTCGCAAGCTTCGCCATGATGCTGCGCTACTCACTGGGCATGGGCGATCTGGCCACACAGATGGAAACCGCCATCGCCAATGTGCTCGACGCCGGCATCCGGACCGGTGATATTGCCGGCGATGGCATCACACCGGTCAGCACATCGCAAATGGGCGATGCGCTTCTTGTCGAAGTACAGAGGGTTGTTGCGGACTAAACCGGGCGCTAGCCCTGGATGACGGCCAGGTCTTCAGCACGCATCCAGCCTTCCGTGGTGATGCGCGTTTCGGAATGTGTGAAGGTAATGAGCAGCCAGTCGCCGGTTTCAGTCACATCCGTCACACGGCCGATATCCCCTTCGACGAGGTAGGCGCCGCGCCGTGTCGCCTCGTCCGGCGCGTCATAAAAATAAGACCGGCCAGTGTTCGTCGCCATCGCGGTGACGTGGAACATCGGGTCTTCGACGGCTTCCGCATCCCAGGGGTCCGGTGCGATGCTTGAAATGACGACATGCATGGCCTCGCCTTTGCCGCCGGGAAACACGACGACATCGTACTCACCGCGCATGGTGCGGCTGAACTGTAGGTCCAGCTCTCCACGCTCCGAGCGGTAGACGTCGCGCGTCCAGAAAGGTCCGGACCGCGACGATGATATGATCGTCCCCATGATGTCATCGCGCTCGGGATTGGACACCGTCCCGGCCGGCACGAAGAGACGCTCGGCATCGGCGCGAAAGAACGTCCAGAACATGTTCACGCCGCCGTAGCCAACGGCATCCAGTACGCCGACATCGAGATAGCCGTCAAAATCGATGTCCATCAGCAGAACGGCCATTTCACCCTGAAAAAGATCGTCAGCCTGGACACCTTCCTGCAAGGTCAACGCATCGTTGCCAGTTCCGGCAACCACACGCCCGCCTTCCACCCGCACCGTGGCTTGGGCACCCTCGAAAGCAGGATGGGCAAAAGTGACCGAGGCCACATCATCAAAAGGCGCGGATATCCGAACGCCGTGGTCAGGGACCGAATAGGCACCATCGGAAGCCTGAGCGGTCCCGACGGACGCAAGCAAAACGGCAACACTTGCGGCGCGAACAACGCGTTTCGGCAAACTCCACATTGACATGCCCTCTCCTCTGTGGCGATTAGCGCGCCATGCGCGATGCGACCATCATGATGCCAGCCTGTAAAACCGCCATGACGCCTGTCATGGTCGCTGATGTGCTGCGCGCAACCACCAAGACCACCACAACAAAGACAACCGAGCTCTAACCAGCCCGTCCCCTCCGTTCGTTCGGCCATCGCCCGACCCGGAAGAGGGAGGGGCGACACGGCATCTTGCGCACAAGGCGCAGATCAGAGAAATGATCAGGGCAACCGAAGAAGGAACAGACCCATGGGGTACACCGTTGCAGTTATCGGCGCGACCGGCAATGTCGGGCGCGAAGCTTTGGACATTTTGGCCGAACGCGGCTTTCCGGCCGATGAAGTGCTGGCCGTCGCCTCGCGCAAGAGCGCAGGCCAGGATGCTTATTTCGGCGATACCAGGCTGAAGGTGATCGCCCTTGAGAATGTCGATTTCTCCAAGGTCGACATCGCCATCATGTCCGCCGGTGGCGACATCTCGCGCGAATGGGCGCCGAAGATCGGCACAGCAGGTTGCGTGGTCATCGACAACTCTTCGGCCTTC
This sequence comes from Cohaesibacteraceae bacterium, assembly GCA_028281795.1. Classification (GTDB taxonomy): domain Bacteria; phylum Pseudomonadota; class Alphaproteobacteria; order Rhizobiales; family MH13; genus MH13. The sequence goes on along the minus strand of JANQJE010000022.1, from coordinate 2,478 downwards.
CGTATGGACAGCCAGGTGCCGCTGATCGTGCCGGAGGTGAACGCCGATGCCATCGAAGGCTTCCGCCAGAAGAACATCATCGCGAACCCCAACTGTTCAACCGCACAACTGGTTGTTGCGCTGAAGCCGCTGCACGATGCAGCCACCATCAGGCGCGTGGTCGTTTCGACCTATCAGTCGGTTTCCGGCGCCGGTAAGCAGGGCATGGATGAACTGTTCTCCCAGACCAAGGCCGTGTTCTCGGTCGGCGATGTCAAGGCGGAAAAGTTCACCAAGCGCATTGCCTTCAACGCCATCCCGCACATCGACACGTTCATGGAGGATGGCTACACGAAGGAAGAGTGGAAAATGACGGTCGAGACCAAGAAGATTCTCGACCCGAAGATCAAGCTCACCGCGACTTGCGTGCGCATCCCGGTTTTCGTCTCCCATTCCGAAGCGGTGAATGTGGAGTTTGAAAACCCCATCACCGCCGAGGAGGCCAAAGGCATCCTGCGCAACGCGCCGGGCTGTCTCCTCATCGATAAGCATGAAGATGGGGGCTACATCACACCGCACGAGGCAGCCGGAGAGGACGCGACTTACATTTCCCGGGTGCGCGAAGACATCACCGTCGAGAACGGTCTTACCTTCTGGTGTGTGTCGGACAATCTGCGCAAGGGCGCGGCCCTGAACACCGTTCAGATCGCCGAGGTTCTTGTGAACCGCGGGCTGATCACGCCGAAACAGGCTGCCGCCTGATGATGGCTGACGCCCAAATGGGCGCGAAGGTTTCTTTGCGTCCGTTTGCCGACGACGATGTCGGTGCGCTTGGTGTGCTCTTCGGTGCCGCCCGCGCGTCGATGCAGCTCTTTGAGGAGCCATACACAACCGGTGAGCACATTGGCTACATCGCCGGCCTCTCCGTGGGTTGCACCATCACCGTGGCCGAGAAGGATAAAACACCCGTCGGCTTTCTGAGCTATGCTCGCAGGCCGGACACCTCCATGGGTCTCATCAGCCATCTCTTTGTCCATCCGGATTATCAGGGCCAAGGGATCGGCAAACGCCTGCTCGACGATGCGATGCAGCGCTTCCCGGCGCCGTTCTATCTCTGGTGTTTCGAAGCCAACACCCGCGCCCGGGCGCTCTATGAAGCTCGCGGCTTCATCATCACCGAGCGCACCGACGGCGCACACAATGACGAGAAACTGCCCGACATACGGTATGAGTGGCGCGGCTAATCGGATGCAGGGATCTAGCAGTCAGGTCGGCTCCAGCCTTCCACTTCCATCTTGCGGTAGAAATCGACCAACTGCTTGCCGCGCTCAGGTTTGAAACGGCTACCGTCCACCACTGGCGCAGCAATCCGATCCACACGAAAGCCCCGGAAGTCTTCGCGCAGTTCGCACCAGGCAAGCAGCGTCCAGACCTTGCCCCAGAAATACAGACCGAGCGGACGGATCGTGCGCTTGGTCGCATCGCCCTTGGCGTCGGTGTAATCCATGGCGAGCTTCTCGCAGCGATCGATGGCGCGGTCGAGAACATCCAGCGTTTCACGCTGGCTTTCCACAAACTCAAAGCTCGGTGCAAAAATCGCCGTCGCCTCGACGGTGGGCCGTTTGGCATCGGGCAAAACCGCACCGATTTTGACCAACGCTTCTTCAGCGGCACGCGCCATGGACAGACCGCCCCAGGCCCGCACCATCCGGGCCCCGGCAACAAGAGCGGCAATCTCATCGCGCGTAAACATCAAGGGCGGCAGGTCGTAGCCGTCGCGCATGATGTAGCCGACACCGGCCTCTCCTTCGACGGGAACGCCGGAACCCTGAAGATCGACGATATCGCGGTAGATCGTACGCTCGGAAACTTCCAGTTTGTCAGCAAGCATCCGCGCGGTGACCAGACGGCCACCACGCAGAAGTTGAACGATCTGGAACAGACGATCGGCTCGTCTCATGTCAAACTCATCATCAATCGCTAGGCCGCTTTGGGATGGAACCAGCCGACCGAGTTCCCGTCAGGGTCGAGCGTGTAAATGAACGAGCCCGCAGGGATATCAATGGCAGGAGACAGAACCTTGCCTCCGGCTTCCACGACCCGATCGGCTGTGGTCTCCAAATCGTCCGGCGTGAGCAGATGGACCGTCGGGCCAATACCATCCTGGGATGGTTTGCCGGGATAGAGATGTCCGGCCACACCTTGTTCCGGGTCCGACGTCGGGAACATGACCATAGGGTTCGGCCCGCTTGTATCAACGGTAAGGTCGGTTTTCATGACAGCGCTGTAAAAGGCTCGGGCGGCCTCGATGTCGGAGACGGGTATTTCCGCCCAGACAACCTGATGCTGTGGATTGGGCATCGTGCTTTCCTTTGGGTAGCTTGCAACGAGACCACCATTGCACACCCCTCCTGACAACATTCTGTCAGGAGGTTTAGGGTCAGGACCCATTCATCTGGTTGAAATGGTCGAGGCGGGTTTGTGCGGATGCAAGGAGCA
>JANQJE010000015.1 GCA_028281795.1 Cohaesibacteraceae bacterium | reverse complement strand
TATGCGTTCTCGCGCTTTGCCTTTCGCGGCAAGCGCATCATCGTTGTTCTGATGCTGCTGACGCAGATGTTTCCGCTCCTGATCATCATCGCACCGATCTACCGGATCGTGTCCGAACTTGGCCTGCTCAACACGCTGACGAGCCTGATCGTCGCTTACACGGCCTTCAATGTGCCGTTCGCCACCTTCCTGATGCAGTCCTTTTTCGACGGCATCCCCCGTGATCTGGAAGAGGCCGCCATGACCGATGGCGCAACCCGCTTCCAGGCCCTGCGCAAGGTCATCCTCCCGCTGACCTTGCCAGGGATGGCGGCAACGCTCGGTTTCGTCTTCACTGCGGCCTGGAGCGAGCTTCTGTTCGCGCTCATGCTGATCAGCCGCAATGAGACCATGACCTTCCCGGTCGGCCTGCTGACCTTCGTGTCGCGCTTCTCGGTCGACTGGGGGCAGATGATGGCCGCCGGTACGTTGGCGCTGATCCCCTCCTGCCTGTTCTTCTTCTTCATTCAACGCTACCTGGTGCAGGGGCTCACGTCCGGCGCCGTGAAAGGCTGATCCGTCATCATGGCCCGCATCGAACTCAGCAATATCTGCAAGTCGTACGGCGATATCGACGTCCTGCACGATGTGGATCTGACCATCGAGGAAGGCGAGTTCGTCGTGCTGGTCGGCCCGTCGGGCTGCGGGAAGTCGACACTGTTGCGCATGATCGCCGGGCTTGAACCGATCACCAGTGGCGAACTGACCATCGATGGTGCGTTCATGAACGAAGTGCGCCCGCGCGACCGTGACATTGCCATGGTGTTCCAGTCCTATGCACTCTACCCGCATATGAGTGTGGCGCGGAACATGGGGTTTGGCCTGGAACTGCGTGGCAGCCCGAAGGAGCTTCGCGAGGCCCGGGTGCGTGAAGCGGCAGAAATCCTCGGCCTCGTGCCCTATCTGGAGCGTCAACCGCGTGCTCTGTCGGGCGGACAGCGGCAGCGCGTCGCCATGGGCCGGGCCATTGTGCGCGACCCCAAGGCCTTTCTGTTCGATGAGCCCCTGTCCAACCTCGATGCCGCCCTGCGCGTGGAGATGCGCCTTGAGATCGCCAAGCTGCATCAGCGGCTTTCTGCAACGATGATCTACGTCACCCATGATCAGGTCGAGGCTCTGACGCTGGCCGACCGGATCGTCGTGATGAACGATGGCTACATCCAGCAGATCGGCACACCGATGGAGCTTTACGAGCAGCCCGCCAATCTGTTCGTTGCCCGTTTCATCGGCTCACCGACAATGAACGTGCTCGATCTCGACCGGCTGCCCGGCGCCGCTGCCGAGGCCCTCATTCCGCCCGCGCTTCGCGACCGCGTGGTCAGGCTCGGCGTCCGCCCGGAACACAGCTTTCTCGCCTCGGGCGGCAAGGCGCATCTTCATGGTCATGTGGAGGTGATCGAGCGGCTTGGTTCGGACATGAACATCTATGTCGATGCCGAAAGCGCCGGATCGTTTCTGGTCCGCCAGAACGGCAATGCCAATCTTGCTGCCGGGTCCACCATCGACATCGGTTTTGAACGTGAACACCTGCATTTTTTTGATGCCCAAGGTGATACGATCCGCTGAACGTTCTCCGGAAAGGCAGGTCATGACCAACGAGTCAGCGTCACATCTGAAAACTATCGAACAACGGCTGCTGTGGCTGTCGCACTGGATGATCCATAACGCCAATCATCTGCGGCCCAACGAGGATGGGATCAAGATCGGCGGGCATCAGGCCTCTTCGGCATCCATGGTGTCGATCATGACGGCGCTCTATTTCTCCGCGCTGCGCCCGGAAGACCGTGTGGCGGTTAAGCCGCACGCTTCGCCGGTGTTCCACGCCATGCAGTATCTGATGGGCAATCAGGCGCTCGAGCCGATGAAGAACTTCCGCGGCTATGGCGGGGTACAAAGCTATCCGAGCCGCACCAAGGACAGCGACGATGTGGACTTTTCGACCGGCTCGGTCGGCCTTGGCGTTGCCATCACCGCGTTTGCCTCGCTCGTCCAGGATTATCTGAACGCCAAGGACTGGGGTCCCGACCGTCCCCTCGGGCGCATGGTGGCGCTGGTCGGCGATGCCGAGCTTGACGAAGGCAATGTCTATGAAGCGCTTCAAGAAGGCTGGAAGAACGATCTGCGCAACTGCTGGTGGGTCATCGACTACAACCGCCAGTCACTCGACGGCATCGTGCGTGAAGGTCTGTTCGAGCGGGTCGAGAACATCTTCCATGCCTTCGGCTGGGATGTGGTGCGCGTCAAATATGGCGCGCTGCAACGTGCGGCCTTCGAGGAACCGGGCGGGGCACGCCTGCGCGACTGGATCGATGCCTGTTCCAATCAGGATTATGCGGCGCTGACGTTCATGGGCGGCGCGATCTGGCGGCAGCGGCTGATGGACGATCTGGGCGATCAGGGTGATGTCACTGCGCTCATCGACCGGCGCAGCGACGAGGAGCTTGCCGCGCTGATGGAAAATCTCGGCGGCAACTGCGTAACGACCATGGCCGAGACGTTCGCCGCCGTCGACCATGACCGCCCGACCTGTTTCGTGGCCTATACGATCAAGGGCTGGGGCACACCGATTGCCGGCCACAAGGACAATCATGGCGGGCTGATGAACAAAGCCCAGATGGAGGACTGGCAGGCCTATATGGGTGTGCCCAAGGGCAAGGAATGGGAGCCGTTCGCAACAGTGGGGGACAAGCCCGCGCTGCAGGCGTTTCTCGACAGCGTGCCTTTCTTCTCCAAAGGAACGCGCCGCCACACCGACACGCGGATCGACGTGCCAGCCATCGCTTTTGCATCCGACCGGGACATCTCCACCCAAGCGGCCTTCGGCAAGATTCTGGATGAACTCTCCAAAGGCGACAGCCTGCTGGCTGAGCGCATCGTCACCACCTCACCGGACGTCACCGGCACCACCAGCCTTGGAAGCTGGGTCAACCGGCGCAAGCTCTTTGCCCGCACCGCACAGGCCGATGCGTTTATCGAGCATAAGATCCCCTCGACTGCCAAATGGGAGTTCGCACCGGACGGCCAGCATATCGAGCTCGGCATCGCAGAGATGAACCTGATGCTGCTGCTTGGCTCGGCGGGCCTGTCGCACAGCCTGTTCGGCAAGCGGTTGATCCCCATCGGCACGGTCTACGATCCGTTCGTGGCGCGCGGGCTCGATGCGCTGAACTATGCCTGTTACCAGGATGCCCGCTTCATGATCGTCGGCACACCGTCCGGCGTGACGCTGGCACCGGAAGGCGGCGCGCACCAGTCGGTCGGCAGCCCTTTGATCGGCATGAGTCAGGACGGGCTGGCGGCCTTCGAGCCGGCCTTCGCCGATGAACTGGCGGTGATCATGGAATGGGCCTTCGACTATCTCCAGCGCGACGATAGCGGGGATGGCACCGGCCATGTGGACGGCGGGCGCGATCAGCGCACATGGCTGCGCGACACGACAGGCGGCTCGGTCTATCTGCGCCTGTCGACCAAACCGATCGAGCAGCCGGTCAAACGGGCCGATGATGCGTTCCGTCAGGGTGCGGTCGATGGCGCCTACTGGCTGCGTCAGCCGGGGCCGAACTGTGAAATCGTCATTGCCTATCAGGGCGTTGTCGCGCCTGAAGCGATCAACGCGGCAGGCCGCCTGGCGCAGACCCATCGGGATATCGGTGTTCTGGCCGTGACGTCGGCCGACCGGCTGAACGCGGGTTGGACAGCCGCGCAGGCCATTCGCGCAGGCGGCAACCCGGCCGCCTTCTCGCATGTCGAAACGCTGCTGGACGCCCTGCCCTCCTACTGCACGCTGGTGACGGTGATGGACGGCCACCCGGCAACGCTTGGCTGGCTCGGCTGGGTGATAGGCCATCGCACGGTCCCACTGGGCGTGGAGCATTTCGGCCAGACCGGCAGCATCGGCGATCTCTACCGGCATTTCCGGATCGATGCGGACGCCATTGTGGACACCGTAAAGGGGCTTGCAAAAGCAGACCGCGCTGCCTGGGCTGCGGACGGTAAGGCTTTAAAGGCAGGGTGACCTAACGGGATAGTGCTTTGCTAGCGTGACGTCGCGCAAAGCTTCGTTGCTTAGGGTATCACACCACTGTTTATACAGCTTGTTTTGCCTGCCCGACTTTGGCTCTAAGGGAGCCACAAGGCTTCGGGCTGGCGCAAGATTATCAACAATATTGACCCCCAAGCCTGTCGTTGAGGCTACTGAACCCTCCCGGTTACGATAACTGGGAATTATGAACACAGCCCGCATTTTCGAGCCCTGGAAACTGGCCATTGTCTATGCCATCTTGGCTTCTGGTGCCGCCGTTTCTACAAGTCTCTATGAGGGGTCATTCTGGGAGCCTTTGGAGATACAATTGGGCGGAACGAGAGTTGTGCAGCAACCCTACATCCAGAATTTTTCTACCATTCTTGATTTCGCACTACTCAACCCAATCGCTATTTTTTTTGTCCTAAAAGCCAACGCCGGTTACCGATCTTCATTCGAACACTTTGGCTTGAATGGCGACATCGCTATTTTTCACAAAGTCTGGCTATCTCTTGTTGCCGTTGTAGTTGCCTGTGCCACAATGAAATTCTACTTCGACGGCTTTGTTGGCCAAGACTTCTACAGTGCCGCCTTCGCACCTACAGTCAGTGAAGGCGCATCGATTACTATTACTGGTTGGATTATATTTGTATTTACGTCTATTTTCATAGCAATAATAATATATGCTATTTTTGAGTTTTCAAATTACACTTTTTTTGTTCTTAGACTTGAAGAGAATAAATTTAGCTTTCGGCTCCCACCATCTTTTAGTTCGGATTTCAAAATTGCCGTGGCGCCATGTGTGCACGTGTATTACTTGCTAACCACACTGTTTGTTATCCTGGTGATATTCGTTCTGCGGGATTACATCCAGTTGGGCATCGATGAGAGCCGACGCGTTTGGCTGCTCGCTCCATATATTCTTGCTTGCATCGTTGTTTTCGTGCCCTTTGCTCATCTGCACAGAATAATGAAACGTCTCAGGGACAGGGTTATCGAACAAAGCAATGCTCCAATTGAGCAAGAGATTGGCCTAAAAGACAAATTAAAAATAAAAGATGTCAATCTAGATAACACAAAACTATTGAATTCTATTGATAAAATACAGAAACTTCAGTCTTTTTATGGCTCCATTCCAATTTGGCCAGCCAGTAAAAATATGCTTTTAATTCCTAATATAAGCTTCATTTTGTCGTTATTTACAATTCTTTACAAAATCATTCATTCATTTATACAATTAGCTCAGTAAATATGAAAATGAGCCCAAAAAACAATTATTGCTAGGCATGCGCCTGCTGGTATATCCATAAAAAAATGTTGCTTTGTAAACAAAGTGCTCAGCAATATCAAGCCGGTTCCCACGACAACAAGTGCCGAAAGAAACCCGTTTTCGTGACCAATGTTTACGAACAGGTGAAGTGCTGCCAGCATAGCAACGGCTACATGCATCGATGGGAAGCAATTGCCTCCCTTGTCATAGTGGTGAACCAGCGAAAGGAATCTCTCAGAAACTGAATTATTCGGATCGAACTGTCGCCAAGAGTCGGGTGTTTTCACAGGGACAATAAAGGCAATGAAAATCTGAACGACGAGCAAAAGGAAGAAGTTGAAAGCTGTATAAGAAAAATGTCGAAAGTCATCGATGGTCACAATAATCGAGAGTATAAAAGGATAGTATAGACCAGAGTATACCCACACCCATGCTGGCCGGAACGGTATGACTCGGTCGATAGGTGTAATGAGGGATTGTGGCCTACGGAACTTGTATTTTTGGGGAAGAAAATAGAATTGATATCCACCGACGATCATTAGAATGGCGATAGCGAAAGCGGTAAGCCAGTCCAAGATATGTACCATAATTCCCAGTTATCTTAACTCTAAGGTCAATTTCGGAATTCCATTGGAAAGCGATGCGCCAATAAATAGCAAGTCATTACTTTCGACGATCGCCCAAGTGGCACCTACCATTGCTGTCGGTCCGCACCCATACAAAGGTTAGCGCAACCCCGTGCCTCAGTGAAATTGGTTAGTTTTATCTGCGAAACCCGTGAGCATTCTGACCTCCGGAAGGGAAAAAATGTTCACAATTCAAATCACTGGCTTCCTGTCCTATTGCAAAGAACAACTGGGTCTCAGCGACAATTCGCTCCGCGCCTACCGGCAAGACCTGAACGCGTTTTCGAAGTTCTGCGCCCAGACTTGTGCGGTGTGTCAAACACCACAGGACCTCATCCTAGCCTATCAGAGGTATCTTCGGGACGTCTCCAAGGCCAGCCCGGCTACCATTCGCCGACGCTTTGTCACGCTGCGTTCTTACTGCAAATGGTTTGAGAGTGAGCCCGGGGGACAACCGAATCCGTTCGTTGGCTTGCGCCTTGATTTGAAGCTCCCGCAGCGGCTTCCGCGTCCCGTGGACCGCCCGACCTTGAGCGTGCTCTTCACGGCATCCCGGCATGCAACCGATAGGACGCCTGACTATGCAGCGCTGTCCAATATCAGATGCTCGCCAGATCATGTGACAGGCTTGGTCTTGCGTCTTCTCATTGTGACCGGTCTGCGCATCGGAGAGATCACACATCTTCGCGTATGGGACGTCTCCAGTGCCTGCTCCCGGATCCGCGTGCGTGGCAAAGGTAACCGGGAGCGCACGGTCTATGTTACCAATGCTCGGCTGCTTCGCGATTTTCGCCTGTACTGGGAGCGCCGCATAGATTGCGGCGATGGCAACGACTTCCTGTTCTTGAACACGCATGGCGAGAGATTAACGGAGGCCGCCTTTCGCAAGCGGCTCCGGGTGATTTCTAAAGCCCTGGCCATTGAACCCTATCTGACGCCCCACCGGTTCAGACACTCGGCAGCGACCCTTTTAATCGAAGAGGGTGTGGACATCCGGATCGTGCAACGCTTGCTGGGTCATGCAAGCATCTCCACAACAGAGATTTACACCAAGGTTTCGGACAACTCGCTGGTCAGTGCCATCGAACGCGCCGACACGCTGGCACAGGTGGACTGTTAGTTAGAGCGACAGTTTTGGTCTATGTTTAACAGACCGCAAAGCTGATTGAGGATACGTCTAACTCTTTTAAATATCTATATTTTTTTCACTCTTTGTTGCAGCGAACCTCCGTTGCGGCAGGCTGCTTTTTGGCAGCTCTGTTGCGCTGCAATAGAGGTTCACCTGCTCTTTACATCTGCTCGCGCAGTGTCGCCGCACGACGGAAACGGGGCATTTGCACGCAATGATGCGCACGACGATGAAAAGCCTGCTGGTCAGCGGGACAATACTGCTCGGACTGATGAGCGCTGCATCGGCGCAGGATCTTCAATCTGCTGTCGAGGCTAACAGCGCCGCTTTGAGCGCCGCCAAGAGCAGCATCGACATGGTCTGGATGCTGGTTGCGGCAGGTCTCGTTCTGCTGATGCAGGTCGGATTCATGTTCGTCGAAGCGGGCATGGTGCGTTCGAAAAACGCGATCAGCGTGGCGCAGAAGAACATGCTCGACTTCACCTTCACGGTGATGCTGTTCGCGTGCGTCGGCTTCATGTTTGCCTTCGGCGCGTCGAACGGCTTCTGGTTCGGTATCGACACATCGTTTGCCTTTCTGGCCAGGCTCGATGCCTGGGGGCTGGCGTTCTTTACCTTTCAGGTGATGTTCTGCGGCACAGCGGCCACCATCGTGTCGGGTGCCGTGGCCGAACGCATGCCGCTTACCGCCTATGTGCTCGGTTCGATCGTGATCGCCGCCTTCATTTACCCCGTTTTCGTGCACTGGGCCTGGGGCACGGCGCTGGTTGAAAACGACAGTGCGTTCCTGGCTCATATGGGATTTGTCGACTTTGCCGGATCGACAGTGGTGCATGGCACGGGCGCCTGGGTGGCGCTTGCAGCCTGTATATTGATCGGTGCACGCAAAGGGCGCTTCGATGAAAACGGCAGGCCGATACGCATCCAGGGCCACAGCCCGGTGCTTGCAACCTCGGGTGCGTTCCTCCTGTTCGTCGGCTGGATCGGCTTCAATGGCGGTTCGACACTGGAAGCCTCGCCTGCCATCGCTTCGATCATTGCCAACACCGTCGTGGCGGCGGCCACGGGTACGGCTGCGGGTCATCTGATGGGGTGGTGGCAGGACAAGGTTCTGCTGCCGGAAAAGTCGATCACCGGCCTTCTGGGCGGCCTCGTCGCGGTCACCGCGGGCTGCGCCGTGCTCACCATTCAGGGCTCGCTCATCATCGGAGCGCTTGGGGGCGCGGTCGCTGTCTGGGGCGTTGGATTCCTAGAAAGGCGCTGGCGTATTGACGATGCCGTGGGCGCCGTCGGTGTGCATGGTTTTGCCGGTGTGGTCGGCACCATCGGTCTTGCCTTCCTGGCACCGGCATCGGCTCTGCCGCTTGAGAGCCGCTGGGATCAGGCACTGGTTCAGGCTTTTGGCGTCGGGCTCAACTTCGTCTGGGCCTTTGGCCTGGGCTATCTTGCCTTCCTGGTCATTGCCAGGGTGGCAAATCTTCGCGTGTCTGCCGCAAGCGAGGCGATCGGCCTCAACGATGCCGAACACGACACCCGCATCGGTATCGGCCATGTCGAGGATGCGTTCGACCGTCTGGTCGAGGGCCGCGCGGACCTGTCGCTGCGTCTGGATGTCGAAGAAGGCGATGAAGCCGAACGCCTTGCCCGGCTGTTCAATGCGCTGATGGACACCATCCAGGACGAAGAGATCGCCAAGGAAGCAGTGGCTGACCGTCAACGGGCTGAAGAAGAAGCCGAACGTCTCTCTGCTCTGGCGAACGCGACCTTTGAAGCCATCGTCATCTCCGTGGACGGCAAGATCGTCGATGGGAACGCAGCGCTGGAAGACCTGATAGGGACGCCGCTTGACGAATTGAAGGGATGCAGCCTTGAGGCTGTCGTCTGCGAGAACGATCAGGAACTCTTTGCCGATCAGTTCGAGTCCTCGGTCGGCGATCCCTACGAGATCAAGATCACACACAGCGATGGCACGCTCATCCCGGTGGAGGTGCGCTCGCGCGAGATCACCTATCGCGGGCAACGCACCCGGGTTGCGGCCATTGTCGACCTGCGGGACCGCAAGATCGCCGAAGAAAAGATACGCTATCTGGCTCAGCACGACCCGCTGACCGGTCTGCCCAACCGCGCGGTGTTCTCGCACCATCTGCAGAAGCTTGTGCAGCGGGACGATACCGGTGAAGCAGGCTGGGCGCTGATGCTGGTCGATCTTGATCATTTCAAGGATATCAATGATCTGCATGGCCACGCGGCCGGTGACCGTGTGATCTGCGAAACCGCGGACCGGCTGAAATCGCGCACTGAAGACCTTGGGATGGTCGCCCGCCTGGGCGGCGATGAGTTCGCCATCATTCTCAACCGGGCGGAGTTCGCCAATCAGGTGGCCGATTTCGCGCATCGCATCACGCTGGACCTCTCCAAGCCGATTGCGAGTGAGGATGGTCCGATGCTGTTTACCGGCGCCAGCGTGGGCGTGGTGATTTGCCCCGACCATGGCGACGACCCGGCACAGATTCTCTCGCGCGCCGATACAGCGCTCTACAAAGCCAAACAGCTGGGCCGCAACACCTATTGCGTGTTCGAACCGGGCATGGACGAGGATGACCGCCGCCGTCGCGTGATGGAGGCCGATATGGCGACGGCACTGGATGAGGGCCAGTTCGAACTGTTCTTCCAGCCGCGCATGACGGCGTCCAACGGGCTCATCGAAAGCTACGAGGCCCTTATCCGATGGCAACATCCCACCAAAGGAACGATTGGCCCCGGCGAGTTCATCCCCGTTGCCGAACAGTCCGGCAAGATCGTGCCCATCGGCACCTGGGTCATCCGCGAAGCCTGCCGCGTTGCCCGGGACCATCTCGGCTCGCGGCGTGTAAGCGTCAATCTCAGCCCGCTGCAGTTTCGCGAAAAAACCCTGGTCAAGACCATAGCTTCCATTCTCGACGAGACCGGCCTGCCGGCGCATCAGCTGGAAATCGAGATCACCGAGAACGTGCTGATCGATGATGATGAGCGCGCGCTGGCCGCGTTGCGTGCGCTGAAAAAGATCGGCTGCCGTATTGCGCTTGACGATTTCGGCACAGGTTACTCTTCGCTCGGCTATCTGAGCCGGTTCCCGTTCGACTCCATCAAGATCGACCGCTCCTTCGTTCAGGCGATGCACACGGCGGAAAATGCCGAGGCGATTGTCGAGACGATCATCCGCCTGGGTGAGGCAACCAGGATGACCATCGTCGCCGAAGGCGTGGAGCATGTCGAAGAGCTGCAATTGCTGGTCAGTCAGGGGTGCGATGAGATCCAGGGCTACCTGGTTGGCCGCCCGGCGCCGCTGGACGGGTTGCAGCGCGCTGCGCCGGAAAACGTGCTTGCGGCGCTCAGCGCCTTGCCGAGTGTCACCGATGGTCTGGTCGCCCAGCTGCGGCAGTCGCTTCCGGCAAAAGCCAAACCCAGCCCCAAGCCGGTCAAGCGGGCCCGCACCAAACGCGCGTCTTAGAGATTACCTGTGTCATGCTTTGAAAATGATATGAGACAGGCCTGATCAAACCAAAAGGAACGACTATAATCGCTCGAGGGTTTCGCAGGCTCTCGCATCGCCGAGCGCACAGCCGTGCCGCAGCAGGTCGGCCGCGCGAGCGGCGTTTTCAGCAGCCCCTTCTCCAATCATGTGACTGACCCCCGCATGATAACAGCCGTCGAGATCATGAGCCCTGCACCCGCGCTCAAACAGCTTGGCCGCGCGCTGTGCGCTCTGCTCAACACCGTAGCCCTGAAGGTACTGGGTTCCCGCCTCAGTGCAGGCAGTGCCGCTGCCGCCGTCACACCCTGACAGGAAGAGTTCGGTGGCACGTTGATCATCTCTGGCAACGCCCTCGCCGTTTACATATTGATAGCCGGCCTCCAGGCACGCAATTGCCGATCCGCCGTCGCATCCTTGAACGAACAGTCCGATGCTCCGTTCCTGATCCTCGGTAACGCCTTCCCCGAGAAGATAGTGATACCCGGCCTCGGTACAGGCGGCTGCGCTGCCAGCACCGCAGCCCAGACTGAACAGGTCCGCTGCACGTGTCAGGTCGATAGGAGCGGCTCGGCCAAACGAATGCTGGACGCCAGCCTGCAAACACGCGAACCCGTTGCTTCCAGCCCTACAAAGCGTCTCGTAATCGCTCAACGTCTGCGTGTGCGCAGGAACAGTACCGACGAAGACCGGCGCAAGGCAGGCCAGGAAGCTGAGAATCCGAAGGCGCATGGACAATCCTGTCTTTCTTCACGTTGCGAAAACCGAGGGCCAACTTCGCAAACCGCGATGCCCCTGCAAAGCCGTACAAACGCACAGTCGGTCGGGATCGCCCACTACCTGAACTCCGTCTGACGCATCCGTGAAGAGACGCTATTTGACCGGGTGAAAGCCTCGCTCCACCATTTTCGCAACGAACATAAGGAGCGCATGCTGTGCCGACATCTCTGAAACGCCCCGCGTCGAGCCGAACGGTTTGGGGTCTCACGGCGTCAACCCTGGTCGCCGCCACGCTTGCGCTGGGCGCGCCCGCCGCGACCTATGCCCAGGACACGTCACCTGCCCCCGATCAGGAAGGCCCAGCCGTTGTTGACGCCGATCTGCCTTTGGCGGTCTTTGGCATTTTCTTCTCCGCCCAATCTTCCGAGCAGCTTGAGCAGGCGCTTGCCGTGCTGGAGGAGAACTGGTCCGACGGTTACTACGCGCCGCTGATCGAGATCACGGCCTACACCGGGAGCATCATGGCACGCGCAGCGTTGTTCGATTTTCTCGAACGCCAGTCAGGGCAGTCGCTTGGTCAGGATTTTCACGCCTGGTACCAATGGCTCTGGAACCAGCCGGAGGCGATCACCGCCGACTATGCCGATTTCAAGGCCCTGCTTTACCGGCCCATCGATCCCCGGTTCGAGACCTATTTTGGCGGACGCCAGCCCAGCGCCCGCATAAGGCTCGATGAAATCCGCTGGGGCGGCGTGCGCCAAGACGGCATTCCGCCGCTGCGCCAGCCGGACATGATCACCGCCGAGGAGGCGACCTATCTGGATGACAGCAATATCGTCTTCGGCCTTGAGATCAACGGGGATGCCCGGGCCTATCCGCAGCGGATTCTCGCCTGGCACGAGATGTTCGTCGACACGATCGGCGGGGTGGAGATCGCCGGTGTCTACTGCACGCTGTGCGGGACGGTGATCCCGTACATCACCACCGTGGACGGCACCAACCATCAGATGGGCACATCGGGCTTCCTCTACCGGTCCAACAAGCTGATGTACGACCAGGCAACCCAATCCCTGTGGAGCACCATGCGCGGCGAGCCCGTTCTCGGGCCGCTGGTGGATCAGGGTATCCGCATGGAGTTTCTGTCCATCGTCACCACCAGTTGGGGCGAGTGGAAGCGCCGCCACCCGGACACGACGGTCCTCTCGCTCAACACAGGCCACAGCCGGGATTATGGCGAGGGCATTGCCTATCAGGAGTATTTTGCTACCGACGATCTGATGTTCAACACGCCGTTCAACGTCGACGAGTTGGACAACAAGCAGGAAGTGCTCGGCTTGCGCTTTCCCGGTGCCCCCAACGATCAACTCGCCATCGATACCGCCTTTCTGAACAGCATGCCGATCTACACCGATCAGGTCGGCTTTCAGGACGTGGTCGTCTTCACCGACAGCAGCGGCGCCAACCGGGTCTACGATCCGCAAGGGATCGCCTTCGCGCAGTATGACGGCGGCAGCGGCATCGTCGACGCCGACGGTGTCGCATGGTCGCTGGATGAAGACGCCCTGACAGCGGATGACGGACGCACCTTGCCCCGGCTTCCTGCGCACCGGGCCTTCTGGTTCGGCTGGCACGCTGCGTTCCCCGAAACGCGTCTCGTGCAGTGAGCCGGAGCGACTAGACTACCATGCCTGATGCGACGGCAATCAGCAAGCCGCCGAGCAGCGTATAGGCCGTGCAGATCAGGACGACGCGCCCCAACACCTCCCCTTCCCGCCCGACCAGCCCGACGGTCGCGGCACCGGCAATGATGTTGTGCGGGGCGATGATGTTGCCTGCTGCCGAGCCAAAACCCTGCGCCGCGACCATGGTCACCGGCGGCAGGTTCAGCGTCTGTGCGGCGGAAAGCTGAAGCTCGGTGAAAAGGATGTTGGAGGTGGTGGCCGAGCCGGTGATGAAGGTGCCGAGCACGCCGACTGACGGGGCCAGCATGGGCCAGAACGCGCCGGTCTGCGCGGCGGCATCAGCCAGCGTGGTGATCATGCCCGACTGGACCATGAGGCGGGAGAGCGAGAGCATGATGACCAGCGCCACACTGACCATCACCAACCGTCCGAGCGCTTCGCGCGCCGCGCCACCCGTGGCCGCCAGCCGCCCGGTCAACGCAGCGCCGATGAAAAGCCCGCACCAGAGCAGCGTGCCTGGATGGTAGAGCGGGGCAAAGCTGCCGGAGAACCGCTCGAACAAGTCCCATCCGAACGAGACCTCGCTGGTCGCAGCCTGCAAGGGCGGGATAAGGCGAGTTGTCAGCACCAGCACGACAATCACCAGATATGGCGCAACGTCGGCCAGAAGCGCGCGCACCGGAAGGTCGCCGGAGACCGTGTCCCGACGGTCAAAACGCCGGATGAGGACAACGAACAGGGCTGCGCCGATCAGCGCGCCCGCCAGTGAGGGCAGTTCCGGTCCGGCCAAGGCAGCGAGCGCCAGCGACGGGATGAAAAAACAGACCCCGGCAGCAAGCGCCCAGCCAATGTCGGCGCGGTTGAGCGGTCCGTCATCGGCAAGGCGTACCGTGGCGATCAGCAGGAGCCAGCCCAAAGCGGCATGAAGCGCGGCGACATGGCCCGCGACACCTTGTGGATCGAGGCCGGAGAGTTCCAACTGCGCCAGGGTCGGGGTTCCCACCGCACCGAAGGACACACCGGCAGCATGGCCGACCAGCGCCAGCATCACCGCACGCACCGGGCTGTATCCCAGGCCCAGAAGAAGCGGCGCACCGAGCGCCACCGGCGTTCCGAATCCAGCTGCGCCCTCGATGAAGAGGCCGAAGAACCAGGCGATCAGAAGCGCCTGGATACGCTTGTTGTCTGTCAACCCGGACAGAGCATCGCGAATCCGCCCGATCGCACCGACGCGGTTCTGAAAGGCGTAGAGCGCGAGCGCGGGCAGAATGATCCAGAGGATGTTGAAGGCGGACGTGAGCGCTTCGGCCAGCGTGCCGCCTGCGGCCAGGGGCAGCGGCAGACCGGCAGCGTCGGCGAGACTGAACGGGCCGAACAGACCGAGTGCAAACAGCGTGGCAAGCGCCAATCCGGCCAAGCCGGAACGGATGGCGGAGGCGCGCAGCACCGCCATGCCGATGAGCACGCACACAAGAGGCAAAGCGGCAATGAGGATCGGCACGATGCCAGTCTCCGGAGGAGGAACGAATACGACTTAGGCCGTTGCGACCTTGTCAGCCGTGATCGCGTAGGAGATGGGTGCCCGCAAGTCAGGTGAACCACGCGGTTTGCATGGTGGTTTCAAAGGCTGTCGCATGACTGTTGGTCACCAAGGGCACAGCCGCGCTCGAACAACTGTGAGGCACGTTCCAGGTTTTTTGGGGTGCCGACGCCCCTGGAATAAAGCAGTCCGCTATTGAAACAGCCTCCTGAGTCTTCCCCCTCGCAGGCACGCTCGAACAGTTGTACGGCGAGAGCCAAATCCATATCGACTCCCTCGCCGTCGAAATAATGGTTGCCGGCGAAAAAGCACGCTGCAGCATAACCACCATCGCAGCCCAGCATGTATAGCTCAACGGCCAGCGACTGGTCGCTGGCAACACCCATGCCGGCGTCGTACAGAAGACCAGCCCAGTGACACGCGGTCGCGTCTTCACCCTCGCACCCTACCAGGAAATGCTGCAACGCAAGGTGCTGATCTTCCTCAACACCGGAGCCTCTGAGGTAACTGAATCCGGCCTGCCTACATGACGCGGCGCTCTCGTTTCGACATCCACGAACAAAGAGTTGGGTGCCATGGGCAAGGTTTTGCGCAAACCGGTCCCCAAGCATATAGCGCTCGCCTGCATTCAAACAGCCATTGCCGTCGCCCAGATCGCAAGCGCGCTCAAAAAAGTACACGGCCAGTCGCTGGTCTTCGGGATCACCATCTTCTCCGAAAACTTCAGGTGTCGTGTACCAAAACATGTAGTCAAGCGCACGCGCTGTGCAGGATTTAGCGAGACCTCTATCGCAGCCAAGCTCATAGAGAGACATAGCGCGTTCATGATCGTCGGAAACGCCAATGCCGAGAGCATAATGGTGACCGGCGGACCAACAGGCCTCCGCGTAGCCGCCTTCGCACGCGCGAACCCAAAGCACTGTGCCACGCTCCAGATCCCGCTCTACGCCATCGGCTGTCACATAGCGCTGACCGGCTTGGTAACAGGCTTCGGCGTTGTTGTATCTGAGGCATCGCGTTTCCTCTTCGATCTGCGTCTGGGCAGAGGCCGTCAGCGATGTCGTCATGATGGCAATCAACACACCGAGACAGACAGGAAAACAAAACAACGGAAAACCAAAGAACCGTCTGATTTGAGTGACGTTTAACATGCGCTTTGTTCTCCAAGGACACAGGCGCGCGCAAAAAGCTGGGCCGCGCGGACGCGATCCTTTTCAACACCCATCCCTACAAAATAAACCATTCCAGCGCTCTGGCACGCGGTAGCAATCCCGCCATCGCAGCCCTGGATAAGCAGGTCGGCTGCTCGCGTCATGTCCACGGCGGTGCCTTCGCCGGTGCCATAGCGCAGCCCCGCATGATAGCAGGCATTGGCATGACCGCCGTCGCAGGCGCGGACGAACAGTGGCAGGGCGCGAACCGGATCCTCAGCAACACCGTCGCCGGTCGCATAATGGACCGCCGCGCCAAAGCAGGCATCCGCGTGGCCAGCATTGCAACCTTCGAAGAAAAAGTGCGCAGCGCGTGTCCGATCGACTGCAACGCCTTCACCCTGGGCGTAGTGAAACCCGGCATGGTAGCAGGCCTGGCCCTCGCCGCCCTCGCAGCCAAGCGCGAAGAGCTCCACGGCGCGGGCTGCGTTCCGCTCAACCCCTTCTCCCACGGCGAACCGTATACCGGCTTCGATGCAAACCCAGGCATCGCCCGCTTCACACAAAGCCTCTTCTTCCGTCTGTTGGGCCTGACTGGACGCTGTTGAGAGCGCGAGGAGCAGCGCGGCGATACAGGTCAAGAGGCCAGGGCTGTGATGATACATAGCTGTTTATTCCTGCATATCGCAGGCCTCTTGATGGCCGAGTGTGCAAGCAAGCTCAGCCAACTGGACTGCGTAGGAATGGTTTGTCGGGACACCCAGACCCTTATCGTAATGCAGCCCTGCCATGTGGCAGGAAATCCCATCACCCTGATCACAGGCACTGACAAACAGCTCAGCGGCGCGCGTCAAATTCTGAGCGACGGCGCACTGTCCCTCGGCATAGATAAGTCCGGCATTTCGACATGACACAGCATCTGTCTCCTGACACCCGCGCACGAACAGGTCCGCCGCCTGAACAGTATCTGCTTCAACACCGATGCCTTGTGCATAGTTTTCGCCCGCATTTAGACAGGACAAGGCGTCGCGCTCCCAACATCCCTGAGCGAAGAGTTCCGTCGAACGCGTATGATCGACGTCAACGCCATATCCGTGTGCATAGAAGAAACCTGCCCGCCTGCAGGCTTCCGGCCACCCGGTCCAGCAGCCTTGGACGACAAGTTGGACACCCCGTGCCACATCTTCAGCGGTGAAGCTCGCACCCAGGAACAAACGATTGGCCGCGGCACTGCATGACAACGCGTCGCCCAGGTCGCAGGCGCGAGTCATCAAGTCCGTTGCGCGGGCGTCATCCTGGCCGCCTTGGTCGCTAAGCGCATAAAGAAGGGCTGCCTGATAACAGGCAGCGGCGTCACCGCTTTTGTTGCAGTGGATTTCCGCGGCAAGTTGCGCGTACGCCGGGCCCGGAACCAGACCAAACGCCAGCCCGGCCAGTCCAGACACGGCAGATAGCGCAAGAATATGCAGGACGGACCGTGGCCTCATACGACGACAGAGGGCCGGACCATCGATATGTAACACGCCTAGCGCTGACACTGCTCAAATCCCGGCAAGCCAAGTACGCAAGCCTGTTCCAGCAGTTCCATGGCGCGTGTTTCATCAGGCGCAACGCCGTTGCCATGTGCATACTGAAAACCGGCGGCCATGCAGGCGTTAGGAATCCCTCCGTCGCAGCCACGCAGGAACAACGCCGTCGCCCGCTCGTGATCCTGGTCAGCACCAACACCGATCATATGCTGGACTCCGACGAGATAGCAGGCGGTGGGCTCATCGCCCTGGCATGCCCGATCATAGAAACGCGCCGCTTGCGTGTAGTCCTGTTCGGTTCCGATACCGTGGTTGGCATGCAGCCCGGCGTAGAAACACGCTTCCGGGCTGTCATTCTCACAGTCTTGCTCGAACTGCTCCGTTGCCTCGACAAGGGCAACAAGCCTGCCGGTCGAGGCAACAGGCGCGAGTTCTTCGGTGAAACAGGTGACAGCATCCCGTTCCGCACATCCCAGCACAAAAAGCTGGGTGGCTCGCACCTGATCGGCTGCAACGCCATCGGCAGTGGAATAGCGCATGCCGGCACTCAGACAGGCATCCGCATCGCCCTGCATGCAGAGGCGTTCCTCTTCGATCTGCGCTTGCGCCGACGCCGTAACAGCGCCACCTGCCAGCCCAATCAGACAAATCGACGCCAAAGGAACCAGGCTGCGCATGATTACTCCTTGAGGTATACCGCAGACGCTGCGGAAAGATGCATCATCGCAAACCGTAACGGCAATACAAGAGTGCATTGGGCGTAACGCCAAAGGAGGTGCTGCCGTAGGCTCCCCTCACCGGTCAGCGGATCGCCTGGTGGCCCATGCCGCCTGGCCAATGCGAGGCTCCCGTTCGGCCTCACCTGTCAGAAATGGCGTGAGCAGGCTCTCAGATCGCCGAGTGCACAGGCACGGTCGAGCAGTTGCGTGGCCTCTGTCCAGTCCAGCGCAACGCCTTCCCCCATCGCATAGCGGATCCCGGCATCGAAGCAGGCTGCGCCGTAATCGGCTGCACACGCCCTTTCATAAAAATGGATGGCGCGTGACTGATCCTCCGCCACGCCCATGCCATACGCATGTTGCATGCCAGCCCGGTAGCACGCCTCGATATTGCCGCCTTCGCATCCGCGGACGAACAGCTCCGTTGCGCGGGCCTGATCCTCGGGAACGCCGTTGCTGTTGGCGTACTGAAACCCTGAATGGTAGCAGGCGGTTGCATCGCCACCCTCGCAAGCACGAAGGTAGAGCTCCGTGGCGAGCGTCAGATTTTCCGCGACGCCGATGCCGTAGGCATAGTGCAGTCCTGCATGGTAACAGGAGACCGTGGTTCCGCTGTTGCACTCCCGCATGAACAGTCTTGTGGCACGCACCTGATCTTCGGGTATGCCCTGATCGGCAATGGCGGAAAACGCACTATAGAAACAGGCATCGGCGTTCTGGTCACCGCACGCCCGGGAGA
Organism: Cohaesibacteraceae bacterium; assembly: GCA_028281795.1. Lineage (GTDB taxonomy): Bacteria > Pseudomonadota > Alphaproteobacteria > Rhizobiales > MH13 > MH13. The sequence goes on along the minus strand of JANQJE010000015.1, from coordinate 2,948 downwards.
GCAACCGCGTAGCGCGCACCTGATCGATGCGAGCCCCTTGCCCCTTTGCATAGCGGGTACCGGCCTGGTAGCAGGCGGCCGTATGGTTGCTCTCACAGGCGATCAGAAACAATCGTGTCGCACGCCTCTGATCTTCCGCAACGCCTTCACCGGTAGCGTAGGAGAGACCTGTTTCGTAACAGGCGATTGCGTTCTCGCGATTGCAGAGGACTTCTTTTCCCGCATGCACCTGGCCGTACGCCGCCGGCGCGCCAAGTGCTGCACATGCAGCACATGCCAGACAAACCGAAAGCCATAGCTTCGGACGGCGCATAGCCCAATCCCCGATATCAGTGCGCCCCACCCGCTATTAAGAAGGCAAGTTCATAACGTTACGTAAACCTGACGTTGCCGGGTGGATTTGCGGCGGGTCGAGTCGAAACATCGCCCTGGCGGTGCCGGTGCCGGGACCGCCAGTCGGGAAGATCCGACAGCCTCAAACACCGCAATCCCCATGCATCACAGTTGCCGCGCCCAGTTCGCTGCCAGCTGGGGAGTAGTAGACTTCGCGAACCGACCCGCCAGCCCTGAGGATTGGAGCAAGAGGCCGGGCGTCGCATATTCTGCCGACAATAAAAGAGGCCGAGTCTGCGATACTGCCTGCGTTTGGAGAACTAACCGTGTAGATTCTGCGCAGTTGTGTACCGACAGCCTCTACCCGGACCAGATCTATGGTTGCGTTGATGGTGATCGGGGTTTCGATTTCACTCGACATGATTCTCAAGGTCATCTCCAGCCCGTGGGTTTCCACCAGTTGGCTTATGGTGCTCTCTTGAAAACCATCGTTAACCGATGATCGGGCTGCGACGTCGGCGACGATGCCCTCGGTGAGGTGGGCGACAAAGATCGTTGCAAGAAAAAGGAAAGAACCGAGAGCAAAACCCACAGAGCCCGTCATCGGTTTGGCAAAATGAATGCGGCGAGGCGAGCGCTTGTCTTCAGGCGGCCAGACAAAGAGCAGAATATTGACGATCGGGATGAATGCCAGACAGCCCAGTTTTCCGGTGCCGAATGCTGAACGGGATCGCTGCACGGCATATCTGCCGGTAAAACACCCGATCGTGAAGGCCACACTTGCTGCGGTCAGTGCGACGATCCACAGCCACTCGCTTTGGTAGGCCGACAGGATGAGGAATCCGAAACCGAGTACGGCCAGCGTTGCCAAAAGGGCAACCAGCATCCAATAGACAAAGTAGGGCACCCGATCCATTTCCTGGTGGTCTTTGCTCGCGACACCGCCGATCAGGCCGCCAACGACGATAACCAGGTAGTTCATCAAAAGCCCATCAGCCTCGAGCAGGGTCAGATACTGAGATGCAATGCTGTTCACGGCTCATCCCCAACGCATCAGTTTCGTTCAATTGTTCTGCCCCGGTGCTGGTTCTGACCTAACTCCTTGAAATTTCCGTTACGTTATATTAGCTGGCTAAGAGACAATCTGCATAGTATCAGACGGGACTTACAGTCGGCGCCGACCCTGCTTCTCGGCTGCTCGTGCCTTGATTGTCTGGATGAAAGCGGGGAAATCAGCATCAACGTCTTCGGATCGCGCACTGTGTCCGAAAGACAAATCTCGCATCTGTCGTCGAAAAGCGCATGGAAAAAGTTACGCAGCCAATAACTTGAGTCCGCTGTATCGAACCGTGATTGCGCATGAGACAGTTGATGATATGAAGAATCGAGTGTCGCTCTATGCGAGCAAGTGCTTCTTAAAGAGCACTAACGCGTCGCGGATCTGTCCCCTAGTTCCACTTGATCGAACACCCCATGGACGGGGTCTGCTCGCGCGAGCCCTCGCCGGTTTGGGCGATCTGGCGCATGGCATCGACCAGTTCAGGAGTGCGGGTCTGAGAAGGGTCCGCGTTCCGGCCGGCATCGTCCAGCCGCCCGCGATACTGCAACCCGCCATCCTTGTTGAAACCGAAAAAGTCCGGCGTGCAGACCGCGCCATAGGCTTTGCCGACGGCCTGATCTTCATCGACCAGATAGGGAAAAGGAAAGCCATAGTGCGCGGCGAACTTCAGCATGTTTTCAGGGCTATCATCCGGCACCCTGCGGTAATCGTTCGACATGACGGCCAGCACATTGATGCCTTCATCCATGAGAGTGCGTGCATCCGCCGCCAGCCGCGTACCGATGCCCTGCACATAGGGGCAATGGTTGCAGATGAAGGCGATCAGGAGACCCTTCTCTCCCAGATGATCCTTCATGGTGTAGTCTTGGCCGTTCGGGTCCTTCAGCGTGAAGTCTGGTGCCTGCCATCCAAAATCGCAGACCGGTGTATCGAGCAGCATGAGCGATCCTCCCCATCATCATTCTATACCGTTGAAACCATAGCGGGACATGGTGTTTGTAACCATGACCATCGGTTGGAAGGCCTATGCCCGGCTCTGATCACGCTCAGAGGTGCTCGGCCGCCATCATGGTCTTAAACTGCTGGACCGCTGCCTGCTCAATGCCGACCGCATCGAAAACGGCTGCGGTGAAGCTCACCGGTGCCGTTCCGGGGGCTGTTATCACGCCGCCGTCTGAGACGGCCGCGGCGCTTTCCTGGTACCGTGCCGAACCGGCATAGCCATCGGCGTTCCGACCGAGAAAATCGGGATCGTTGGACGTATGCGATACACCGTTGAGCAGTCCGGCACGGCCAAGCGCAAGCGTGCCGCCGCATATCCCGGCAACAACCGCGCCGCGCTTATGCTGGGCGTTGAGCAGGACACCAACGTCCGGCGCGTCGTCGGTCTCCCAGATGGTGCCGCCAACGACCACAACGGCGTTGGGTTGCCATGATGCGATGGCATCGAAACCCCGGGCGACCTGTACCGTCAGCCCGCACTGCGAGGTGACATCCCCGGCCAGCGGCGGGCCGTTCTACGGTCTGGATGTACAGTACATCGCGCCGCTGGCCG
>JANQJE010000289.1 GCA_028281795.1 Cohaesibacteraceae bacterium | reverse complement strand
CCTACGCCGTCAAAGTCCTCGACCGGGGGATAAACCCCGCTCTTCGGACTTTTCCTTGTATGGCTTGCCATATCGAACGCCATTTCAATCACATGAATGAGTCCTGATCCTAAGGCTTCGGCAGTCTCGCGTGCACCGTCATTGATCGCCCTGTGCCATCCTTATTTGATCCCTTCGGCTCCTCGTGTCACGGCGGCAATACCGGTGCGGGATACCTCCACCAGACCGATTTCACTCATCAGATCGATGAACCGCTCGATCTCCCGGGGACGACCGGCAAGCTGAAAGACAAAACTCTCCAGCGTCGCATCCTCTGTGGTGGCACCAAACGCCTGGGCTAGCCTGAGCGCCTCAAGCCTTGCTTCTCCGGTACCGGCGACTTTGGCCAAAGCCAACTCACGTTCAAGAGGATCGCCGCCCTCGACGGTCAGGTCGGCGACCTGGTGGACCGGTACCAGCCTGTCAAGCTGATGACGGATCTGTTCCAGGACCGATGGCAAGCCTGTTGTCACGATGGTGATGCGTGACAGGTGCTTCTCGTGCTGTGTCTCCGACACAGTCAGCGAGTCGATGTTGTAGCCACGTCCTGAGAACAGCCCGATCACGCGGGCGAGCACGCCTGGCTCGTTGGTCACAACGACAGAAAGCGTATGGGTTTCAACCTCGTTCCCAAGGTCGGTGAGGAAGTACGCCGAACCGGTCGGCTGAAGCTGTGCGTTCATCTTGGTCTCTCCAATCCGTCCCTAAACGAGCATTTTGCCTTCTTCATCGATGGCCGTGGACATCTCTTGCTCGGGTACATCATCACCCAGAAGCATCTCGTTGTGGGCCTTGCCTGAAGGGATCATCGGGAAGCAATTGGCAAGATTGGCCACCACGCAGTCAAAGATCACTGGCCGCTTCACATTGATCATCTCGCGGATCGCGTCATCCAACTCATCAGGTTTTTCAGCGCGAATGCCCACCGCTCCATAAGCCTCGGCCAGCTTTACAAAATCGGGTAATGCTTCCGAATAGGAGTGGGACAGACGGTTGCCGTGCAGCAACTGCTGCCATTGGCGAACCATCCCCATATACGAGTTGTTGAGAATGAAGATCTTCATCGGCAGTTCGTATTGAACAGCCGTCGAAATCTCCTGCATGGTCATCTGAACAGACGCATCCCCTGCAATGTCGATCACCAGCGCATCACGATGGGCGACCTGAACGCCGAGCGCTGCCGGCAGACCGTAGCCCATAGTGCCCAGACCACCCGACGTCATCCAGCGGTTCGGCTCTTCGAAACCATAGAACTGCGCAGCCCACATCTGATGCTGGCCCACTTCGGTCGTGATGTACGTTTCGCGATCCTTAGTCAGCTCGTAGAGGCGTTGAATCGCGTATTGCGGCATGATCACCTTATCGTTGGGCCGGTAACGCAGAGAGTCGCGCGAACGCCAGTGGTCGATTTCACTCCACCAGCTCTTCAACGCCGTCTTGTCCACCTGATGTGAAACGCTCGGCCAAAGACGCACCATCTCTTCAAGCACATGGGCAACGTCGCCAAGGATCGGCACATCGACACGGATCACCTTGTTGATCGATGACGGATCGATATCGATGTGGATCTTCTTCGAGTTGGGTGAAAAGGCATCGGTACGCCCGGTGATCCGGTCATCAAATCGCGCTCCGATGTTCACCATCACATCGCAATCGTGCATGGCCAGATTGGCTTCATAGGTGCCGTGCATGCCGAGCATGCCAAGCCACTGTTTGTCGGAGGCCGGGTAAGCGCCCAGCCCCATCAGTGTGGACGTGATGGGAAAACCGGTGGCGCGCACCAGTTCGCGCAGCAACTGACAGGCGGCTGTCCCGGAGTTGATCACACCGCCACCGGTGTAGAAAACAGGTTTCTTCGCCGTGGCGATCAAGTCCATCGCCTTCCGGATCGCATCCCGGTCGCCCTTCACCTGAGGGCGGTAGCCCTCATACCCGGTCCGTGCGCGGCCATTCTGCGGTCCCTCATACGTGCCGACCGCAAACTGAACATCCTTGGGAATATCGACGACAACCGGGCCAGGCCGGCCGGTCGTGGCGATGTAGAAGGCTTCGTGCAAAACGCGCGGCAGATCGTTCACGTCACGGACCAGCCAATTGTACTTCGTGCAGGGACGGGTGATGCCCACCGTGTCGCATTCCTGAAACCCATCGCTACCGATCAGATGTGTCGGCACCTGCCCGGTGATGCAGACAATGGGAACGGAATCCATCATCGCATCGGTCAGCGGCGTCACCATGTTGGTGGCGCCTGGGCCCGATGTCGCCAGCGCAACGCCGCACTTGCCGGTGGATCGGGCATAACCTTCGGCTGCATGCCCGGCGCCCTGCTCGTGCCGGACAAGGATGTGCTCGATCTGATCCTGCTGGAAAAGCTCATCATAGATCGGCAGAACAGCGCCTCCCGGATACCCGAAAATATGCTCCACACCCTGATCTTTCAGGGCTTGGATCACCATCTCCGCCCCAGTCATTTCCCGTGTCATCGGCCTGTCCATCCACTCATGGTCGTTTGGTCATTGGTTCATCTGGCAACTGCACTTCATGAGGGCACATCGGGACCAGCATTGTTCAAAGCAATAAAAAAGGCCCTTCGAAGAGGGCCTTTGCGCACACCGGACTGTTTACGAAACCTATCTGGTTCCGCACCCGGTGTGCTTACCTACAAGTACAATGCTGGCTGCATGTGTCATCATGGTTCGGTTCGTAGCCGATCGCCTGCGTACCGTCAAGGACGGTTTTTTGATGCCCTTGGGGGCTATCCAACGCTCTGCAAAGTGACTAGCGGATAAAAAGCAGACCCGCTCACAGGGTCACCATGCATTCAACCGCCTCCGCTTTCCAAAAAGCGCTTCCAAACCGATCGAAACCACGATGACCGCCAACCCGTCTGTCACGCCGTCCTTTTTTCTGCGCCACCGTGTCGCCGTATCGGCTGCCTTCCTGCTAAACGGGCTGATGGTCGGCGGCTGGGCCCCGGCCATCCCCGCCTTCAAAGACAAGCACAGCCTTGCCGAAAGCGAGCTCGGCCTGATGATCCTTCTGATCGGCATCGGCTCGCTGGTGACCATGCCGATCACAGGCGCGATGATCGCGCGGCGCGGCTCCACCGGGGTGTTGATGATCGTAACCTGGGCTTGCACGCTGCTTTTGCCCCTGGCTCTGCTCGCCCCGACTTTGCCTTTGGCCATGGCGGCGCTTCTTCTCTTTGGCGGCGGTCTGGGATCCATGGACGTTGCCATGAACGCCAACGCAGCGCGCGTTGAAGGGGCACATCACCGGCCCATCATGTCGTCCTGTCATGGATTCTGGTCACTCGGCGCTCTGATCGGATCGGCAATTGGAGGCACATTGCTCGGATTCATCGGCATGCCCGGGCAGGCTGCAGGGATTGCCCTTGCCATGATCATCGGCGCGGCGCTCGCACTCCCCAAGCTGATGGAAGATGAGGTCGAACGCGGCGACGGGATCGAGAAACCGAAACTTACCCTGCCCCGCTCATGGCCGATCTACCTTATCGCCCTGACAGCCTTTGCAAGCTTCACCGCCGAAGGGAGCGTGCTCGACTGGGCAGCGCTCTTCCTGCGCGACGAGCGCGAAGTGCCGGGATGGATGGCCGGCTATGCCTTCGCCGCCTTTTCGGCAATGATGGCATTGGTACGCTTTGCCGGCGATCCCGTGCGCGCCCGGTTGGGCGACTTCACCACCTTCACACTATCCTCCGTCATTGCCACGGTCGGTTTTCTGACAGCGGGGCTATGGCCATCGCTGACAGGCACCCTCATCGGCTTTGCGATAGCCGGGTTGGGTCTTGCCAACATAGTGCCCATCGGGTTTGCCGCCGCCGATCGTGTGCCCGGCATCCCACGCGGCATCGGCATATCCATTGCCACATTTTGCGGCTACTCCGGAATCCTGGTGGCCCCGCCGCTTATCGGCTTCGTCGCCGAAGAGGTGAGCTACTCGATCATTTTTGCCTGCGTTGCGATCCTGCCATTCTATTGTCTGCTGGCAGCGGCAATGATCAGGCGACGATAGCTTAGGATTGAGAACTCAGCCCTCGATTTAGAGCATGTCTTGGTTAGATTGAAGCGATTTGATGGATGAGCTTTTGTGTGTCCCACAAGGAAAAGACCGCAGCGCGATGCAGCGCATCACGCGAGGGTTTTGACGACGTGGGTGCGCAAAAGATCGCCAAGCTTCAGGTCATAGCACATTGAAATAAAACAGTTTCCTGCAACCGTCTGAGCTTGGTCTTTTCCGCCCCGGACGGCGTCGCGCAAAGCTAACGGTATTCACACCGTGTCGCTTCACGCTCCTTGCCGAACCGAAAAACTCCGGCGCTCAAACGATTCAATCTAACTAAGATATGCTCTAAGGCTCAATCAACTCAACATTGGCGCGTGTCGCATAAACGATCACGCGGACCAGCGGTGTTCCGTTGATGATGGCACGGCGCGTATCGGGCCTGATGATCCCGCGTGACAGCAAGCGCTCGAACCGGCCGCGCTCATGCTGATCGTGGAACAGATCGTCGCCCTCATCTTCAGCATCCGGCTGATCAAAGCGGTGATAGTTTGCCCGATCCTGGCGCAGGATTGCCCCCACTGTGTTCAGCCGGTCTCCGCGCGAGTTCACATGGTCCTGTGCACTCAACCTTGCGGTGTAGTCGGCCAGCACCCGGCCCTGGGCATGGGCAGCCATCGGAACAAGCACGACCAGCACAACAATCAGCAAGCGCATCCGGCATCCTCTTTAAGCATTGCGTCGGTCATATCATCCAAGCTTGCAACCGATGGATCCATCCTCGGCCATTCGCTCATTTGGCCACGGAACCACGTTTCCTGGCGCTTGGCATAGCGGCGGGTCTGTACGGACAATGCTTCCAGCGCCTCATCTTTGTTCATCTGCCCATCGAGATAGGAACCGAGAACAGAAACGCCAATGGCCCGCATGACAGGAAGTTCGCTGGACAGGTCTCGTTCACGCAGCCGCCGAACCTCCTCCAGGGCATCATCTTCCAGCATCCGCTGCGCACGCTGGCGAATGCGGGCCTCCAACCAGTCACGTGGAGGCGCCAACACCACATGGGAGGTTTGCCGGAGTTCGATGACGGCACCTTCGGGAGGCTCGGTCTGCCAATCAGCCAAAGACCGGCCGGTCGCCAGCCATACCTCAAGCGCCCGCGCGATGCGCTGACTGTCGGTTGGGGAAAGCTGGTCGGCCATCGCCTGATCAAGGTCGCGATGAAGAACAGACGGCCCTTCTGCGGCAATCCGGTCGCGAACGTGGCGGCGAAGCTCCTCAGGCACGTCGGGGATCGGGGAAAGACCCTCGATCAATGTTTTGAAGTAGAGGCCCGTACCACCGACAAAGATAACCGAACGGCTGACATTCGCGGCCAGAGACCGCATGACGTCGGTCTTCCACTTCGCAGCACTGTAAGCCGATGATCCATCGACCGAGCCATAGAGGAGGTGACGGCACCGGTCTTGATCAGCCTTGCTGGGCCGTGCAGTCACAATACTCAGATCGCGGTACACCTGCATGGAGTCGGCATTGATGATCACCGGGTCCGTCAGCCGCTCCGCCACCTTCAAGGCAAGCGCCGACTTGCCGCTTGCGGTTGGCCCTGCAATAAGCAGGACCCGCCTCGTTTTCCCTTGTTTTTGAGCCGATTGCATGTCGCACCTATGCACGCTGATCGCCGATCACACCACCCGCATCTTGACACCGGCCACGCGCAGCAAGGCGGCCGATGTTCTTGCACGTGATGTGGCGATCACCGAACTGTCCGACCATGCAGCCTACGATCTGGCGTTCACACCGCATGAAGGCGAAGACCTCGTAGAACTCCTTGGACACGTGCGCCATGCGCTAGAGCCGCTGCCGATCGATGTCGCCATTCTGCCCGCCGAAAACCGCAGGAAAAAGCTGTTTCTCGCCGATATGGACTCCACGATGATCGAGCAGGAATGCATCGACGAGCTGGCCGACCAGTTGGGCATCAAGGGACTGATCGCAGACATCACCGAACGGGCGATGCGCGGCGAAATAGACTTTGAACCGGCACTCCGCGAGCGGGTTGCCATGCTCAAAGGCCTGCCGGAAAGCGTGATCGGTACGGTGTTCGCCGAGCGCATCACACTTACCCCCGGTGGCAAAGCCTTACTGGCCACCATGCGCGCCAGCGGGACAACCTGCGTGCTGGTATCTGGTGGGTTCACTCACTTCACACGCCGGGTTGCCGACATCCTGGGTTTTCACGCCAATCACGCCAACCGGCTTCTTGTCGAAGATGGCGCCCTGACGGGTATGGTAGCGGAGCCTATCCAAGGCCGTGAAGCGAAGCTTATGCACCTCAAGAGCTACGCTGATGAACTGGATATCGGCCTGGAAGAAACCATGGCCATCGGCGATGGTGCAAACGATCTGGCCATGATCGGGGCGGCCGGACTCGGCGTCGCGTTCCATGCCAAACCGGCCGTCATTGAAAAGGCCGGCACTGCACTCTCGCATACCGATCTGACCGGCGCACTTTATCTGCAGGGTTACAAGGACGCCGACATCCTCGGCAGCTGATCAATCGGCTGGAAGCGCGACGAACTGGCTTTGGCCGTCGATATTCTGAACCAGCATCAGTATCTGGCTACGCCCTTCTTCGCGCAGCGCATCGACACGCGCCACGACATCCTCCGGACCGTCCACAACCTGTTGGCCGACCTCAAGAATGAGGGTCCCCGGCTGCAGTTCCTTGGCTGCGGCCGGACCATCGGAGAACACCACCGTTATCACGGCGCCCGTCGACTCTTCGGGAAGATCGAAACCTAACTCATAAGCTTCCTCGACGGTGGAAAGCTCCATACCCAAAACGGCCACCGGTTCAGGGCCTGGTTCGATCACGATGGCCTCACCACCCTCACCGTCACGCAGCGCAAGCACCACCGTCAGCGTGAGACTTTCACCGCGGCGAATGACTTCGACCGGAACCTCCGTGCCAGGAGAGGTCTGCGCCACACGGGCAGGCAGATCGCTGTAAACGTTGATGGACCGGTCATTGAAGCGAACGATCACATCACCGCGTTCAATACCGGCATCGTCCGCCGGGCCGCCTTCATTGACCACCGACACCAACGCGCCGCGCGGGCGATCAAGCTGCAACCCTTCAACCAGATCCGGCGTGACTTCCTGGATGTTCACGCCCAACAGTCCGCGCCGGGTTTCCCCGAACAGAATGAGCTGCGTGGTGATGGTCTCCACCGTGGCGGACGGTATGGCAAATCCCACGCCGACCGAACGGCCATTGGGCGAGAGGATAGCTGTGTTCACACCTATGACATTGCCATTCAGATCGAACAACGGGCCGCCGGAATTACCGCGATTGATCGCAGCATCGGTTTGAATGAAGGCATCGTACGGACCGGCGCCAATGTTCCGGTTCATGGCAGACACAATGCCAAGCGACACCGAACCACCCAGGCCAAAAGGATTGCCGATCGCCAGAACCCAATCGCCGATGCGCAAGGCCTCGGAATCGCCGAACGTTACAGCGGGCAAAGGCGTTTCCGGCTCGATACGCAGCACGGCAAGATCGGTTACTTCATCGCGCCCTATGATCTCTGCAGGATAGCTGCGTCCATCGGTCAGCAGGACATCGATATCGTCAGCCTCTGCAATCACGTGATTGTTGGTGACGATGATACCTTCAGGATCGATGATGAAACCTGACCCGAGTGAGTTCTCGCGGCTAGGCCCGTCACCATCCCCGTCATCGTTGAAGAAGTCTTCGAAAAAATCCTCAAACGGCGAACCCTCCGGCAGATTCGGCATCGGCAGCGGGCGCCGCCCTTCAATACGCTGGGACGTTGAGATGTTGACCACCGCGTCCAGAAGTTCTTCAGCAAGGTCCGCAACAGGAACAGGACCCTGCACACGCGTTTCAGCCGCCTGCTGAGCCTGAACCAAGGGTGTAAGAAGCACCAGGGCAAGCGTGGTGAAAGCACAAAGCAACGCCCCACGCACCGGGAAAGACAGGGCAGGACGAACAGCAGAGAGCATGCGGGTCATACGGCTGAAACCTCGGCAGGACAGGCACCGGCAAGATTGCGCCGGCTCAAAATGCTACCACCAAACTGGCCCTCAACCGTGATGAGATCAAGGCCGTTCACGCGGCAAATGTGCGTGCCAACCAGAACAGCAACACGCCAATGGCAAGCCCGATAATGCCGCCGATACGTAAAGCTTCGGGGCTCAATTGGCCGATTGTCTCGACCATGCGGCGCGCCTGTTCCGGGAAAAGCGCATAAAAAAGGCCCTCGGCGACGAGAGCGCCGCCGAGGACCAGAAGAATCAGCTCCAACATGACAGCAAACGCGGGTAAGCGCTACTGCTGCACGGCCGGTGCTTCTGCAACCGGTGACGAGGTCGGCGCGAACGTGGTCGAGCCGTTCAGATCACCACCCTGCTGGTCACCAAAATAACGGAAAAAGTCCGAATCCGGCGAGATCACCAGGCTTGCACCGTTGGAGAAACCGGCCTCATAGGCCTGCATCGAGCGGTAGAACGAGAAGAACTCAGGATCCTGACCAAACGCCTGAGCGAAAATGCTCGTGCGTTCTGCATCGCCTTCACCTCGGATCTGCTCACCTTCGCGCGTTGCATCGGCGACAAGAACCGTCACTTCGCGGTCAGCTCGCGAGCGGATACGCTGTGCGGCCTCTTCACCCTGCGCACGGATT
>JANQJE010000251.1 GCA_028281795.1 Cohaesibacteraceae bacterium | reverse complement strand
AACGGCAGACAATGAGCTCGTCTCAGCTATCGCGCCCTCGTCCCCGTTCATGGGCGCGGTCCAGCGAGGAGAACACGCCACGCAACGTGCGCACCTCCTGCTCGTTCAGTCGTGCGCGCTGAAACAACGTCCGCAGATTGGTGATCATACCATCCCTCTTTTCCGGCGGGCGAAAGAAACCGGACGCGTCGAGCAGCCGTTCCAGATGATCGAACAGGCCTTGCATCGCGCCCTTGTCGGCAATCGGCGACCGTTCCGCCGTTGTCACAGGCAAAGCGCCATTCTCATCAGCAACGCCTTGAACCACCAGTGTATGCTTGCGCCATTCATAGGCGCACACCAGAACCGCCTGGGCGATGTTAAGCGAGGCATATTCCGGATCCACCGGAAGGGTCAGAATGTCGTCACACAAAGCCACTTCTTCATTGGTGAGGCCCCAGGCCTCGCGCCCAAAGACATAACCAACCCGCATGGTACTTACTTCAGCCACACTGCGCTCGGCAGCACGGATCGGGCCGACCACCTGTTTGGCCAGATCATGTTTGCGCGCCGATGTGGCATAAACCAGCGACAAATCGGCCAGAGCATCTTCCAGCGTGTCGAAGAGCTCCGCGCCATCGGTGACATGGGTGCCATGGCCAGCCGTCGCATTGGCCTTGGCATTAGGCCAGCCATCACGCGGGCGCACCAGACGTAGACGCCGCCAGCCGAAATTGGCCATTGCGCGGGCAACCATGCCGATATTCTCGCCCATTTGCGGCTCGACCAAAACAACGACCGGCGGGCGCACGCCTAAATCGGAGAGATTTGCCGCACCATCGACATCGGCTGAGGAGGTAGGTCCAAAACGGCTCACACAAAAACTCCAGGCAATTCAGCGGGCTAAGCAAAGTGTGCAAAGCACAAAACGCAGCATATCCACCCTTCGACCGGTTTGAAGGGCCGGTCGGGCTTTGCTATAGCCCGCGCAAGCCAACGTCAAAACGCAACGAGCGCACCACGCGCCCGCAAACACGAGGACCCTTCATGGCCAAGATCAAGGTTGCCAACCCCGTCGTCGAACTCGACGGCGATGAGATGACGCGGATCATCTGGCAGTTCATCAAGGACAAGCTGATCCATCCCTATCTCGATATCGACCTGCACTATTACGATCTGGGCATGGAATATCGTGACAAGACCGACGATCAGGTGACGGTCGATGCGGCCAATGCGATCAAGGAGCATGGTGTCGGTGTCAAATGCGCAACCATCACTCCTGATGAAGACCGTGTCGAGGAGTTCAAACTCAAACAGATGTGGCGCTCACCCAACGGCACAATCCGCAACATCCTTGGTGGTGTGGTCTTCCGTGAGCCGATCATCTGTCAGAACGTGCCGCGGCTGGTTCCGGGCTGGACGGCGCCCATTGTGATCGGTCGTCATGCCTTCGGCGACCAGTACCGTGCCACCGACTTCCTTGTACCGGGTAAGGGCACGCTGACGATGAAGTTCGTCGGCGAGGACGGTGAAGTGATCGAGCATGAAATCTTCAAGTTCCCGGGGGCCGGCGTCGCCATGGGCATGTACAACCTTGATGAGTCCATCAAGGATTTTGCCCGTGCCTCGATGAACTACGGGCTTAACCGTGGCTGGCCGGTTTACCTGTCGACCAAGAACACGATCATGAAGAAGTATGATGGCCGGTTCAAAGATCTGTTCGAACACATCTATCAGACCGAGTTCAAGGACGCCTTCGACAAGGCCGGCATCACCTATGAACACCGCCTCATCGACGACATGGTGGCAAGCGCCCTGAAATGGTCAGGCAAATTCGTCTGGGCCTGTAAGAACTACGATGGCGACGTCCAGTCCGACACCGTGGCTCAGGGTTTTGGTTCACTGGGCCTCATGACATCGGTTCTGATGTCGCCGGACGGCAAGACGGTGGAAGCCGAAGCTGCGCATGGCACCGTGACCCGGCACTACCGCATGCACCAGCAGGGCAAGGAGACATCCACCAATCCGATCGCCTCGATCTTCGCATGGACGCGTGGCCTTGCGCACCGTGGCAAGCTCGATGACAACCAGCCACTGATCGATTTTGCCAACACGCTGGAGCGTGTCTGCATCGAAACCGTGGAAGCCGGAGATATGACCAAGGACCTGGCAATTCTGATCGGTCCGGATCAGGGCTGGCACACCACCCAGAGCTTCCTCGCCAAAATCGACGAGAACCTGCAAAAAGCCATCGGCTGACGTCGACACCACATCGCATCTGGTTTGCTCCTGAGAGACCAAACCATAAGAAAGCCCGCCGTCGTCAGTGATGGCGGGCTTTTTGGTGCTCACGAAAGCCTGCGTTGCGTCAGGCTTCAACCGGCACGCAGATATGCGTGACCAGTTCGCTCGCCGGGACCTCACGCGGATTGTTGAGGTAGTTTTCATACGGCGGCACTGCACGGACGGTGTGATTGTTCTCTTTCAGCCAGACCGAGTAGAACCAGTCGTAGGCCGCCGGCAGGTCGGAGTAAGGCCCCTTCATCGTAAGAACGGCATAGCTGCCACCCTCCAGGGTCTCGGTTCCCAGTGGCGGGCTCGCCAGGGTGTCGTCCTCCACCAGGAACCCGGCATGTGACCGCAATTCCTTTTCCGGTGTCGCCATAGGGTCGTCGTAGTAGACGCCGACCATGCCACGCACATGGGGCATCAGCCCGCGCGTTGCGGCCACGCCGACCAGCTTCTCAAAGGTTTCGCCGATCCGCTGATAGGATCCTTCGTGTATCAGGCCGAGCACATGGCGCTCAGGCAGGGTTTCAACGGTTACATCGTACATGGTGCTGCTCACTGTCTTGTCTGGTTTCGCGTAATGAGTGTGGCCACCCGCATCGCGATATGCCCCGGGAGTGACGCCGTAGATATCGGCGAACGCCCGTGAAAAAGACCGCGTATTCGGGTAACCGGACCGCAGCGCGATAGCGCTCAGGGGCAGCTTGCCTTCTGCCAGTTCAAACCCGGCGCGCGTCATGCGAACGCGCTTGAGAGTCTGCGCAGCCGTCTCGCCCTGAATGGCCCGGTATATCCGGTGCCAGTGAAAACGCGACAGGCATGCGACTTCAGCCAGTCGATCAAGATCAAGCGGCTCATCCAGATGTTCGTGAATGTAGGCGGTAACCCGCTCGATGCGCTTTTCATAGGCCGACCAGTTGGAAGGCACGGCCGAAGGGCCAGGGTCGACAACAGCCTTGGAGAAGAACGTTTGATCTTGCGGCATGGCGGTTCCTAAAACTGTGCCGGAGCGGTTGGGATGCAAGAGCCCGCGACACGGTAACGAAAGACAAGCTGTCCCAACGCACAAGGTGTGTGAGGTCAGCTGCTGATAGGCAGCGGCATCACACACATCGCACTTTGGACGTCCTTCAAGAACCACAAGGCAAGGTCACAAATCTTGCTGACTTGCAGAAGTGAGCGCGCAACCAAACAGATTTGGTGAATCTTGGCCTATCCGGCAAGCGTGGCCTTCACAGCGTCGAGAGCGGCTTGCGCCTCGTGCGCGTTGGGCCCACCGGCCTGCGCCATGTCAGGTCGGCCACCGCCACCCTTGCCACCGAGAGCGGCCGACCCGGCCCGAACCAGATCGACGGCGTTGTGGTTGCCGGTCAGATCGTCGGTCACACCCACCACGATGGCTGCTTTGTCGTCGCTCGTTGCCACAAGCGCAACAACGCCCGAGCCAAGTTCACGCTTCATCTCATCAGCGATGCCCTTAAGATCTTTCGGGCTGACACCATCGAGAACCCGGCCGGCGAATGACACGCCGCCCACATCTTCCTTCGCCGAAGCCTCGCCGCCTCCCCCGCCGCCAAGCGCGATTTGCTTTTTCAGATCGGAAACGTCGCGTTCAAGCCTGCGCCGCTCTTCCATCAGCGCATCGACGCGGTCGAGTGCCTGCTCCGGCGTCACTTTCAGGCGAGCCGCAATGGATTTCAGACGGACATCCTGGTCAGACAGATACGCGCGGGCGGCCTCTCCGGTCAGCGCCTCGACACGGCGCACGCCTGCGGCCACCGCACCTTCCGAAACGACACGGACAAGCCCGATCTCGCCAGTGCGCCCGACATGTGTACCCCCACATAGCTCAACGGAAAACGTCGAGCCGTCGGGCCGGTCACCCATCGAGACGACGCGGACTTCATCGCCATACTTTTCGCCGAACAAAGCCCGCGCACCGGACTCAATGGCGCTGTCCACGTCCATGAGACGCGTTTCGACCGGGCTGTCCTGAAGGATCATCGCATTGGAGATGTCTTCTATCCTGGCAAGTTCATCCTGTTCGATGGGCTTGGGGTGCGAAAAATCGAACCGCAACCGGTCCGGCGCGACCAGCGACCCCTTCTGCGCGACATGATCGCCCAGCGTTTCACGCAGGGCCTCATGCAGCAAATGGGTCGCCGAATGGTTGGAACGAATGGCCTGGCGACGTGTAGCATCAACAGCCAGGTCGACCGGCTCGCCAACGGTCATGGTTCCATCGGACAGACGGCCAGTATGGACAAACACCCCGTCCGCGCGCTTCACCGTATCCTCGACGGTAAACAGAGCCTTGCCCTGCCTGATCGTGCCTCGATCACCTTGCTGACCGCCGGACTCGGCATAAAACGGTGTCTGGTTGACCACCAGTGCACCTTTCTCGCCGGGCTGAAGCGCATCGACAATGTCGCCATCCTTCACCGCAGAGACCAACAAGCCTTCGGCAGCGAGCGTGTCATAGCCCAGAAACTCCGTTGCACCGTGCTTGTCCCGGACCGTAAACCACACAGCATCCGTACCGGCCTCGCCGGACCCGGCCCAGGCGGCACGGGCATCGGCACGCTGACGTTCCATTGCTGCATCGAAGGCATCGGTATCGACCGTAATCGGGCGGGCCCGCAAAGCATCCTGCGTCAGATCGAGCGGGAATCCATACGTGTCGTAAAGCTTGAAAGCGACGTCGCCATCGAACGTGTCACCTTCACCCAGATCGCGTGACGCTTCGTCCAACAGGCCAAGCCCACGATCAAGCATCTTCTTGAAACGGTTTTCTTCAAGCTCCAGCGTTTCGCAAATCAGGGCCCGGGCACGGCCAAGCTCCGGGTAGGCTTCGCCCATCTCCCGGATGAGAGCCGGCACCAGACGGTGCAGCACAGGGTCCTTGGCGCCCAGCAGATGCGCATGACGCATGGCACGGCGCATGATACGCCGCAGCACATAGCCTCGTCCCTCATTGGACGGCAGGACGCCATCAGCAATCAGGAAGCTTGTCGAGCGCAGATGATCGGCGATCACGCGATGGCTGGCCCTCGTCGCACCTTCGGCCGGGACACCGGTAAGATCGACGGATGCCGCAATGAGGGCCTTGAAGAGATCGGTGTCGTAGTTGTCGTGCTGCCCCTGCAGAAGCGCAGCCAGGCGCTCAAGACCCATGCCCGTATCGATGGATGGCTTGGGAAGCGAAATGCGGTTCTCGGCGTCGACCTGCTCGTACTGCATGAACACGAGGTTCCAGATTTCTATGAAACGATCACCGTCCTCGTCAGGCGAGCCTGGTGGGCCCCCGGG
Organism: Cohaesibacteraceae bacterium; assembly: GCA_028281795.1. GTDB lineage: Bacteria > Pseudomonadota > Alphaproteobacteria > Rhizobiales > MH13 > MH13. Next base: position 8,075 of record JANQJE010000251.1, on the reverse strand, counting down.
TATGTGCTCGCCATGATCGTAGAAAATCTCTGAACACGGTCCGCATGGACCGGTATCGCCCATCGCCCAGAAGTTGTCGGACGTGCCGATGCGAATGATTTTTTCATCCGGCAGACCAGCGATCTTACTCCAGAGATCGAACGCATCGTCATCATCGGCATAGACGGTCACCAGCAACCTGGATGGATCGATATCGAAGTCCTGGGTGACCAGCGTCCAGGCGTGATGGATCGCTTCCTCCTTGAAGTAATCGCCAAAGGAAAAGTTGCCGAGCATCTCAAAGAAGGTGTGGTGGCGTGCCGTATAACCGACATTGTCTAGATCGTTGTGCTTCCCCCCTGCCCGCACGCATTTCTGCGAGGTGGCGGCACGCGGAGGTTCACGGGTTTCCAGACCGGTGAACACGTTCTTGAACTGCACCATACCCGAGTTGGCGAACATCAGTGTCGGGTCGTTGCGCGGCACGAGCGGAGACGATGGCAGAACCGCATGGCCATGCTTTTCAAAGTAGGACAGAAACGCTGCGCGGATTTCGTTAACGCTGCTCATAATGATGGCCAATCCTCACCCGACAGGGGCCGCCTCACCATTCAAGCACCGTTATACGCGAGGCGGCCGCATAACGACAGACAACAGGAAAACGGTCGACCTCACCGCTGCGAGATCGACCGCTCATCTTTGCTATCTATCGTTGCCGTCCGCCCCTGTCCAGCAAGCCCCGGAACCCGGAGTCCTCAGACGAGCGAATACCCCAGTGCTAGTTCTCGCCGACCTCATCGGGCGAGTCAGCTTCACCATCGTCCACCGGTTCGCCTTCCAGGATTTGCTCAGCGATCAGTCCGGCATTCTGACGGATGGCCGCTTCAATCTCATCGGCAATATCGGGATTGTCACGCATGAACTGTTTCGCATTCTCACGGCCCTGACCAAGCCGCTGACTGTCATAGGAGAACCAGGCCCCGGATTTCTCAACGATCCCCGCTTTGACACCAAGGTCGATCAATTCACCCATCTTTGAAACGCCTTCGCCATACATGATGTCGAACTCGACCTGGCGGAACGGTGGAGCAACCTTGTTCTTGACCACCTTTACCCGGGTCTGGTTGCCGACAACCTCTTCACGATCCTTGATGGCGCCGATCCGGCGAATGTCCAGACGCACCGAGGCATAAAATTTCAACGCATTACCGCCGGTCGTGGTTTCCGGATTGCCGAACATCACGCCGATCTTCAACCGGATCTGGTTGATGAAGATCACCATCGTGTTCGACTTGGAAATCGACGCCGTCAGCTTACGCAGGGCCTGACTCATCAGACGGGCCTGCATACCGGGCAGGCTATCGCCCATCTCACCTTCAAGTTCCGCACGCGGGGTCAGCGCGGCGACAGAGTCGACGACAAGAACATCGACCGCGCCCGAACGCACCAGCGTGTCGGCAATCTCAAGCGCCTGCTCACCGGCGTCGGGCTGCGACACCAGAAGCTCATCGACATTGACGCCAAGCTTACGCGCATAAATCGGGTCCAGAGCATGTTCTGCATCCACAAAGGCGCAAATGCCGCCCTTCTTCTGGGCTTCGGCAATCGTGTGCAAGGCAAGCGTCGTCTTACCGGACGATTCAGGGCCGTAAATTTCGATCACGCGACCACGCGGAAGACCGCCGATCCCAAGCGCTATGTCGAGCCCGAGCGAGCCGGTCGACACCGCCTCGATCTCCAGCGCTTCGCCTGCGCCGAGCTTCATGATCGAGCCCTTCCCGAAGGAGCGCTCAATTTGCGAAAGGGCTGCGTCCAGCGCCTTGTTCTTGTCCATGCCGTTGCCTTCTACCAAGCGAAGCGTTGATTGCGCCATGTCGTCTGTTCCTTCTTTTCACGCAGCGCTGATTCCCGCAACGGCGGACAAGGCGCTCTCAAGAAGCCGCTCTGTACCACGTTTGTTCACAGTGAACAAGAGAGGAACAAACTGTTACTCGCTGTGTCGTTTCAGGAGTTCAAAACCCGCTTCACGGTTTCAGCAAAGTCCTTCATCGTGAAAGGCTTAGCCAGAAAAGTGAAAGGTTGATCCTCCGGCAGATTCTTCGCAAACGCATCCTCGGCATAGCCGGAAACGAAAATGAACCGCATCTGCGGATAGAGCTGGCGCGCCTCCTGTAGCAATGTCGGACCATCCATCTCCGGCATCACCACGTCGGACACGATGAGCTGGATCTCATCGCCATGCTCCTCCAGCACCTCCAGCGCCTCCACGCCACTGTCTGCTTCATGCACGGTGTATCCGCCGGAACGCAGCAGCGTTGCGTTGACCATCCGAACGCCTTCATCATCCTCGACGAGCAAAACGCTGGCCGCACCGGTGAGGTCTTCCTGCGGTTGGTTCTGCGCCTGAGCCGCCTCTTCAGCGGCTACTTCAGTGCCGACATAACGCGGCAGGAAGATATGAAAGGAGGTTCCTTCGCCGACCGTACTTTCAGGATACACGTAACCGCCGGTCTGCTTGATGGTGCCATAGACGGTCGCAAGGCCGAGGCCGGTGCCCTTGCCGACATCCTTGGTGGTGAAGAACGGCTCGAATATCTTCTCCATGATGTCCGGTGCGATGCCTGTGCCGGTGTCGGTGACCGAAACCAGAACATAGTCGGCCGGAATAAGCCCCTTGAAGTTGAAGGTGGCGCATTCCTCCTGCATGACATTGCGCGTCAGCATGGTCAGATTGCCGCCCTTGGGCATCGCATCGCGCGCATTGACGGCAAGGTTGATGAGAACGTTTTCAAGCTGTGTGAGATCGGCCATGACGGGCCAGACATCACCGGCGATATCGACCTCGAGCTTCACGGTCTCGCCGACAAGCCGATCGACAGTCATGGAAAGATCGGAAAGGACATCGTCCATGTGCATGACTTGCGGACGCAGGGTCTGCTTGCGCGAGAAAGCAAGCAGATGGCGCACCAACGCCGCAGCACGGTTGCAGTTCTGGCGGATCGGCGAAATGTAACGGTAGGACGGGTCGGACGGCGGGTGGTTGAGCATCAGCAGATCGACATTGCCCATGATCGCCTGCAGCATATTATTGAAATCGTGCGCAACACCACCGGCCAGCTGACCGAAGGCCATCATCTTCTGCGTCTGCGCGAACTGCTGCTCGAGCGCTTTCTGTTCCGTCGTATCGATCAGAAAGACAAGCGCTTCGCTGTCCTCACCATCACCAACCGCGGAGACAAACAACTGCGCCGATATCTGGTTGGCCAGATCCGGCACACCCGGCTGATCGGAACCGCCATGTCCCTGTCCAACAACGACATCGACAGGTTTCATGCGGCCACGCTGCGCGGCTGCGTCGTCAAGGGCCCTTTGTACCGATGCGCGTGCATCCTCGGAGAAAAGCTCAACCAGCTTTGCAGCGCTGGGAGGCGTTTGATCATCCGCTGACAACGCCACGTCTTCGCCCGCCTGTTCGGGGAAAAGACTGGCGAACGGCGCGTTCATCTGCACCAAAGCGCCTTCACGGTTCACGACTGCAATGGCAATCGGCGCATTGTTGAAGAAGCGCGCGAACTTCACCTCCGCAGCACGCACACTCTCATCGACATCGAAACCACTGGACCGGTTGATCACAAGGGTACGCGAGGCACGCGGAGAACCGTCCACGGAGATCGGCACACGGTGGTGGATGCGCACCGGAAGCCGGGCACCGTCGCGGCGTAACAGATCGACATCCACGATTGTCGCAAGGCCGTCGAAATCGGTTGTGGTCGGAGCGGCGGCAAGCAGCGCCGCACCATCGCCTGCCAGAAGCTCGTCCAGGCTGAGACCCGTCTGATCGATCATCGCCAGATCATAGCCAAGCCACGCCGCCAGCGTGGCATTCATGTAATTGATCGTGCCTTCAGGATCGGATGAAAAGAAACCGGCCGGCGCATGATCGAGATAATCGACCGCCTGCTGGAGATCCTGAAACACCTGTTCCTGCCGCGCCCGCTCATCGGTCACGTCCGCTACACGCCAGGCGACACCATATTGCCGCACGTCAACGTCGGAGGACGGCAAGACAGGCGCGCCATCAAGCGGCAAGGGCCTGGCGGTGACGTGATACCAGCGCGGCATACCTTCCTGAGCGGCACCACGCGCCAGGCGCACATCGGCTTCCCCCACCTTGCCATCCGAGACAGTGCGCAGGAGCTGATACATCGTATCGGCAGCATCAGCCTCTGTCCCGAAAACACGGTCCGGCAGACGGATCATTTGCGGATCGCTGACACCCGTCAGAATGCCATAGGCCGCATTGGCATAAACGATCTGACCATCGGCATTGGTGTAAAGGACGCCCTGCGCGTCTTGGTCCATGAACTGATCGGCCCACCCCGGAGCAGGCGTTCTTCCGGAAAACTGCAGGAAACCAAGCGCCACCGCGAGCAACGCGGCAATGCCCAACGCAGCGAACCCGCACAACACAATCAGAAGCGCCGCAGCACTCGCGCCATACTCGGAAAAACCGAGAAAAAACAAAAGCGCCAACAGAACCACAAGCGTAATGAGGCCCACCCAAAAGCGCGCGCGACTTCGCGATGAGGACGGAACATCAGTATAACGGTGATCGATGAGCGGCTGAGACACGGGTCGGGTAAGTACCGGCGAGCTGAAAACAAGAGAACGTGCAGAACGATTCGTGCGCAGCCAAACTACCGTGTCCGAGGGCGGCTCGACCAGCACGCAAACAAAGGATTCCGGGGATGATCGCGAATTACCGGCGCGCAGCGCGCTTATCGCGCATCCGCATCACGAAGCCGATAACCTTTGCGACAGCCTCGAAGTGCTCAGGCGGGATCGCCTCGTCGATCTCAACGGTGGCATGAAGAGCGCGTGCAAGCGGCGGATTTTCCACTATGGTGATTTCGTGCTCACGAGCCACCTGACGGATGGTAAGCGCGACAGCATCGATACCTTTGGCCACGCAGAGCGGCGCGGCCATGCCGCTCTCATACTTCAAGGCAACGGCAAAGTGGGTCGGGTTTGTGACAACGACAGTGGCATCGGGCACAGCGGCCATCATACGGCGGCGCGAGCGCTCCATGCGGACCTGGCGCAGCTTGGCTTTGACGGCGGGATCACCCTCTTGCTGCTTGTACTCGTCGCGAACCTCTTTGACGGTCATCTTCTGACGTTCAAACCAGCGGTGGCGCTGATAGAGATAATCGGCCACGCCAATCACGATCATCACCGCAGCGCTGGCCAGCAGCAAGGCGACCGCCAGATCGAGAACATGCGGTAGAAAAAGCGTCAGATCGGAGAACAGGATCCCGTCCAGTTCATCGCGCCGTGGCATGATGATCAACACCATCAGCACGCCGATCAGACTGATCTTGAGCAGTCCCTTGACGAAGTTCATCAGGCTCTCACCGGAAAACAACCGCTTGAAGCCTGCCATCGGCGATATTTTCGAAAGCTTCGGTGTGATCGGCTCGACGGACAGAACAGGCCGATGCTGGACGATGTTTCCCAGCACCGCCATCGCCATCAGGAACAGAAAAGGCACCGCAACGGCCAGTGCGATTTTGGGGCCCAGTTCACCGGTCAGCGCGATGACGGCTCCACCATCCACGGGGATCAAGGCCGCCTGTCCCATCATGTTGGCAAACATCGGCGCAAGGCTGGCCATCGCCGGGCCAATCATCAGACCGACCACCAAGGTGCCCCCAAGCAGCACGAAAGCAGATGAGAGTTCCTGCGATTTGGGAACGTCGCCTTTCTGATGGGCGTCCTCCAACCGTTTTTGGGAGGGGTCCTCAGTCTTTTCTGACTGGTCGGCGTCGTCCGCCATCAGCCCTCCTGCGGCCTGCTGTTGCTATCCGCTACGAAGGGAAAAGCACCAGCATGACCTCGCGCACATGGTCGATGTAGAGCGCCATCAGCGCCGTGAGCATCGCCGCGAGAAGAATAAACCCACCGAGGATATTGACCGGCATGGCAATCAGAAAAATCTGCAATTGCGGCATAAGCCGCGAGAGAATGCCAAGTCCGAGATAGAACACCAGCCCGAACACCATGAACGGCGCTGAAATCTGGATCGCCACCTCGAAGGCTCTGGCCGCGGTCATCAACGCATACTCTGTGAAATCTCCGATCGGAATGGCGCCGCCAACCGCGAAGATGTCGTAACTCTGCACGATGCCCATGATGGCCAGATGATGCAGGTCGGAGACAAAGATGAGCACCATACCCAGAAGGGCCAGAAAGTTGCCGAGCAACACGCCTTGCGTGCCCTGCGACGGATCGACATTGAGAGCAAAACCAAGGCCCATCTGAAACGCAATCGTGGTGCCGGCAACCTGCATCACGGACAGCACAAACCGCACGGCCAGCCCGATCCCAAGGCCAATCAGGATTTCCCAGATGATAAGACCGAATACGTCGATCGCGCTGCGTGGCACGTCGGGAAGCTCGCCCGACACCGTGGGATAAACGATCAGCAGGGTTGCCAGCGCCAGGACAAGCCGGATGCGCACAGGAACAGTCACTTCGCCGATGCCTGGCATCAGAACGAACAGCGTGCCGAGCCGCGCGAACAGAAGCAGCGCCAGCCAGGCCAGCTCGGGCAACAGCGAAATGTCCAAAAGGTGCGACCATGATGGAAGCTGACCCGGCCACCGCGACCCGGCCTAACCAGCGATGATTCGTTCAGCGACGCGGTTCATATAGCCTGCCATGAGGCTGCCCATGAACGGAAGGGTCAGCATAAAGGTGACGAAGATCGCCATGATTTTCGGCACGAAAACCAGCGTCATCTCCTGCACCTGGGTAAGCGCCTGAATGAGACCGATACCAACGCCAACGGCCAGCCCGACAATCATCATCGGTCCCGACACATAGATCAGTGTCACGACACCATCACGGGCAATATCAAGAACTTCCGGACCGGTCATACATACATCCTTAGAAGCGGGACGAGCGGGCGCTTAGATCGGCATCCGCAGGATTTCCTGATAGGCTTGAATGACCCTGTCGCGGACAGTCACCACCGTTTCGAGCAGGACCTCGGTTTCGGCCACAGCCGTCACAACGTCCACGACATCGGCCCGCCCTTGCACCAGATCCATCCCGGCCGCCTCAAAAGCCTGCCCTTCATCAACCAGGCTCGTTACCTGCTCTTCAACGAGCTGACCGAAACCTTCAGCCGGATTGGAAGCAGCGGCCCGCCCGGCACCCGCTTCCTGATGGCCCCCTGATAAAGCTTGTGCGGCTTGGGCATAAGCCTGGATTGCCTGGTTTGTCGGAATGACTGTCATCGTAGAGCCCTACCTTAAGCCCGCAGAATTTCAAGCGTGCGCGAGATCATCTGCCGTGTCGACTGCACAACGTTGAGGTTGGCTTCGTAGGAGCGCTGCGCGTTGCGCATATCCATTGCTTCAACCAAACGGTTGACATTGGGCATTTCAACATGGCCCTCGTCATTCGCTGCCGGATGGCTCGGATCATAACGCAGGCGGAAATCTCCGCTATCTGGCCTCACGGGCCCCAACTCAACGGTACGAGCATCCATCTCGCGATCGAGCGAGACGCGAAATGTGGGAATCTGACGCCGATAGGGATCACCATCAGGTGTCTGAGCGGTGGAATCGGCATTTGCGATGTTCTCCGCGATGATCCGCATCCGCCCCGATTGGGCCTGCAGTCCAGACGCAGCGGTTACAAGGCTCTTGAGAAAATCCATTGTCTTCCAATCTCCTTAGTGCAGAGCGTTACCGACGACCGACAGCTGTCCGCAGCATGCCCAGTGATTTCTGATAGAGTGTCGCCACCGTCTGGTAGTCGAGTTGGTTGGCCGTCATCTTCATGACCTCCTCCTCAAGCACCACCGAGTTGCCTTCCGGCGTTACCTCGAATGTGGTGTTGCGCTGATTTTCAAAGCCCGCGGCATCGACAACAGCATTCCCGGCGATGTGCCTTGCGTCTGTACGCACAGGGCCAGAGGCAGCCGGGCGGGAAACGGAAAACTGTTTTGTATGGTCGACACGCTGCAGGTCGCGCGCCTGGTATCCAGGCGTATCGGCGTGAGCGATGTTTTCCGCCAGCACCGACTG
>JANQJE010000059.1 GCA_028281795.1 Cohaesibacteraceae bacterium | reverse complement strand
ATAGGAACTCGCACATGACCCACCAAATGCCAGCAACTGGAGGACTACAAGGCCAAGCTTCGGAAAGAGAGTGAGGGATGGCAAGACTGACAGCCTTTGATAGAAGTACACACACGGTGCGCCTTCATTCCCTTTCACTCTCCATGACAGTTGTGTTGACGATATAGTCATCGCTCTTCACAGTTGCAGATGTGCACAGCAGGTCTGCACTTCCTTTGCTCTGCACACTGGGGGCTCGGTGCCTGGTTTTCACCGACTTCCTGGCCGTTCCTGGCACCGGCAGCGCGAGAAATGCTTTCATTCATCAGCGTGCCGCCGAGATCGTTGACGCCGCAGGCAAGCATCGCCTGCGCCATTTCCGGTCCCAGCTTGGTCCAGGAAACCTGAACGTTGTCCACGACACCATGAAGCATGATGCGCGAGATGGCATGCATCAGCATCACCTCTTCGCGGGTCGGCCCGGGCCGCACGGCGCTTGGGTCTTTCAGAAAAAGCGGGGCGTCTTCGTGCACGAAAGACAGGGGCACGAACTCGGTGAACCCGCCCTCTGCGTGACGACACGCGCGCTGAATGGCGCGGATCGTCTCAAGATGCTGAGCCCAGTGGTTTGGGCTGTCGACGTGGCCGTACATGATCGTGGCCGTCGTTCTGATGCCAACATCATGCGCGGTGGAAATGATCTCCACCCACTCTTCGGTGGTCAGCTTGTCGCGGGTCAGAACCTTACGGATCTCGGTGTCCAGAATCTCAGCCGCTGTTCCAGGCATCGATCCCAGACCACAAGCCTTCAGGTCGAGCAGAAAATCACGGATGCTCATTCCGGTTTTCTTCACGCCGTACCAGATTTCGAACGGCGAAAAGGCATGGATATGCATGTCCGGCAGTTCGGCTTTGATGGCCAGGAGAATATCGCGGTAATGCGTGCCCGACATCTTCGGATGCAGCCCGCCTTGGATACAGACTTCGGTGCCACCCCGCTGCCAGGCCTCTTTGGCGCGGGCAACGATGGTCTCTAACGAGAGGAACTCAGCACCCTTGTCCTCCATCCGCTTGGCAAAGCCACAGAACTGGCAGCCCATGTAGCAGATGTTGGTGAAGTTGATGTTCCGGTTGACCGCGAAGGTCACATCATCGCCATTCGTCTGGTGGCGCAGCTGATCGGCGACGGACACGACCGCCTCCAGATCAGCGCCGCGTGCCTCGAACAGGGTTACACCTTCATCAACCGACACTTCACGGCCTGACAACGCCTTGTCGAGAATACGGCGCACCGGAGCAGCAGCGGGTCTGGGCATCAGCATCAGGCAGCCACCCCGTCCTGCTCAAGGGCCTGCGCTGCCGCCAGTCCGTCGCCGCGTGCCATCCCCTGGGCCCGGCCAAGCATCTGCGGCGGCACATAACCGGCATCGCAAAGATAGCCCGGATAGACGGTCAGCCGTTCCTGCAACTGACAGCCGGCTCGGGCGGTGGCCTCGGCAAGCGCATCAAGCTGCGGCCAGGGGTGACCGGGATTGATGAAATCGATGGTTACAGGCGAGATACCGCCCCAATCGTTGATCCCGGCAGCCAGATAGTCGGCATGACGCACCGAAAGATTGGGAGGCGCCTGAAGGCCGATCGATGGGTCGAGGATCAGCCGGGCTGCAGCCAGCGTGCGCAGCATGTCTTCAAGGCTGGGCTCCGGGTGATGCGCCATCGCGATACCGGGTTTGGCCTGGAAATTCTGGACGATCACTTCCTGAATATGGCCATGGCGCTGATGAACGGCGTTGATCGCCTCCAGTGCTTCAATACGTTCATCCCAGGTTTCGCCGATGCCGATCAACAGGCCGGTTGTAAACGGCACCTTGTTTCGCCCGGCCGTTTCCAATGTACGCAAGCGCGCTTTCGGCGTTTTATCGGGGCAAGCATGATGCGGCATACCCGGCTGCATCAATCGGTTCGAGACGGTTTCCAGCATCATGCCCATGGACGCTGACACAGGCTTCAACTTGGCGATCTCATCGTCGCTCAGCGTGCCCGCGTTAACATGCGGCAGGAGACTGGTTTCATCGAGCACGAGCGCACACATCGCGGCCAGATAATCGATCATCGACGTATAGCCGAGCTTGCCGAGCGCGAGTGCGGCCTTTTCGTAGCGCTGCTCCGGCTTTTCACCGAGCGAAAACAGAAGCTCCTTGCAGCCTGTCTCCTCACCGCGCCTTGCGCTGGCCAGCACCTGCTCCGGTGTCATGATGAATGCGCCCGGTTCGTCGGGATGCTTGACGAAGGTGCAATAGCCGCATGTGTCGCGGCACATGGTCGTCAGTGGCGCGAAGACTTTGCGCGAATAGGTGATCGTATCGCCCCAATGGGCACGGCGCACCGCATTGGCGCGCACCATGAGTTTGGCAAGCGCATCGCCCGACAGTCCGGCCCATGTTCGGGCGTCTTCAGCATCATTACAGCTCACCATACCGGTGCGCTCCCCTCTTTGAAGAAAAGTAGACCATTTGGTCAAAAATTCGTCAAGTTCGAACAGTGCAGATCAGAAGGACGGGTCCATCTTCCTGCTCCGCCACAAAACAAAAAGCCCGGAAAGAACAATCAGAGCTGATCCAATCATCATTGCAAGCGTGAGCCGTTCACCGAACAGAAGAACACCAAACGCAATACCGAACAGCAACCGGGAATAGCGAAACGGCGTCACCGCAGAGACTTCCCCGGTCCGCATTGCGATCATGAGCGCCGAGTAACCCATGACGCCGGCCAGAACGGCTCCAAGCACAAAGAGAGATATTGTGCGATCGGGGAGGACAAACGGCACACCCTCCCAGATCGCATACAAAACGCCTGCCGCAACGATGGACAGAAATCCATAAAGCCCCAGGATCGATGTGCTGAGCGAGGC
>JANQJE010000238.1 GCA_028281795.1 Cohaesibacteraceae bacterium | reverse complement strand
TCCGGCAAGGAGCGTGAGGCGATGCGGTGCGGGCACCGTTAGCTTCGCGCGACGCTGTCCGGGGCGGAAAGGACCAAACTCAAACGATTGCGAGAAAATGTTTTGTTCCAATGTGTTATGGCCTACGGCTTGGCGAGGTTTTGCGCGCCCACAGCGTCAAAATCCTCGCACGATGCGCTGCATCGCGCTGCGGTCTTTTCCTTGTGGGACACACAAAACCTCGTCCATCAAATCGCTCCAATCTAAACAAGACATGCTCTAACGGGCCATGAACCTGGTGAGTGTGTCGATCAGAGCGGTGTTCGCCTCGTCCGATCCGATGGTTATGCGCAGAGCATTCGGCAACTTGTACGCCCCAACCTTGCGGGTCACGAGGCCATGCTCCAGCAGAAACGCATCGGCATCATCTGCGCGCCTGCCGTCCGCATCGGGAAAGTGCACGAGGAGAAAGTTGCCGACACTTGGCGTTACGGACAGACCGATCGCTTCCAACGCCTCGGTCAGCTGTGGCAGCCAGCGATCATTGTGCGCCACCGCTTTTTGGATAAAACCGACATCACCCATCGCGGCTGCACCGGCCGAGATCGCAGGACCGGTCATGTTGAAAGGCCCGCGCACACGGTTGATCGCATCGATCACATGCTCAGGGCCGTACATCCAACCGATGCGCAGTTTGGCAAGGCCGTAGATTTTCGAGAAAGTCCGCGTCATCACCACGTTCGGCGCGGTGGCAGCAAGCTCCATCCCACTTTCATAATCGTTCCGGCGAACATATTCAGCATACGCCGCATCCAGCACCAGAAGGACATGCGGCGGCAGTCCCGCATGCAAACGGCGGACTTCGGAAAACGGCAGATACGTGCCGGTGGGATTGTTCGGGTTGGCAAGGAACACGATCTTCGTGCGCTCGGTAATGGCGGTCAGAAAACCGTCCACATCGGCGGTCAGGTCAACATCCTTCACCTCGACCGGTGTCGCCCCTGCGGCCTTGGTTGCAATCGGATAGACCAGAAACCCATGCTCGGAAAACACAGCCTCATCACCAGACGACAGATACGTCTGTGCCAACAGAGCTAACAGCTCGTCGGATCCGTTGCCGCAGACGATCCGGTCTGCTGCGATACCGTGGCGGCGCGCAATAGCCTGGCGAAGCTGAAGCGCAGATCCGTCGGGGTAGCTCGCCAAATCGTCGGCAACCGAGTGAAACGCCTGGACAGCTTTTGGACTTGGGCCAAGCGGAGTCTCGTTGGACGACAGCTTATGAAGTTTCACACCCGGCTTGGCGGTAGATCGGCCAGGTACATAAGCGGCGATATCGAGCACACCCTCGCGAGGCATCGGATAAACGGAAGACAAACGCATGATGGATCAGACTGATAAAGATCGACAAGCCAACGCTTGTGCCGGGTTCTGCCGGATTTGGCAATCCGTTGTTAAAGCCGAAACACCGGCGCATGGGACCCGACGATTAAAACCTTCTCCCGGCCCAACAGGTCTGTAAGCGCTTCCAATGCTTCGCTGTCCTGTGTGCTTACCAGGGTCCGTTCACCGGAATGGGCCAGGACGTCCAAGCCGGCTGGCAAAGTACCCACGTCATCCAGGACAATGGAAGCAACCGTGGCTGCCATAACCTCGCGGTCAATCGGTGCATTGGCCACAACAAGGCAAGGCATTCCGGCTGGATGATCAGGCCGCTCGACGAAAGGCAGCCGCGCGATCACGTTCGGCGCGTCGGGCGCTTCCAGTGCCCTCCACCAGGCACCTCTGCTTGCCAGGGGAACAACGCCGAGAGCATCGCCACGGGTCCCGACGCCGCTCAGAACCTCCGATGGTTCGTCCACCACCGTAAGCGGCACCGTGTACCCGAAATGAAAACGCGCACTGTCGCGCATCGCAAGATCGTCGCCTGCCCTTGCGTAGATCACGTCGTAAGGCGCCTGAACATAGGTGAAGGTCGAGATGATCACCCGCCAGATGCTCTCCACCGTATCGAGCGGAAGCGAGCCGGAATGCCGTTCGATGATATCACGCATCATAGAAGCTTCGCGCGCGGGACGAAATGCGGACGTGCGGCGCGTCGGATCATCATCCGCCGGTGGCTGCACCTTCTTGATCGCGATAAGGTCGGAGATCACGGCACTGCGCTCGATCAGCAGCGCATGCATCGCGGCATCGATACGATCGATTTCCTCTCGCACCTCGAGCAACGTCGTTGGGCGTGTCGTCGGGTGCTTATCGGCTTGTGTCTGAACTGGCCTGTCCTGCATCGCCTTCCCTTTAATGGCATGATGCACAAACGCCAACCGCGATCATGACGATCAAGCTCTTTCCCCCGCCGCGCAAAGGGTTTAGGGATCGGCGCTCAGTCCTTCTTTCGACCGTTTCAGCGTGATGCCCGCAACGTCCAACTCCGTCCCGACCACCTCGCCAGCCGACACCATCTTCGAGGTGTCCGAACCCTTTGTGCTGGCCTCCGGCGAAAGTCTCGAACGGTGTCAGATCGCCTATACGACGCATGGCACGCTAAACGCGGACAAGTCGAATGCGATCCTGATCTGTCATGCGCTGACCGGCGATCAGTACGTGCTCGGCACGCACCCGGTAACCGGCAAGGATGGATGGTGGGAAACAATCGCAGGACCCGGCAAACCGCTTGATACCGATCGCTACTTCCTGATTTGCGCCAACGTTCTGGGTGGCTGCATGGGATCGACGGGACCCGGCTCGCCCAACCCGTCGACAGGCGATATCTACGGCCTTTCCTTTCCCTTGGTGACCATCGCCGACATGGTGGATGTGCAGGCCAAGCTGCTCGATCATCTTGGCATCGAAAGACTCTTGGCGGTCGTCGGTGGATCGATGGGCGGGATGCAGGTTCTGCAATGGGCATCGCGCTATCCGCAACGCGTGGTCAGCGCGATCCCCATCGCCACGGCTGCAAAGCACTCCTCGCAGAACATCGCTTTTCACGAGGTCGGCCGCCAAGCCGTGATGGCAGACCCTGACTGGCACGGCGGACGCTATGCCGGCCTGAACACACGGCCAACCAAGGGCCTAGCCGTTGCACGCATGGGCGCCCACATCACCTATATGTCGGACGATGCTCTGCACAACAAATTCGGCCGCAGCCTGCAGAACCGTTCCGACATATCGTTTGGCTTCGATGCCGACTTCCAGATCGAAAGCTATCTGCGCCACCAGGGGATGACCTTCGTCGACCGGTTCGATGCGAACTCATATCTCTATGTCACACGCGCGATGGACTATTTCGACATCGCCGCCGATCACGACGACATACTCGCACGGGCCTTTGAGGGCACCTCGACGCGTTTCTGCGTCATCTCCTTCCCCTCCGACTGGCTGTTTCCGACTTCGGAAAGCCGCGCCATCGTCCATGCGCTCAACGCAACGACAGCCAAAGTGTCCTTCGTCGAAATCGAAAGTGACCGCGGCCATGACGCCTTCCTGCTGGAGGAACCAGAGCTCTTCGCCACCGTGCGTGCCTTTCTGACCAGCATCGCCGAACGGGAGGGGCTGGCCTGATGAGTGTGCCAGATACCCGGATCGATTATGCCATCATTGAAGATTTCGTACCCCAAGGGGCGCGCGTGCTCGATGTCGGCTGTGGCCGTGGTGAACTGCTCGCTTTGCTGGAGGCCACCAAAGGCGTCGATGGGCGCGGTCTGGAGCTCTCGCAGGATGGGGTGAACGAGGCTGTGGCCCGCGGTCTTTCCGTCATTCAGGGCGATGCAGATACAGACCTTGCGACATACCCGGATGGCTCGTTCGACGTGGTCATCCTGTCGCAAACCCTGCAGGCAACCCAGGCCCCGAAAAAGGTTCTTGAGGAACTGCTGCGCATCGGAAAGCGGGTGATCGTCACCATTCCCAATTTCGGCAACTGGCGCGCCCGGCTTCACCTTCTTCTGCGCGGCGAGATGCCCGTCACCAAAGCTTTGCCCTATTCCTGGTACGATACGCCCAACATCCATTTCTGCACATTACGCGACTTCATCGGTCTGGCCGGTGAAGTGGGAGCAACCATCGAAGAGGCCGCCGCTTTGAACGCGGAAGGCCAGCGCCTGGCGCTCAATGCTCCCTGGGCCATCTGGAATCTGATTGGCGCACAGGGCATTTTCATCCTGAAACCGGGAAAGTAACAGCCGGTTGACCGATCAGACCCAATCCGATCCCTCCCGGGCTAATCTGCGCGCCATAGCGCTGATGACCGCATCGATGGTGCTGTTCGCCATCGACGACGCGGCGATCAGGGCGGCAGGAACGCTGGCTGAGGGCGGCGCGGCAACACCCGGTGAGATGGCCGTCATCAAAGGCGTATCCGGCATGCTGGTCTACGGCGCTCTGATGCTGCGCGAGGGAACACGTCCGACACCTGGTCTGGTGCGCGGCATGTTTGCCGATCGGGCGATTACGGCGCGCACCATAGCGGATCTTCTGGCGGCAATGTCGATCATCACCGCCCTGACCCTGATGCCGCTGTCGAGCTTTTCAGCCATCCTCCAGGTGCAACCGCTGGTCGTCACGCTGGGTGCGGCGCTGGTGTTGAAAGAAGCCGTTGGGTGGCGGCGCTGGAGTGCCATTCTGGTAGGTTTTGCCGGCGTGATGATCATCATCCGGCCCACCGGCGAGGGCTTTGACAGCGCCACCATCTGGGCTCTTCTGGCCGTTGCGACCCTCGCCGTGCGCGACCTTGCCACCCGCAGGGTCCAGGTGCAGTTTTCGACCTTTTCCATCGTGACGCTTGTGGCGACCCTGCTTATTCCGGTGGGTTTCATCATGCATGCGGCGATGGAAACCGAGCCGATGTTCGTCGGTATTGCGCCGGAGGCCTGGGCCTTGATTCTGGGCGGCGGCGTGTTCGGCATGACGGGCTACTACGCCATCACACTCTCCATGCGCATCGGCGAACTCTCCGCCGTCGCGCCCTACCGCTACACACGCCTGGTGGCCGCCATGATCCTTGGCTTCCTGTTCTTCAACGAAGTGCCCGATGCCGGCATGGTGATCGGCGCGACGATGGTCATCAGTGCGGGTCTCTTCACGCTCTATCGCGAACGTCAACTGAAACAGAGCGGCAGGGTCTAGTTCGGCACAGCACCCACAGGCACCAGCACAGGCCTTGTTTTGACCTTCGCACCTTCGGTCACCGGGAGCCCACGGAACATGTGCTTGGTCGCTTCAAGTATGATCACGCCGCCAAGCGGAGAGACCATACTTTTGCCCATCCGCTCGAAAAAGCCGGCCGTGCGCAGTGCAAGCCGGGTCTGGAACGGGAAGAAATGCAAAGCCTCAGACCACGCCGTCGGCGAAAACTGCGCGTCCCGGCACAGCCGGATCATCTGGCCGCGTGAAAAGGGCCGGCCATGGCCAAAAGGCGTGGTGTCGACACGCGCCAGCAGCCCCCGCCGGTTGGGCACCACCGCAATCATCCTCCCGCCGGGCGCAAGAACCCGCCAGACCTCTTCCATCAGCTTTGCCGGGTGCGGCGAAAACTCCAGCGCATGGATCAGAAAGACCCTGTCGAGCGCGGCATTGGCGATCGGCAAGGCGCTTTCATCCACGAGGACCGACGCATTGGGGCCCTGTGACGGCCAGTTCACGCACCCCTGGACAGCCGGCATGAAGCTCATCAGGCGCTCCGCCTCGTCACGGAACTGCCCAAGATAGGGATTGGCAAAGCCAACGCCGGCGACATCCATGCGGGCTGCATCCGGCAGATGCTTGCGCAGCGCGGTGCGCAGATAACCACGGGTGCGCAAGCCGAGCGTGCTCGTGTAAAAATCGCGCAGATCGATAATATCAACTTGCATGAGCGCCGTTCTACCGCGAACCTGTTCAAACAACCATAAACAACAGACCCGTCAATGCCGATCAATTGCCACCTCTATCCGTGCCGGTCCGACAATTACGGCGTGCTCGTACGCGACGAAGCGACCGGACAGGTTGCCCTGATCGACGTGCCCGAAGAAATGGCGACACGCGAAGCCATCGAAGCCACCGGCTGGACCCCGACCCACATCTTCATCACCCACCATCACGGCGATCATATCGATGGCGTTGGCGGCATTCGGTCCAGCTATGATGTCGAAGTGGTTGGCAACGCCGCCGACAAGGCACGCCTTCCGCGCCTGACCCGGGACGTGACGCCCGGTGACACGGTCATGTTGGGAGAAACACCGTTCGAGATCATCGACACGCCGGGTCACACCGTTGGGCACATCGCTTATGTATCCCGGCCTGAAAAAACAGCCTTTGCCGGCGATACTCTGTTTGCCCTTGGTTGTGGCCGCCTGTTCGAAGGGACCGCGGACCAGATGCACGCCAGCCTTCAGACGCTGGCCGCACTCGACCCCGAAACCAGGATTTATTGTGGTCACGAGTACACGCTGGCGAACGCCCGTTTTGCCGTGGCGATGGACCCCGACAGCTCCACTCTGGCCGATCACGCCCGGCAGATCGAAGGGCGGCGGGCAGCCGGTCTGCCGACCATACCAACCACATTGAAAACGGAACTGGCCTTCAACCCCTTCCTGCGTGCCAAAGATGCAGCCGACTTTGCGCGTCTGCGCGCCGCAAAAGACAATTTCTAGGATACCATTATGAGCTTTGAATTCCTGATCACCTCCCTGATCGTCGTTCTTTTACCCGGGACCGGTGTGCTCTATACGCTCGCCATCGGCCTGGGGCGGGGCTTTCGCGCGAGCGTCGCGGCGGCTGTCGGCTGTACGTTCGGCATTGTTCCCCACATGCTGGCAAGCATCGTCGGGCTGGCGGCGCTTCTTCACGCTTCCGCGCTTGCCTTTCAACTGATCAAATATGCCGGCGTCGCCTACCTGCTCTACATGGCGTGGAGTATCCTGCGCGATGGCGGGGCGCTCAGCGTCGATGAGGACAAACGTGCCATGAGCACATGGCACACCGCCCGGACCGGCACGCTGATCAATGTGCTCAACCCGAAGCTCTCCCTGTTCTTTCTGGCGTTTCTTCCACAATTCGTGCCTGCTACCGCAGCCCACCCGACAGCTATGATGGTCGGTCTTGCGCTGACCTTCATGGTGCTGACCTTCATCGTGTTTGTCGGCTACGGTGCCTGCGCCGCCCTGGCACGCGACTATGTGGTTTCAAGGCCACCTGTCATGCTGTGGCTACGCCGGTCCTTTGCTGCCGCCTTCGGTTTGCTTGGACTGCGCCTGGCGCTTGCAGACCGGTAGGGTCAGGCCTCATGACTTTGAATGAGATCATCGCGGCACTTGATCTGCAGCCGCATCCCGAAGGCGGTCACTACCGCGAAACGTTCCGTGATACGCATGAAGTCAACGGACGATCATCGGGAACGGCCATCTACTACGCGCTTGGTATCGGCGATTGCTCAGCCTGGCACAAGGTCGATGCCGCCGAGATCTGGCACTGGTACGCCGGTGCACCGCTGGCGCTCACACTGTCCCCCAACGGGCATGACGCCGAGGCCCACAGGCTTGGTAGCCGTCTGGAACAGGGCGAGCGGCCGCAGATCGTCGTACCAGCGGGCTGGTGGCAGACAGCCGAAAGTCTGGGCGAATGGACCCTGGTCGGCTGTACGGTTGCACCGGGCTTTTCCTTCGATGGGTTTGAGATGGCGCCACCCGACTGGCGCCCGACACCAAGACCTCAGTCAGGCTAGAGCGCTTATCAGCGGCTGAACAGCATGTCCTTCGCGGCCACCACCGCCCCGAGGGTCACAAGTATGCAGGCCGCGACGACGGGCCATGTAAAGGCACCAAAGCCAAAACCGATCAGAAGCAATGTCGACAGAATGGGTGTGGCATAAGCCGCTGCCCCAAGGACCTGAATATCGCCGCGTTTCATGCCGATATCCCACACGAAAAAAGCAAGACCCACCGGGAAGAGACCAAGCGCAACGACACCCAACCAGCCTGTCAGCGTTGCAGGCCAGACGGTCGTTTCGACCATCAGGTGACACACGGTGGAAAGCGCAGAGGTGATCAGGCAGGCGCCCGCAACAGCGCCTGTCGGCACACTGGGAAAGAGCCTTGAAAGTACCGAGTAGCCCGACCAGAAAAGCGCCGCACCGAATGCTGCACCGTAGCCAAGCAGAAAGGTTGCATCGAATGCTGCGCCCTGGGTCAGGATAAGCAGGCCAGCGCCCGCAAACCCAAGCAACGCACCAAGACCGTGAAACCAACGCAGGCGTTCCCCGGGCAGCAGACCGGAAAACAGGACGATCAGCAGCGGCCAGAGATAATTGATAAGGTTGGCTTCCACAGCCGGTGCATTGCGCAACGCCGTGAAATAGAGCGCATGGTAGCCAAACAGCCCGGCCACGGTCAGCGTCAGCGCAGCCGGGGTTGTAGCGATCACATCACGTAACCGACCCTGACCGCGCAGGATCACGAGCGCCAGCAAACCGGACAGACCGAAACACAGGGCATTGAGCTGAAAAGGCGGCACGGCTGCGCCGTCCGGCCCGGTCATAGCGGTAAACAGCCCGAGCGTCGCCCACATGACGACGGCCCCAAGACCGATCACAGTCGCCTGTCTGCGATCTCCGGTTGTTGCAGATTTACCCAACGTCACGCGCTCGCAATCTCATTTTTGCCGTGTTCTGCTCGCCCCATACCGCGCGATGGTGGGGTAAGACCATCCAATTGATGACCAACTACAAGTAAACGTTGTGCTTGCCGCGCAAAGTCTTGTGTCATAAGAGCCCCTCCAGACGACAATTACGTATGTGTTTGAAGAGAAGGCCAACCACCATGATGACCAGCCTGTTGCTCGTCGATGTTCAGGGCTTTGAAGCGTTGGCCAAGGGTCAGGCAGACCCGGCAGCGCTCTCCAGCGAACTCACCCACACCATGCATGGCCTTACCCGGCAGATCGCTGTGATGCGCGCCTATTGTTCCACGCGTGTGTCGACATATCGCCGAACAGCTTACCGGGACGCCGGTTTCGAAATCGTCGAAACGGCAGGTGCCGATGAAACGCTCATTATGATGAGCCTCGACCTTTATGAACTGAGCGCAAGTGATGCGACCTACGAAGAGGCCATCATTCTTGGCGGGACCACGGACTACACGGCACTCGCCCGCCTCGCACGTGAACGTTTGATGATGGTGTCGGTAGCAGATCATGCAGCCATTCCATCGTCGCTGGAAGCGTTGGCCGACGGACTGATCGATCTGGACGATCTGGACATCGATCGCAGCCATCCGGCAACTCAATCGGTAAGTCTCAAACCGCGC
This sequence comes from Cohaesibacteraceae bacterium, assembly GCA_028281795.1. Taxonomy (GTDB): domain Bacteria; phylum Pseudomonadota; class Alphaproteobacteria; order Rhizobiales; family MH13; genus MH13. The sequence continues at coordinate 2,480 of JANQJE010000238.1, read as the reverse complement.
GAGCGCACCAAGCCTGATCCGCTCGCGGCTCGTCCATCCGCGCTCGACCGGTCAGACAAAACCGTTGGTAAGGTTGAGGAGAAGGCCGAAGACAAGGCCAAAACCAGCGCGAAAAGCAGTCCCGTCCTATCGGCAGGCTCTACGGCAAGCTCAGGTCTCGCAGCCGCTGGTACCGTCTCTGCGACCGCCAATGGCGCCGCACCAGTAACGCCCGCAAAGGTCAACAAGACCGAACCCGCACCGAAAACGGATGATGGCAAGCAAGGCGTCAAACCAGCCGTTGCTGCATCCGGATCACCGGCCACCAAACAGCCTGAAACAACCCCGGCAGACAAACCGGCCGCTGTGTCGATGCCAGCCAGTAAACCGGTCGATCTGGAAACCGAGTTGGAGAAATCCATCGGGTCTTCCCTTCCCGATGATCTAAGCAGCGAACTGGAAGCTGAAATAAGCGCCGAGCTGCTTGCCGACGTTCCTGCGGCCAACACCCCGAAGAAACCCGCAGGAGATGCGAACGCCAGCGACGATACGAACATCGATGCGCTGTTCGCGAACATGACGTCTGCGGCCGACATCGAAACCGCGTCAAAGGAAACGACATCCGTCGATCCGGCGGTGAAAGTCCAGACAAGGGATGTGCCGCCGCTTGCCGAAGCGGAAGCCGATACGACGGACGTGGACGAACTGTTGTCCCGTCTGATGTCGGATGATCTGGCCAGCGACGCTCCGGCAGAAAAGAAGACCTCTCTGAACGTGGTTCCCGAACGCTAACGCCGGTTTCAAACGGCTACCGGCCGTCCAGATCGAAGGCCGAAAAGAGGCCCCGGTGGTTTGAACCGATCGGGTCCTCGATAAGCCGTACCTCCACCGGAGCAAGCGCACCGCGCACCAGAACATGGTCGATGGCAAATCCCGCCATGGACAGAGGGAAAGAGCTGAGAGCCGGCCATGTCGGCTGCAGCCGCGAAGCGAGCCGCATATCCGCCTCCCCGATCAGATGGTCGTGAAAAGCCCTGACGAAAGCCTGGCTGTTGAAATCGCCGGCCAACACGACCGGACCCTCGATCTCCGCCAGTGTTTCCACCAGCCGATCCATCTGCTGGCTGTGCCAGTTGCCATAGTACGGCTTGGTGAGATGCGCCGCCAGCAAGGTCACGCTCTCGTCTGCAATCTCAATCTGTGCGCGGATCAGACGGCCATGAATGGTGAAGAAAGGCATGATCTGCGCTGAACGGATGGGATGGCGCGAGAAGATCGCCATATCGCAATGCAGGCCCTCGCCGCAGCCGGCGGAGTAAGGGAATGCGGCATGCATCGCATCGAGATGCTCATGCAGCGCAGGAGCCTCCAGAACGAGCGCCACGTCCGGCGCTTGCCCTGCAAAATAAGCGGCAATCTCTGCTCCGCGTGGATTGAACCCCAGAACGTTGAAAGAGATCAGCGTGAAATCGGGCCTTTTGTCAGGGCTCATTGCAGCAAAGCTGCCGGCAGCAAAAAGCCCAATGCTGGCGAGCAACGATACGCCCGCCAGGGCACTCAACAAGGCACGGATCCGCGCCCGCAGCGCAAAAAGAACAAGCGCGCAAAGCAGGAAACCGACGCCGGCATGCAAGCGGCCCTGATCGAGATGAACCAGCACGGTACCGGGCAGGAGATGCGGCAACACGGCCACCATGACCAGTCCGACAAATCCGACCATGACCACACCGACCGCTTCCTCGCGCCATCGCCAATTGGCGGCACGTAGCCCCGGACGGCGCTGTCCAGCCGACATCTGAGGATTGGAAAAATCGGTCAAGCAAACCCTCTCGCTGGAACAAACGGTGGTCCAGCGATACCAGCGGGGTGTTAAAAGGATGCCACCAAAACGAAAACGGACCGCTGGGCAAAGGCCTGCGGTCCGATTGGAACTATCTTTTCACGAGCGTTGCTAGGAGAAGTACTGTCCGCCATTGGCCGAGATGGTCGAACCGGTGATGAAACCGGCATCATCGGAGGCCAGGAACACAACGCAACGGGCGATCTCCTCCGGCTCGCCGAGACGGCCCACCGGAATCTGCGGCAGAATCTTTGCCTTCAGCACGTCTTCGTCGATAGCCCGCACCATATCCGTTCCGATATAGCCCGGGCAGATCGCATTCACGGTGATGTTCTTGAAAGCGCCTTCCTGCGCAAGAGCGCGGGTGAAGCCGATATCACCGGCCTTCGCGGCAGAATAGTTAGCCTGCCCCATCTGACCTTTTTGCCCATTCACCGAGGAAATGTTGATGATCCGGCCGAACCCGCGTGAGCGCATGCCGGCAAAGATCGGGTGGGTCATGTTGAAAACACCGGTGAGATTGGTGCCGATCACCTCGTTCCACTGCTGCGGTGTCATCTTATGGAACATGGCATCGCGGGTGATGCCGGCATTGTTGACCAGAATGTCGACCGGGCCGAGATCGGCTTCAACCTGGGCGATACCGGCAGTGCAGGCATCG
>JANQJE010000161.1 GCA_028281795.1 Cohaesibacteraceae bacterium | reverse complement strand
ACAACAGCTGACATTCGCCGCGTCGCCGAACACAGTTACTTTGGGCTCAAGAAATCGTTCGCTGCACGATGTTTGAACATCCGCCTTGGAGCGGAGAGCAGACGTTCGTGGCGAGGCTATAGCGTTGCCTCGAACAGGGCGCGGATGTCCGCTTCGGTCAGGTCAATCGGGTTGCCGCCGACGCTTGGGTCCTTCAGGGCTGCCTTGGTCAGCTTGTCCAAGTCTGGCGCCTTGACGCCGAGTTCCGTCAGCGTCCTCGGAATATCGAAAGACGTATTGAAGTCGTCGACAAACGCACAAAAGCCATCAAACCCGCCTGCGATGCCGAGATAAGCGGCGGCCCTGTCAAAGGACGTGCGGATCGCATCGGCGTTGAACTTCAGCACCGCGGGCATGAAGACAGCATTGGTGGTACCATGGTGGGTGTGATGCACGGCGCCAACGGGGTGGCTCAACGCATGAATAGCGCCGAGGCCCTTTTGAAACGCGGTCGCCCCCATCGCCGCCGCGCTCATCATATGGCCGCGCGCTTCGATATCGGATCCATCGGCGTAGGCCCTCGGAAGGTACGCCTTGACCAGGCGCATGCCTTCCAAGCCAATTCCCTGGCTCATCGGGTGATAGTGGGGGCTTGAATAGGCCTCGACACAATGCGCGAAGGCATCAAGGCCCGTGCCCGCCGTGATGAACTTCGGCATGCCAACCGTGAGTTCAGGGTCCGCAATCACCTGTACCGGCAGCATTTTGGGGTGGAAGATGATCTTTTTCTCTTCGCTCTCTGAGTTGGTGATCACGCTGGCGCGACCGACCTCTGATCCTGTGCCGGCTGTCGTAGGTACGGCAACAACAGGCGCAATGGCGTCGGCATCGGCGCGGGTCCACCAGTCGCCAATATCCTCGAAATCCCAAAGAGGCCGGATCTGACCGGCCATGAAAGCTACTGTCTTTGCGAGGTCCAGGCCGGAACCACCGCCAAAGGCGATGACCCCGTCAAACCCACCGTCGCGATACGCCGCGACCCCGGCTGCGACATTGGCGTCGGTTGGATTGGAATCGACCTCCGCAAACAGTGCCGCGCCCAGACCAGCCTCATCCATCAGCGACAACGTACGCTCGGTTATCGGGTTCCCGGCAAGGCCCCGGTCGGTGATCAGAAGGGGTTTGGTGATGCCGGCCGCGGCACAGGCCTCCCCAATCTCCACGATGCGGCCGGCGCCAAAGCGGATCGGGTTTGGATAGCTCCAATTGGCCACCATGCTCATGTCGTTGCCTTCTTCACGTGATAGGATTTTGGTTGTGTCACAGAGCGGGCGCTCTTGAGGTCGAGACAGGGCCTTTGCGCGTCAACCGACCCGTCGATGGGCGAAACACAGATGATCATCGCGGTCATGGTTCAGGCCTTTTCGAAGCCCCTGGCAATCTCCCAGTCGGTAACAACGCGGTCGAACTCTTCCTGTTCCCAGCTCGCCGCGCGGGCGTAGTGGTCGACAACCGTATCGCCCATCGCCTCACGCAGCATCGCGGATCCTGTCAGATGCTCTGTCGCGGCGCGAAGTGTGTTCGGGATATGAGGGACATTCGGGTCGTCATAAATGTCGCCCGTTGTGGCCGGGGCGAGGTCAAGCCCGTCTTCGATGCCCTTGATGCCGGCAGCCAGCAAAGCGGCTTGCGCCAGATAGGGGTTCATGTCCGACCCCGGGATTCTGCACTCGACCCGAACGGCGTTGGTATCCGCCCCGCAAAGGCGGAAGCCCGCCGTCCGGTTGTCCACCGACCAGGCCGTCTTGGTGGGGGCGAAGGTACCCTTGGCGAAGCGCTTATAGGAATTGATGTAGGGCGCGAAGAAATAGGTGCAGTCCGGCGCGTACGCGATCAGCCCCGCCGTGAACTGCCGCATGATGTCCGACATGTGATGGTCACCCGCTGGATCGTGGAACGCGTTGGCACCGTCCTTCCAGAGCGACATGTGGACATGGCTCGCACTGCCAACGCGGGTGTGGTGCCATTTCGGCAGGAAGCTTGCCGAATGCCCTTGCTGCCAGGCGATCTCCTTGGCTGCGTGTTTTGCGATGGCGTGATGGTCGGCGCAGGCCAGTGCATCTGCATAGCGGATGTTCAGCTCTTCCTGGCCGGCCTCCGCTTCTCCTTTTGAGTTCTCAATCGGGATACCGGCAGCATAGAGATGGTTTCTCAGTGGCCGCATCACATGCTCTTCCTTCGAGGTTTGAAGGATGTGGTAATCCTCGTTGTAGGGCCCAAGCGTCTCAAGCTCGCGGTAGCCCTCTGCCCGAAGCTGATCGAGCGGCTTGCGGAAGATGAAAAACTCCAACTCCGTTGCCATCATCGGCGCCAACCCATGGGCGGCAAGCCGGGCGATCTGTTCTTTGAGAACCTGACGCGGCGCATGAGCCACGGGCGCGTGGGTGTGGTGATCGAGGATATCGCAGAGCACCATCGCGGTGCCCTCCAACCAGGGCATGGGCCGCAGTGTGGACAGGTCCGGCTTCATCACATAGTCGCCGTATCCCCGCTGCCAGCTTGACGACGCATACCCATCCGGCGTCGCCATCTCCAGGTCCGTGGCCAGAAGGTAGTCGCAGCAATGGGTTTCCTCATGGGCACTGTCGATGAAGTTCGACACATGGAACCGTTTACCCATCAAGCGGCCCTGCATGTCGACGAAGCACACCAGAATGGTATCGATGCTTCCCTGCGCGGCCATGCCTTTGAGTGCATCGAATGTGAGTGCTGCGGTCATATCCTGGGCCCTGGTCTTTCAGTCGAGGAGGAGCCCCGGGGCAATACCCCGGGGCCGCATTTGTGTTTACGAGTAGCGATAGGGCCGTCCGGCCTGTTCCATGACCTCGTTGTAGCGTTTGAAGATCTCAACGACACGGGCTTTTGTCTCGCTCTCGGCAGCGATCTCATCCCAGAAGACACGCGCGGCAGCTTCAACCTCGGCCCATTCTTCGTCCGGAATCGACGTCAATTGCATCTTGGTGCCGTTGACGCGCAGATCGGCTTCACCGCCCCAGTACCAATGCTGACGATAGTAGTGCGATTGCTCCATGCAGACGGCCAGCAACGCTTGAAGGTCCTCGGGAAGTTCGTTCCACCTCTCCATATTGGCGAAGAAGTGACCGATCCAGGCACCGGAGATGTTGTTGGTCAGGAAGTAGTTCGTCACGTCGGCCCAGCCCACAGTGTAATCCTCGGTGATGCCTGACCAGGCAATGCCGTCAAGCTCGCCGGTCTGCACGGCCACTTCGATGTCTTCCCATGGCAGGGTGACCGGCACGACGCCGAACTGGCTGAGGAAACGGCCTGCCGTCGGGAAGGTGAAGACGCGCTTGCCCTGGAGGTCGGCGAGCGACCGGATCGGGTCTTTGGTGGCGAAGTGGCAGGGGTCCCAGGCACCGGCGGAGATGTGCTTGACGCCAACGCGTGCGTATTCTTCTTCCCAGATCTCCTTCAGCCCGTACTGATTGAACAGGACCGGCACATCCAGGGAGTAGCGGGAGCCGAAGGGGAAGTAGCCGCCGAAGACAGTCACTTCGGTGGGCGAGGCCATCGAGTCATCGTCGGACTGAACCGCGTCGATCGTCCCGCGTTGCATGGCTTGGAAAAGCTCGCCGGTCGGCACAAGCTGGTCGGCGAAGAAAAGCTCGATCTGCATGCGGTCGCCCGCGATCTTGTTGAACGTCTCAATGGCCGGGACCACCACTTCGGCAGCCAGCGCGGCGCCTGCATAAGTCTGCATCCGCCACCTGATGGTGGACTGCGCAATCGCCGGCGTGGCAAGGGCAGCAGCAGGCGCAGCAAGCGCGGCCCCCTTAAGGATCGTACGTCTTGTGGTCATGGATTTGCTCCTTCTTGGTTTGCTTCGACAAAGCGGGCGCGCCTGTCATGGCGCTTAGTTTCCGTAGACTGCCTGCGGCAGCCACAGGGCGATTTGCGGGAAGACCATAATGGTGGCGAGCGCCAGGGCCATGACGGCCACGAATGGGGTGATGGAACGGTAGATGTCACTGAGCGTGATCTCGGGCGGCGACATGGCCCGCATGAGGAACAGGTTGTAGCCGAAGGGCGGCGTCATATAGGCGATCTGCGTGGTGATCGTGTAGAGGATGCCGTACCAGATCAGGTCGAACCCCAGCGCACCGACGAGCGGAACGTAGAGCGGGGCGACGATCACAAGCATTGCCGTATCGTCGAGAAATGTCCCCATCAAGATGAAGCTGAGTTGCATGAGGATGAGGATCATCCAGGGTGAGAGGTTGAGCCGCTCCGTAAACAGGCTCTCGATCGCCTTGACGGCCCCAAGCCCGTCGAAGACAGCACCGAAGGCAAGCGCCGCCAGGATGATCCACATGAACATGCACGTGATGCCCAGTGTGTTCCTGACCGAGGTTTCGAACACTTTCCACGTCATCCTGCCCTTGAGAAGCGCGGCGAGGAAGGCGGCGATGGCGCCGATGGCCGAGCTTTCCACCAGGGAGGTCCAGCCGTTCACAAAGGGGATCATCATGGCGAAAAAGATGCCGAACGGCAGTAGGCCTGCCAGCAGCAGCCGGTATTTCTCGCGCTGCGGCATGGCCCGCTCCTCCTCGGAGAGGACGGGGCCGAG
>JANQJE010000153.1 GCA_028281795.1 Cohaesibacteraceae bacterium | reverse complement strand
TGATGCGGACCTACCTCCATGAGCAGGCGCGTTACGACAAGTGTTTCGTCGACGGCTGGTACCTGTCCGGCGACCTGGCGATGCGCGATAGCGACGGCTATTTCTGGTTCGTTGGCCGCGCCGACGATCTGATCAAGTCGTCCGGCCATCTGATCGGCCCATTCGAGGTCGAAAGCGCGCTCATTGAACATGACGCGATTGCAGAAGCCGGGGTAATCGGCGTTCCGGACGAAACGGCCGGCGAGGTCGTCAAAGCCTATGTGGTGCTCAACCCCGGTTTTGAGCACTCCGAAGAACTGGAACGTGCCATCCGCGGCCATGCCCGCAAGAAGCTGGGTCCGGCCGTGGCTCCGCGCGAAATCGTCTTCCGGAAAACCCTGCCCAAAACTCGGTCGGGCAAGATCATGCGCCGACTGCTGAAAGCGCGTGAGCTGGGCCTGCCTGAAGGCGACATCTCAACACTGGAGACCGACGAAACATGAGTGTGATCGACAAACCGCGCCTCGACGAAACCCATGTTCTGGAACTCCTCTCCAGCATGATCCGCATTCGCCGGTTCGAAGACAAATGCGCCGAGCTTTACACACAGCAGAAAATACGCGGCTTCCTGCACCTCTATGACGGAGAAGAAGCTATTGCCTCCGGTATCATCCCGGTTCTGAATGAAGAGGACCGCATCGTCGCCACCTACCGCGAGCATGGCCATGCGCTGGTGCGTGGCGTGCCGATGACAACGGTGATGGCCGAGATGTACGGCAAGGCCGAAGGCTGTTCAGGCGGGCGCGGCGGCTCCATGCACCTGTTCGACAGGGACACCAACTTCTATGGCGGCAACGCCATCGTCGGCGGCGGTCTGCCCCTCGCCGGCGGACTGGCGCTGGCCGACAGAATGCAGGGCAATGACGGCGTCACGGCCTGCTTCTTTGGCGAAGGCGCCGTGGCCGAAGGTGAGTTTCATGAAACGCTGAACCTCGCCCGGCTATGGTCCCTGCCGGTCCTGTTCGTCTGCGAGAACAATGGCTACGCGATGGGCACGGCGCTTGCCCGTTCGGAAGCCGAAACCGACATTCACCGGAAGGCTGCATCCTATGGCATTCAGTCTGAGATCGTCGACGGGATGGACGTGGTCGCGGTCGAAGCGGCCGCGCGCCGGGCGGTCGGGCACATCCGCGAAACCGGCGAGCCGGTGTTTCTGGAATGCCGGACCTACCGCTTCCGGGCCCACTCCATGTTCGACGCGCAACTCTACCGGCCTAAGGACGAAGTCGAGGAGTGGCGGGGCAAAGGACCGATCGTGCGCTTCCAGGGCTGGCTGCTGGAAAATGGACTGATCCACCGGGACGATATCGCCAAAATCGAAGCCGATGCAGACGCTGAGATTGCCGAGGCCGTTGCCTTCTCCGAAGCCGGCACCTGGGAGCCTGTCGAAGATCTCGAAAAGCACGTTCTGGGCGACCAACAGCAACAGCCCGCGCCCGCAGAACCGTCCGGCGAGACCGTCGAAATCACCTACAGGGAGGCGGTCAAACAGGCGATCCGCGACGCCATGCAGCGCGATGACCGCGTCTTTCTGATGGGTGAGGATGTCGGCGCTTATGGCGGTTGCTATGCGGTGACCAAAGGGCTGATGGAGGAGCTCGGCGAGGACCGTATCCGCGACACGCCGCTTTCGGAGTCCGGCTTTACTGGCGCCGGGATCGGGGCCGCCGCCGCTGGTATGCGGCCGATCGTTGAATTGATGACGGTGAACTTCAGCCTGCTGGCACTCGACCAGATTCTCAACACGGCTGCCACCATGCGGCATATGTCGGGCGGTGCGTTCGGTGTACCGCTGGTCATTCGGATGGCGACCGGCGCAGGCAAACAGTTGGCGGCCCAGCATTCCCACTCCTTGGAAGGCTGGTACGCCCATATTCCGGGGCTTAAGGTGCTCACGCCAGCTACGGTCGAGGACGCACGCGGCATGCTTTGGACCGCGCTGGAAGACCCCGATCCGGTCCTCATCTTCGAGAACGTGATGCTCTACAACCGCACCGGAATGATCGACACCAATGCCGGTCCGGTGGACATCTGCAAGGCTGCCATCCGCCGGTCAGGCAAAGACATATCGCTGATCACCTATGGCGGATCACTGTACAAGGTGATGGACGCCGCAGAAGAACTCGCCAAGGAAGGCATTGACGCCGAGGTGATCGACCTGCGCGTGTTGCGCCCACTGGATGACGAAACGATCATCGGATCACTGGCACGCACGCGCCACGCCCTGATCATTGATGAAGGCTGGCGCAGCGGATCGCTGGCCGCCGAAATTTCCGCCCGGATCATGGAACAGGGTTTCTGGCATCTCGATGCGCCGGTCGACCGCCTGTGCTCAGCCGAGGTGCCGATCCCCTATCCGAAGCATCTGGAAGACGCCGCGATCCCGCAAACACCGCAGATCGTTGCCAGGGTCAAAGCCATGATGGGGCGCTGACATGGGCGTTTTTGAAATGCCCTCGCTGGGAGCCGACATGGAGGCCGGCACGCTGGTCGAATGGCTGATCGAGCCTGGCGACACGGTCAAGCGTGGCGACGTCATCGCAGTCGTCGAGACACAAAAAGGCGCCATCGAGATCGAGATTTTCCAGACCGGCACAGTGCATCATCTGGAAGCCGAGCTCGGTCAAAAACTGCCTGTCGGCGCACCTCTGGCCATGATTCTGGACGAAGGCGAAAAGGCACCAGCCGCGCCGAAACCAGCACCGGTTGTGGTTGAGCCGAAGGCGGCACCTGCACCGCCGTCCGAGGAAGCTGCTGCGCCACCACCAGTTCCACCGGCCGCACCACCCAGACCGGCCACGCCTGCTCTTCCGTCTGGCGGCTTAGCCGCATCCCCGGCAGCACGGCACAGGGCGGCTGAACACGGCATTGACCTGACCACCGTGAAGGGATCGGGGCCGGGCGGTGTTATTCAGCTTGGCGACGTGGAACGCATCGTTGGCACAACGTCCGAAGTCGCTGCCGCGAAGCCTTCCTCGCCCATGGCCGAAATGCGCAAAGCGATTGCAGCGGCCATGTCACGGGCCAATCGGGATATTCCGCATCTGTATGTCAGCCAGACGATCGACCTGAAACCGGCAACAGAATGGCTTGAAAAGGCCAACCGGGATCGGGAGCCAGCCAATCGCCTGCTGATCGGCGCGCTTTTTGTGCGTGCCGGTGCGTTTGCGGCTGCAAAAGTTCCGGTGGTGAATGGACAATATCATGACGACGGATTCCAGCCGTCCAAAACGGTCAATGCCGGCATGGCTGTTGCGTTGCGTGGCGGCGGGCTGGTGGCACCAGCCATCATGGACACAGAGACATTGACACTGGACGAGACCATGGCCGCGATGCGCGACCTGGTCACGCGCGCACGGGCCGGCCGGTTGCGCGGCTCGGAAATGTCGATGGGAACCATCACCATCTCGGCGCTCGGCGAAACCGGCGCGGAGGCCATGACGGGTGTGATCTTCCCGCCGCAGGTGGCATTGGTCGGCATCGGCGCGCCAAAGCGCCGGCCATGGGTTGTTGGCGACGCGGTCGTTCCCCGCCAGACCGTTACCGTCACCTTGTCGCTCGACCATCGGGTCGGCGATGGGCGTCAGGCCGCCCGGTTCCTCACCGAATTCGAAAACCTGATGCAGACCCCGGAGGCTCTATGACCCCACAGCAAATCCGTGCCGCTTTCCTTGAAGAGCTGGTCAAAGTGGCGCCCGATATCGATCCCGACACGGTATCGGATGATGATCACATCCAGGACGATCTGGAACTGGACTCGATGGACGTTCTCAATCTGGTCACTGCGCTGCACACACGTTTCGGCATCGACATACCAGAGAGCGAGTACACCCAGATCGCAACGCCCGCCTTGGCTACTGCCTATCTGAGCAAAGCGGCCTGATAGCCTTCGTTGAGCAATATCAACATCGTGCAGCCGCAATGTGATGACCTCAATGCCACACCGGCCGACCATATACAGCGAAGGGAGATACAGCCGTGAAGCTACCGCATGCTGCTCTCGTCATCCTGGCCGACGGTCAACGGCACCTGATTCTGGAAAACCACGGCAAAGCCGTTCAGTGGGATTTACAGGTCCGTTCAACCGACGAACAACAGCTGCAAAGCGCCGGTGAACAGGGGACCGAGAGACCGGGACGCTACCCCGTCTCCGGCGGGCGGATGACAACTGTTGAACAGACCGACTGGAAAGCGATGGACAAGGCCGCCTTCGCCAGGTCTTTGGCCAAGTGGATCGATGACGATCTTGAGACCAACGCCGACCGGCAAGTCGTGCTGATCGCCGATGCCAAAACGCTGGGTCTTTTGCGTGAGGCGCTGAGCACCCGGGTGCAACGGGCCGTCCTGAAGGAAATTGCGGGCAACTATGTGCACCGGCCCATTGAGGCAATCATCAAACTGCTTGAAGCCGCCTGAGCTAGACGGGGTCAACGGCACAAGGCCCTTGAGATAAGGACGTGATGACAAACCTTGATGCTCCCGAAGATCGTACAGACGCCGGTCGTCGTCTGGCGCGAAAGCTCGCGCACCTCAAAGACGCTGACCCCCTGGTGCTTGGCTTGCCGCGCGGCGGGATACCGGTTGCCTATGAAATCGCCGTTGCACTCGATGCACAGCTTGAACCGATGTTCGTCAAAAAGATCGGAGCCCCGCATCAGAAAGAACTGGCCATCGGCGCGGTGGCCGACGGTCCAAGACCGGAACTGATCCTGAACGAGCGCGTGGCGCACCTGATTGCCGCCAGCGAAGATTACGTCCAAGCAGAAATGAAGCGAAAGCTGGAGGAGATCGCGCAACGCCGTCGCGAGTATCTCGGTGATCGTCCAGCGGTTGACCCCGGCGGACGCACCGTCATTCTGGTGGATGACGGCATCGCCACCGGCAGCAGCATCAAGGCAGCCCTCACTATGCTGCGCAAAGCACGTCCGGCGCGCCTCGTTCTGGCTGTCCCCGTGCTGCCCGCGCAAAGCGTCAGCACGTTCGAAGAGCTTGTTGACGAACTTGTGTACCTTTCGGCGCCGTCGCCTTTCCATGCCGTTGGAGAACACTACCGCGACTTCACACAGGTCGAAGACACAGAGGTTATCGGCCTGCTCGCCCGCAGCACGGCGGAGTCGGTCCGGCAAAGCCACGCACGGCCGGTGATCGGCAATCAACCCTCGCGTTGACCGTCATCAACAAACGCGCGGTCAGAGCGCCTAAGCCAGTTGAGACAGGAAAGGAAAAGCCATGTTGTCTCGACGCACTCTCTTGATCCTAGGCGCATCTGCCGTCGCACTGGGTGGGTTGGGCTATGCACGATGGCCACGGCTTAACGCCTACAACGAGGAAGTTGCTCGCCAGCGCGAGGCACTGGCCAATGCGCCCGAACTTGCCGAACTCGTTCGCTATGCCTGCCTCGCCGCAAATGGTCACAACACCCAACCCTGGATGTTCCGCGTGGATAGCCAGCAGATCGACATCTTGCCCGATCTCACCAGGGGGACGGAGGTGGTCGACCCTGACCATCATCATATCTTTGTCAGCCTTGGCTGTGCCGCAGAAAATCTGGTTCTGACGGCTGCGGCGCACGGCAGACCTGCCGATGTCGAAATCATGCCCGGCGCTGAGACCGAAATCCATGTCGCACTCGCCCGTGGCGGCACACAAAGCTCCCAGCTTTATGATGCCATTCCACTGCGCCAATCGACCCGCTCCGTCTATGACGGACAAGCACTCTCATTGGACGATATGCGAGCTTTGGAAATTGCAGCGCAGGAAGACGGTGTCGAGGTTCTGTTCTTCACAGATGCAGAACAGCGCGAGGCCATTCTGGACTTTGTGGTAGCCGGCAACAGTCAACAGATTCGCGATCCGGCCTTTGTTGCGGAATTGCGTGAGTGGCTGCGTTTCAGCCCGAACGAAGCAATGACCACACGGGATGGACTGTTTTCAGCCTGTTCCGGCAATCCGGTCCTGCCCAATCCACTCGGAGGTTTCATGTTCGACCGATTCTTCACAGAGGAAGCCGAGAATGACAAATACCGTGACCATATCCGCTCATCGGCAGGGATTGCGGTGTTTATCGGCGATCGTGCCGATCCGGAACACTGGATCAGGGTCGGCCGGAGTTTTGAGCGCTTTGCCTTGCAGGCCACTGCGCTCGGCATCCGCACAGCTCATGTCAATCAACCGGTCGAGGTCGAGAGCATCCGTTTGGAATTCGCAAACTGGCTGGGTCAGCCGGACGCCCGCCCGGATCTGGTGATCCGGTTTGGCCATGCACCGGCTCTGCCCATGTCGATACGGCGACCGGTCGAAGATGTCATGGTTGCTGGCGTTTGAGCATGCCCGCTTTGAAAACACTGATCATCTACTACTCGCGCACAGGGACGACTACCAAGGTAGCCTATGCTTTGGCGGGCGCCCTTAAGGCTGATGTCCTGGAGATTGCCTGCCCACGCTATCGCCTCGGCTGGTTTCGCTATTTGCTCGCTGGTTACGATAGCGTGCAGGGAAGACTGCCAAAGATCGATGTCAAACCCGTCGATTTGAGCCAATACGATTGCATTGTCCTGGCGGCGCCCATCTGGACAAGTTATCCCGCACTGCCCTTGCGTGCCTTTATCGACCAGAATCGTCCGTTTGCGCAGCCTGTCGCACTTGCGCTGACGTTCGGCGGGCATTCAGCACCAGAAAAAGCCGTGGAGATGGTGCAAGATCTGCTCGATGCAGAGATCAACAACGTACTGACGGTGCATCAGGACGACGTCGTACGTTCCGACTTTGTAGAGCGTATCGAGCATTTTGCCGATCAGCTACAAACCCGACGCACTGAACCAGACTGACAAAAGCATAAAGAACATCGCGATCCCGGTCTCTTTTCAAGGTCGCCTGTGACGTCAGAGCCGTAGCGGAAAGAACCGTCAAGGCCCGCAAAGAGCCGGATCGCCGCCACAAGCCCATCACCACAACAATTGACTCTTGGCGGATTCCGAGTCTTTCTAATATAGAACAAAAAGTGAACATATTACGTGATGAGCCAAGCGATCCATCAGCTACGCCGCCAGCTTGAAACGCTGGCGCCGTCCCAAACCTATGGCCTGAAACATGGTCAGGTCGGTTTTGGCGTGAGCGAGATCGATGCACATCTGGGCGGCGGACTAGGGCTGGCCATGTTGCACGAAACCTATGCCGCAGAAACAGCCGATATGGCATCTTCCAGCGGCTTTGCGGCAAGCTTCATGCAACGGATCGCTGGCCGGGACCGGCGCAAAAAGCGGCCTGTGGTCTGGATACGTCAGACCATGAGCGAGAGCGAAACGGGGCGGCTTTACCCGCATGGCCTTGCGGGTCTCGGGTTTGATCCAGCCAACCTGATCTTCGTGCGTGTGCGTCAACCGATCCATTTTCTGTCTGCCGGATTGGAGGCCGTACGCTGCACCTCTTTGGCAGGCGTCATTATTGAAGCCTGGGGAGCGCCAAAGGAACTTGATCTGACAGCCACGCGCCGTCTGGCACTGGCAGCGGAAAAGTCCGGCGTAACACCTTTTTTGCTGCGCGCCGCCACCGATGAACAGCCAAGTGCAGCTTTCACGCGATGGCAGGTTGCCAGCGCACCATCCCGCGCCTTGGAAGCCAATGCGCCAGGGCACCCAACCTTCGACATCACCCTTTTACGCAACAAAGCCGGCACCCATGGACAAAGCTGGCGTGTGGAGTGGCATCATGACCTTGGCCAGTTCCAACTTTCCAAACCCGAATGGAACAGAGTCCAGAGCGTCAGACCCAGGCTCGGCAAACCGGCACCGGGCAAGCCGCTATCTGGCCGTGTGGTTTCCGTTCCTGCCCGCCAACCGGTTGCAGCGTCAGGCAGCCCAACCGCCAGCCCCTTCAAACGGACAGGCTGAAGCGCCGATCGTTTTCATCGAGAAGGAGCGTAGCGCCCTCAGGCTCATGGCCGTCAGCCGTGAGGCCATGGCGCTTGGCCTTACCCCCGGTCTGACACTGGCTGATGCCCGCGCCCGTGTGCCGGGTCTTGTTGCCATGGACAGGGATCGAACGGCGGACAGAGCCTGGTTGGAACTGATGGCCGATTTTTGCGACCGCTACACACCACTGGTTGCTCTGGATGAGCCGGGTGGCGTGCTGCTCGACATCACCGGCTGCGCTCATCTGTTTGGTGGGGAACGGGCCCTGCAAGACGATCTGCAGGCGCGCTGCATCAAAGCCGGTATGGATGTCAGAACAGCCATTGCCGCCACACCCGACACGGCTCGCGCCATCGCCCGATTTACCATCGGTAAGACCCAAGCCATCATACCAACCGGGCAGGAAGCAGAGACAGTTGCTACTCTGCCGATAGCTGCCCTCGGCATCGACCGGGACATCGACCTTGCGTTGAACCATGCAGGCCTTGCCACCATCGGCGATCTGGCCGCCCGCCCCCGTACGCCACTGGCCGCCCGGTTCGGCACCGGCCTGATCACCAAGCTTGCCCGTGTTCTGGGTGAGGAAGATATCTCCATCGTCCCACGCCGGCCCTTGCCGCCCTGCACGGTTGAACGCCGCTTCGGCGAACCCATTGGCCGGCAGGAGGATGTGCTCGCCACCATCGAGCATCTGATCGAACAGGCAGCACGGATGCTGGAGAAACGCGGCGAAGGGGGCAAATCTTTCGAGGCAAGCCTGTTTCGTACCGATGGTGCCGTACGCCGCCTGCGCGTGGAAACATCGCTGCCGACCCGGGCAGGAAAGCCGATCATGCGTCTTTTCAGGGAACGGATCGACACGCTCGCCGATCCGCTCGACCCCGGCTTTGGTTATGATCTTTTACGTTTGTCCGTTGGTGCATGCGCCCCCTTTCAGCAAGCCCAGACCAGTCTCGATGGCCATGAGATGGCCGATGAAGACGTGGCTGCGCTCATCGACCAACTCGGCACACGCTATGGCAAACAGGCAGTGCTGCGCTTTGTCGGCGCGCAGACCCATATCCCCGAACGGGCTGCCTATGAGGTGCCCGCCAAGGATTATCCCGATCACCGGCTTACCCATACCCAGTCCATCGCCATGCCGGACCTTGAATGGGCTGCACCGGAGCCCGGTGAACCGCCAAACCTGCCCGTCCACATGTTCGAACACCCACAGCGTATCGAGGCTTTGGCGGAGATCCCGGATGGTCCACCGCTGAAATTCCGCTGGCGGCGCGTTCTGCACGAGGTGGCACGCGCCGAGGGTCCGCAACGAATCGCACCGGAATGGTGGCGATCCGAGGATGCAGGCCTCACCCGCGACTATTACAGGGTGGAAGATACAAAAGGCCGCCGCTTTTGGGTGTTCCGTGAAGGACTGTACAGCCGGGAAACGGAGCATCCCGGCTGGTTCGTACATGGGCTGTTTGCCTGATGAACACGTCCGCGCCCAACTATGCCGATCTGGCGGTGACGACCAATTTCTCGTTCCTGCGCGGTGCCTCACACCCTGGCGATCTGGTCGTCCAGGCTCTTGCACTCGGTCATACGGGCATCGGCATCGCAGACCACAACAGCGTCTCAGGCGTCGCGCGGGCTTACCGCGCGCTGAAGGATCTTCGCGAAGATGAAGACGACGAAACGCGCGCCATGGCACAGGCCTTTCAGCTTGTGGTGGGGGCACGGCTCGTCTTTGCCGACGGCACGCCGGATATTCTAGCCTACCCGGAAAACAGGGAGGGCTGGGGGCGGCTCTGCCGCCTACTGACGCATGGCAAAAAGCACGCTGAAAAGGGTGACTGCATCCTCACGCTCGATGACCTTTTACGCCATGTGCGAGGGCTGCTTCTGATCGTCATGCCACCTCCGGCAAGTACCCTGAACACCACCATGCTCGACGCTGTTCTGCAGAAATTGCAGAAAACAGCATCTGGGGCCGTCTGGCTGGGCGCCAGCATGCGTTATGCCGGTGATGATCGCCGCCGTCTTGCCGGTCTTATCGCCATCAGCGAACGCACCAACGTGCCGCTTCTGGCCACCAACGATGTGCTCTACCACCAGCCCGGTCAGCGCTCCTTGCAGGATGTAGTGACCTGCATCCGCGAGGGCTGCACGCTGGAGAACGCCGGCAAACGGCTGGAAGCCAACGCCGAACGCCATCTGAAATCACCAAAGGAGATGGCCCGGCTGTTCCGTGATGCGCCGCAAGCTCTGACTGAAACGGACAGCTTTCTCGCGCGCATAGACTTCACCCTCGACCAGCTTGCCTACACCTATCCCGACGAACCGATCCCTCCTGGCAAGACGGCGCAGGCCTGGCTGGAGGAACTGGTCTGGCGCCATGCGCCCTACCGCTACTATCACACCGGCGTCCCGGAGAAGGTGAAGCGCCTGCTAAAGGACGAACTCGCTCTCATCGAACAGCTCGACTACGCGCCCTATTTCCTCACCATTCACGAGATCGTACGGGTTGCCCACGACAAGGGCATTTTGTGCCAGGGCCGCGGTTCGGCAGCCAACTCCGCCGTCTGCTACGTCCTCGGCATCACCGCCGTCGATCCGGCCGAGCATGACCTCCTGTTCGCGCGCTTCATTTCATCGGAACGCAAGGAGCCGCCCGATATCGATGTCGATTTCGAGCATGAACGGCGCGAAGAAATCATCCAGCACATCTACGAACGCTATGGCCGCGAGCGAGCCGGTATCGCCGCCACTGTGATCAGCTACCGCCCGCGCAGCGCCCTGCGTGAGGTCGGCAAGGTTCTCGGCCTCACCGAAGATGTGACGGCCCGCATGGCCGGCACGGTGTGGGGGTCCTTTGGCCGCGAGGTGGAAGCCAAACACATCCGAGAAGCCGGGCTCGATCCGGACAATCCCGTCATCCACCGCGTGCTCGATCTGGCACATCAGATCATGGGTTTCCCACGCCACCTTTCCCAGCATGTCGGCGGGTTCGTGCTCACGCGCGACCGGCTCGACGAACTGGTTCCGATCGGCAATGCGGCGATGGACGACCGTACCTTCATCGAGTGGGACAAGGACGATATCGACGCGCTCGGCCTGATGAAAGTCGATGTGCTGGCGCTCGGCATGCTTACCTGCATCCGCAAATGCCTGACGCTTCTGGACGATCATGAAGACTTGAAGCTCGACATGCCCGATATCGAAGACGGCGATGAAGACGTCTACGCCATGCTTCAACGCGGCGAATCCATCGGCGTGTTTCAGGTGGAAAGCCGGGCACAGATCAACATGCTGCCGCGCCTGAAACCCAAAGAATTCTACGATCTCGTCATTCAGGTCGCCATCGTGCGCCCCGGCCCGATCCAGGGGGACATGGTCCACCCCTATCTGCGCCGGCGCAACGGCGAAGAAGAGGTTGTCTTTCCTTCGCCCGCACAGCCGCACGATCAGAATGAACTACGAGGGGTTCTCGGCCGCACGCTGGGCGTCCCGCTGTTCCAGGAACAGGCGATGAAAATCGCCATGGTCGCCGCCGAGTTCACCCCCGAACAAGCCAACGGTCTACGCCGCGCCATGGCTACTTTCCGCCACATGGGCACGATCCATAAATTCGAGAAGATGATGGTCGAAGGCATGGTGCGACGCGGCTATGAACGCGACTTTGCCGAGCGCTGTTTCAACCAGATCAAGGGCTTTGGCGAGTATGGTTTTCCTGAAAGCCACGCCGCCTCCTTCGCCAAGCTGGTCTACATCTCCTCCTGGATCAAACACCACCACCCGGCCGTCTTCGCCTGCGGGCTTTTGAACGCCCAGCCCATGGGATTTTATGCTCCTGCCCAGATCGTGCGCGATGCGCAGGAGAACGGCGTTGAAGCCCGTGCCGTCGACATCAATCATAGCGCCTGGGACAACACGCTGGAGCGCTCCGAAGATGGAAGTCTGGCACTCAGACTTGGCTTCCGTCAGGTCGATGGTTTCCATGAAGAGTGGGCCGAACAGTTGGTGGACGCACGCGCCCGGCCCTATGAGGACGTCGAGGATCTCTGGCGCTGCGCCCGCCTGCCGCATCGGGCGCTGAAGCTTCTGTCCGAGGCCGATGCGTTCCGCTCCACCGGCATGGATCGCCGGGAAGCACTATGGGCGGTGCGCCGCCTTCCCGACGACATCCCGCTGCCTTTGTTCGAGGCGGCCAGCCAGCACGAACTCAGCACCGAACCCGATGCCAACCTGCCCGCCATGGCGTTGGCTGAACATGTGGTCGCCGACTACCAGACCGTGCGGCTTTCTCTGAAAGCTCACCCCATGGCGCTGTTGCGGCCGACCTTGAGGGCGCAGAAGGTTCTGACCTGTCAGGAAGTGGCTGACACCCGCGACGGCTATTGGGTGAAAACAGCGGGTGTCGTGCTTATCCGTCAGCGGCCGGGCAAGGGCAACGCCATCTTCATCACGCTGGAAGATGAAACCGGCATCGTGAATGTGGTCGTCTGGGCACGCCGGTTCGAACGGTTCCGCCGCGAGGTGATGGGCTCCAAGCTGATGCTGGTGATGGGTCATGTGCAAAAGAGCAAGGAAGGCGTCATCCACTTGATGGCAACCTCGCTTTACGACCGCACCGATGATCTGGCCACGCTCTCCACGCTCCATACGGCACCGCAAAGCCTTGCCCGCGCTGACGAAGTCATACGGCCTGTGCTGTCACGTGCGGACAGCGTGAAAGGCGGTCTGGTGAAAGATGCGAAGGTTCCAAGCCGCCATCGTCATCCGCGCGATGTGCGGATCATCCCCAAATCGCGCGATTTCCACTGAGGTAAGGCCATCGCCTGCGGCGAAAATGCCCTTGCGTTAAGTTCTCAAACCTGATGTTTTGTGATCACCACAGGGGTGCCGCGTAGAGCCGCGGCTGAGATGCAGGGCGCATGCCCTCGGACCCTCAAAGCTGATCTGGGTAATGCCAGCGTAGCAAGGAGGACGATCATGTTCGTCGGCGCTCAAGTGTCTCTGTACCCCATGACCGATGGGTTCGTGGATGTCATTCTTTCATCCCTGTCGGCGCTCGATCCCTGGCGAGACCGTCTGCGCATCGAAACCGACGACATGTCGACCCTGATGGTCGGACCGCCTGAAGTCCTGTTGCCGGCCTTGCGCGATCTCTATGTCGCCGCCGCCGCCAAACGCCATCACTGCGTCTTGCGGGTCACCCTGTCGCGCGGCTGTCCCGGCGAGCCGGACGATCCAATCTGCCAGACCGATGCACTGGCGCAGAACACCACCCCACTGGAAACCAGGCAAAGCGAAGCGCTGGCCGCTGTCCAGGGTACCGACGCCACAGGCGAAATCGCTCGGGCGCAATTCTCGCTCTACGTCATGGGATCGGGCGATCACATGGCCGAAATCATGGGCTGCATCGGCTTTCTGAAGGAGAGCGGAACGTTCGACCGCTCGAAGAATTTCTGCACGCGCCTGATCGGCGATGCCGGACCAGTTTTCGCGACGCTGCAGGAAGCGTTCTGCCGGTTCGGGCCGCCCAACGGCCATGTCACGATGGACCTGACGGTCTCCGCCAACAGCCCGTCGACGCACTAAGTCTTATGCGTATCGACCGGCCCCACAGCGCGGGGGCAAGGGTCCAGACAGCCCTGCCCGCCCTGCTCAGCGTCCTTGCCGCCTTTGCCGTCTGGGAGGCCTATGTCCGCCTATCGGGCATCTCGGCGCTGGTGCTGCCGGCACCCTCGCGCGTGATCGATCAGATGATCCTGCATCGCGCGCTGCTTTGGCAAAACACACTGCCAACACTGCAGGCGACGCTGATCGGCTTCTCCTGCTCCATGCTGGTCGCCTTCACCTTTTCGATTGTCATCGATTTTCTGCCGCGGTTGCGCCGGGCGCTTTTCCCCATTTTCGTCATCAGCCAGACTCTGCCGCTGGTCGCCATCGCACCGCTGGTGGTGCTCTGGTTCGGCTTCGAACTGACCCCGAAAATCCTGCTTGTGGCGCTGGTTACCTTCTTTCCGATGCTGGTGGCCCTGGTTGACGGCTACGCCTCGACCGATCGCGACATCGAGGCGCTCCTGCGCTCGATGGGGGCGTCACGCAAAACGATCTTTGTCCGGGCACGGCTGCCCTCTGCCCTGCCCTACTTCTTCGCCGGGCTGCGCATCTCCATCACATATGCGGTCGTCGCGGCCATATTCGCAGAATATGTCGGCGCCCGTGCGGGTCTTGGCATCGTTATCCTCAACGCGAAAAACAGCTTCCGGCCGGACCTTATGCTGGCTGCGGTGGTTATCAGTTCTTTGCTGACACTCACCCTTTTTGCCGCCACCGCCATTCTTCAGACGATCATGCTGCGTTGGCGCGAGGCAGGAGCCCGCTCCGGAGGCTCAACATGAGTGCGCTGAAACTCACCGATATCTGTGTCGCGCTCGACGGCACACCGGTACTCGACCGTGTGAACCTGAACCTTGGAACCGGTGAGTTCGTTTCGCTTCTCGGCCCTTCAGGAGCGGGAAAATCGACTCTTTTCCGGCTCATGACAGGCGATCTGGTCGCCGACCGTGGCACGATCCTTTTGGATGGTGCACCTCTGGACGACGGTATGACGCCTTTCGCATTCATGCCGCAACGCGATGCACTGATGCCCTGGCGCCGGGTACTCGACAATCTGACGCTGGGTCTGGAGGTACAGGGCGTTTCCAGAACGGCCGCACGCGCGAAAGTGCTGCCGCTGCTTGGTGAGTTCGGCCTTAAGGGCTACGCGCAGCATTATCCCGCCCAACTTTCCGGCGGTATGCGCCAGCGCGCCGCTTTGCTGCGGACAGTTGTCCAAGACCGGCCAGTCCAATTGCTCGATGAACCCTTCGGCGCGCTGGACGCCCTGACACGCGTCGGCATGCAGCGTTGGCTTGAGGCCCGGTGGCGGGCGGCTCGCTGGACCACCCTACTCATCACCCATGATGTCCGCGAAGCGGTTGCCCTGTCCGACCGCATCTATGTGCTCTCGCGCAAACCGGCGCGGGTCATCGCCGAATTCCTCCTGCCCCACCCCCGTCCCCGCTTTCAGCCAGACGCCGATGCCGACCTCGTCGGGCTGGAAGCGGAGATCCTGCAAACCCTGCTCGCCCAAACCGGAGACTGATATGAAAAATCTTGTTGTTGGCGCTCTTCTGCTTGCAAGCCTTCCCCTCTCATTACCCGCAGCCGCGCAAGAACCGCTCAGCGTCGCACTCGACTGGACGCCCAACACCAACCATGTCGGCCTGTACGTGGCACAGGCCAAAGGTTGGTTTGAGGAAGCTGGGCTTGCGGTGGACATTCTGCCTTACACCGATACATCCTCCGGAACGCTCGTCGCCAGCGGTGTGGCCGAGTTCGGTATTTTGAGCGCTGTCGGCTTTCACAGCCAGCGTGCAACCGGGGCCGACATGAAAGTCGTGCTGGCGGTTGTGCAGCATGAAACGGGCCGCCTGGTATTCAACGGCGAGCGTGAAGACATCCAGCGGCCCGCCGATCTGGACGGCATGACATACGCAGGTTTCGGCAGCGCATGGGAGGAAGCCCTGATCTCGACTATCATCGCAAACGATGGCGGCGAAGGCGTCTTTGACACCGTGACGCTCGGTACATCGGCCTACGAAGCGCTCGCCAACGGCACGGTCGATTTCACGCTGGAGGTGAGCACCTGGGAAGGGGTCAACTCCGTTCTGCTGAACCGGCCCCAACGCGCCTTCCGCTATGCCGACTATGGTGTGCCCGACCAGCACACGACCTTTCTTGGCGTCAATGAAAGCTGGCTGGCCGACAATGAAGAGACGGCCCGCGCCTTCGTCCAGGCCGCTCAACGCGGTTACGCTTTCGCGGAAAGCAATCCGGAAGAAGCCGCAGAGATACTGATCGGGGAAACGGCAGGCATGCTCTCCAATCCGGATCTGGTGCGTGCCTCGATGCAGGCTCTGGTGGACGGCGGCTATCTCAGCGACCCAGACGAACCTGTCGGGCTGATCGATGAGGAGATGTTTGAAAACATCACCGGCTTCCTGTTCGAAGCCCGCATTCTCAACGATGAAACTGGTCGCCCGCTACAGGCAATGCCGGACGTCTCGGCCTGGTACACCAACGACCTCCTGGCGCAGGAAGCCAGCCGGTAGGGCGGCTAATCATCCATCAGATGCGAGCCGCGCAAGAGCGCGCGCGGCTCGATCACCTGATGGGTAAACGCCTGCTGATCTTTGGGCCCGTCAAGCCGTTGCAACATCACATCGCTCAGCAGACGGGCCACCCGGCTGTCCTCCGTGGAAAAGGTCGAAAGCGGCGGGGCTGTATGCTCTGAGCCGGGGAAGTTCTGACCGCCGAAGACCGCCGCATCTTTGCCAAGCGCAAGCCCAAGCTTCGCGGCCGCACGGTAGACGCCAAACGCCAGCGAATCCTGAATGCAGGCAAGCGCTTGCCGTCCGTTTTTTTCCAGCAGCCCCATGGCCACCTCTTCACCCATCGCTTCGGTCATCTCGATCCTGTGGATCACGACATTGCCCAGCCCGCACCGCAACGCAGCGGACTTTGCGCCGATCACATACTGATCGGCAAAGCGCAGACCTTCCGGAGCAGAAAGAACATGAAGCGCATTCGGTTGGGCAAGACTGAGCGCTTCGACGGCCAGTTCACCGGCATGCGCATAGTCGATCTCGATCCAGGAATGATCCTGCTCCCATTCGGTACGTCCGAAGGTAACAAATGGAAAGCCGGTCTCCATCAGATACGCAACGCGTGGATCCTCAAGCCGCGTCCGGCCAAGGACGATGCCATCGGCCAGCCTGTCTTCAACGATGGCGCGCACGATCTCCGGTTCTTCGCTGCGTTCCTGCGCGGCGAAAACGGCCAGACTGCGCCCCGTCCCGCGCAGCCGCTGGTCAAGCGTGGAGAGCAGTTCCAGAAAGATCGGCGACGCGAAACGCTGCTGAGGCGGTGAAAGAAGAACGGCCACGCGGTTGGTCGTGCCACCCTTCAAGGCGCGCGCCATGGCATTGGGCCGGTAGCCCATACGCTCCGCCGCTTCACGGATCGTACTGGATGTCTCGGGCTTCACGCGCGGGTCGGACCGCAATGCACGCGATACCGTCGACACGTCCAGACCGAGATGCTCGGCAATATGTTTCAACCCAACGCGCGTGTTCATGAACTACGCGCCATAACCGGAAACCACCACGTCAGATCCGCCTCCTGCGTGCACAAACAACCCTTTGCATCATGCTTTGAATACCCTCCCTCATACCGACTTTGCACCCTGTCCGGCAAAAATACAAAGGTTTGTATTGACGCTTGCGCGGATTCATCGTGAACTATGGTCAATAAGAAAACGGGAGGAAGCATGATCAAACTCGTCGCCCTTGTGCGCCGACGGCCGGACCTCACCCATGAGGCCTTTGCCGACTATTGGGTGGACGTTCATGCTCCCCTCGCCGCCGCCATTCCTGGCATGCGCGGCTATCGCATCAACATTGCAGGCGATCCGGGCGACATGCCCGAAGCGCCCTACCACGGCTCCGCCGAGATCTACTTCGATGACCGCGCATCCATGGTGGCTGGCCTTGCCTCGCCGGAAAACGACATAGCCGCCAAGGACACCGACAACTTTCTGGAAAGCGTGACGTTCCTCGTCACCGACGAGCATGTGATTCTGCCAAAGGATCGTCCATGAGCGCCCGCATGTTTCCCGTACCGGGCCGACACGAGGGCAAAGTCTACGTGATCACCGGCGCAGCCGAGGGCATTGGCCGGGCCTGCGCCGAGCGCTTTGCACAAGAAGGCGCCAAGGTGATGATCGCCGACATCAATCCGAAAGGTGCTGACATCGCCGATGCCATCGGCGGAGCCTTTCACCACACAGACATGGCGGAACCGGATCAGGTGCAGGCGCTGGCCTCCGAAACGGTCGAGCGGTTCGGGCGCATCGACATCTGGCACAACAACGCTTTCACCGCCGTCTTCAAGCCGATTCACGAACAGACGCTCGAAGAGTTCAACGCCATCACCGGCGTTGGCATTCGCGGTTACTGGATGGGCGCCAAGGTCGCCGTCGAACAGATGCGCGAACAGGGGGGAAAGGGCGTGATCGTCAACACGGCTTCGGTCCAGAGTTTCGTCGGCGAAAAGGGCTTTTCAGCCTATCAGGCGACCAAGGGCGCCGTGCTCGCCATGACGCGCTCACTGGCACTCGACCATGCACCCGACATCCGCGCCGTTGCCCTTGCCCCCGGGTTGATCGCCACCGAGGCGGTCAAGGCGATCCCTCAAGACATCATGGATGAGGTCATCGCAGGTATCCCGGCGGGGCGTGCTGCCCAACCGGAAGAAGTTGCGGCGCTGGCCGCGTTCGTAGCCTCTGATGAGGCCGACTACATGTCCGGCACCGCCGTCATTCTCGACGGCGCTTACCTTGCGATTGGATAGACGATGACCGCTGTGTTCACACGCGATGGTAGTGCGCTGGTTTGTGATTTTCTTGGAGAGCGACTGCGGGTCGAGCCATGGGGCGAGGATGCACTGCGTGTGCGGGCGCGTCCCGGTCAGGAGCTTGTGCCGCCGCATGTCGATGCGCTTCTGCCCGTCGATGGACAGAATGCCGAGATCACCATTGATGGTGAAACCGCTTCCATAACGCGCGGCCGGTTACGTGCCGAGCTTTGGATCAAAACACGCTATGGTGCAGACGTTCGCCGCGAACTGATGCTCCGCTTTGTACGCGCCGATACGGGTGAAGAACTGCTCTGTGAAACCCGCTCTCATTTTGCCGGGCCGCGTCCACGCAACTTCAAGGCCCTGGCATCGGGCTCCTGGAAACTGGAACAACAGTTCAAGGCCTATGATGGTGAGCGGCTTTGGGGTCTTGGCCAGCCGCAGCATGGCAGGATGGACCTGAAAGGCGTTTCCACCACGCTGATGCAGCAGAATGCCCATGTGGTGATCCCGTTCGTGGTCTCCTCACGCGGCTATGGCTTTCTGTGGAACAACCCGGCCGTCGGACGCGCCGAGTTTGCCAGCAACGTTACACGCTGGACAGCCGACGCGACCAACGGGCTGGACTATTGGATCACTGCTGGAGACACCCCTCGCGAGATTGTGCGCAGCTACATCACCGCCACGGGCAAATCGCCCGATATCCCCGATTGGGCATTGGGCTTCTGGCAATGCAAGCTGCGCTACCGCACACAGGACGAACTCCTTTCCGTGGCCCGTGAACACAAAGCACGCGGGCTCCCACTCTCCTGCATCGTCATCGACTTCTTTGCCTGGAGCCGTCAGGGCGAGTGGAAGTTCGATCCCAAGGAATGGCCTGATCCCAAGGGCCTGGTAGACGAGTTGGGTGCCATGGGCATCGAGGTCATGGTCTCCATCTGGCCAACGGTGTCCGCAGCCTCCGACCACTACAAGCACATGACCGAGCGCGGATTGATCTTCACCTCCGAGCGTGGCTCACCGGTGATGATTCCGTTCCCGGACAAGGACCCGTTCGGGCCCGGCTTCTTCACCTATTACGATGCCTTCAACCCTGAAGCGCGTGACTTCCACTGGAAACTGGTGAAAGAGAACTACGTCGACAATGGCTTCAAGAATTTCTGGCTCGATGCGTGCGAGCCGGAAATGAGGCCGGCCCATCCGGAAAATGTCCGCACGGCGCTTGGCAATGGCGCTGAAATGCTCAGCGGCTATCCGGTCCTGCACGAAGCCAACTACCGTCAAAATCTCGATGCGCTGGGTCACCAAGATGGTGTGCTGCTCTGCCGATCCGCCTGGGCAGGCTCGCAGCAGCATGGCGTGATCCTCTGGTCCGGCGATGTCTGGTCGGATTGGGACTGGTTCCGCGCACAGCTACCTGCGGGCCTGCATGCAGGAATGGCCGGTATGGGCTGGTGGACCACCGATATCGGTGGGTTTTACGACGGTCATGGCGGCTCAAACGCGTTCCGCGAACTGCTGATCCGCTGGTTCGAATTCGGTGTTTTCTCGCCGATCTGCCGCCTGCATGGCTTCCGTGTGCCCGAAGGCGTGCCCGTTCCAGAGGACGGGGAGCCGGTGAGCTACGGCCAGGACACATTCAACATCTTCACCAGCACCGGTGGGCCGAACGAGATCTGGTCCTTTGGCGAGGAGGTCGAGGCCGTTCTGACCGACCTGCTGAAGGTACGTGAGGCATTGAGACCCTATCTGGAAGAGGTTTTCGCCCACTACACCAAGACAGGCGACCCGGTGATGGCACCGCTGTTCTATCATTTCGAGACAGACGCTGGAGCCGACGGCATGAGCTACATGCTTGGACCGGACATGCTGGTCGCTCCGGTCCTGAACCCTGGCGAGACAACGCTCCGCGTCATGCTGCCTGACGGCACCGACTGGGTGCATGTGTGGTCAGGAGAAACCCATGGCGGTGGCTCGCAGCCGCTCGTCGACGCACCGTTTGGCAAACCCGGCGTGTTCGTTCGCGCCGACGCAATCCAACGCTTCACCCAGGCTTTCCCCGCACTCTTGCCCCCCACCTGACCCTATGGAGAGCCACATCCAAAAAGCGCCACCAAGGCGCCGACAACAAGGGAGACCATCATGAAACAGACACTCACAGCGCTTGCCTTCGCGGCGCTTCTGACATCCACCGCCAACGTCGCGGCCCAGGATGTCACGCTCACCCTGTGGACCGAAAGCGCCACCGGCGCCGAAGCCACCTTCGCCGGTGAGTTCACCGAAATGGACAATGGCATCACCATCGACGTTCGCGAGATCCGCTTCGATGACATCGTGACGGAAAATCTGCGGGCCTTTGCAACCGGTACCAATCCGGACATCATTTCCATCGACAACCCCGACCATGCAGCCTTTGCCGCACGTGGCGCCTTCCTCGATCTGACGGACCTCGCCACAGCGTCCGACCAGATCGACATGGACAATTACTTCCCCGGTCCACGCTCATCCTTCACCTGGGACGGTGGCGTCTATGGCATCCCACGTGCTTCCAACACCATCGCGCTCTACTACAACAAGGATCTGTTCGAAGCCGCCGGCCTCGATCCAGACAATCCGCCTTCTACCTGGGATGAACTCTACGAGGCCGCTTCCGCGCTGACCGATCCGGACAATGATGTCTATGGCATCGCCTTCTCCGCCAAGGCATCCGAAGAAGGCACGTTCCAGTTCCTTCCCTGGCTGCAGATGACCGGCGGTTCCTTCGAGCAAGTCAATGGCGATGGGGCGGCCGATGCGCTCTCCTTCTGGAAGACTTTGCTCGATGAAGGTCTTACCAGCCCCGACACGCTGACACGCGGCCAGTGGGATTCCACCGGAACCTTCAATGGCGGCAACGCCGCGATGGTGATCTCCGGACCATGGGAACTTGGCCGTATGGCGGCCGATGCGGACTTCGACTGGGGCGTGACGCTGCTTCCGGTGCGTGAAGAGGGTGGCCCGCGCGCCTCAGCTTTGGGTGACTTCAATCTGGCGATCTTCGCCAACACCGAACACCCGGATGAAGCATTCGCCTTCCTGGAGTACTTTGACAGTCAGGCGCATCGCATGTGGCCGGAGTTTACCCGCATGCCTTCCCGCGTCGACGTTCCTCTCGCCTCGACCGGCGATGCGCGTATCGACGCAGCAGCAGAAGTGTTCACCGAGCAGCTTCAATACGCCGCCAACCGTGGCCCACACCCCGAATGGCCGCGCATTTCCCGCGCCATTCAGGACGCGATTCAGTCCTCGCTAACCGGCCAGAAAGAACCGCAGGAAGCCCTTGATGACGCACAAAGCGTCATCGATGGTATCCTCAACTGATCGGATCGGGGTCCGATCACTGCACACAGGTCAGGCGGCAGCGGCACCGGATTGCCGCCTGATCCACCCAACAGGAGCACCATGATGGGTCCTCTGAGAAGCATGCGCGATGGCATCGGCTTCGATACGCTGCTCATCGGTTTTGCGTTGCTCTACCTGCTCGCCTTTGCCGGCCTGCCGCTTCTCTACAATGTCATCATCTCGTTTCAGCAGGTCGACGTCTTCTCGCTCGGGACCCTGCTGCACCCCGGCGCCGGCTGGGACAATTACCTCTCCATCTTCCGCGACCCGCTGGCCCAGATGGTGTTGTGGAACACGATCATCTTCACGGTTGGATCGGTTGCCTTTCAATTTACCATCGGTTTTGCGTTTGCTCTGTTCTTTCATCAGAAGTTCCCGGGCGCGACATGGTTCCGAGGGCTCTTCCTGGCCGCCTGGGTGATGCCTGGCCTTGTCGTCGGCGTGCTTTGGAACTGGCTGCTATCGGGTGATTTTGGCGTCATCAACCACGTCCTTTTGAGCATGGGGCTCATCTCCGAACCGATCTTCTGGCGCTCCGACATCGACGTGTCGCTCTACTCGGTGATCCTTGCCAACATCTGGTACGGCATGCCGTTCAACATGATCCTGCTGTCGGTCGGGCTCGCCGCGATTCCCGACGACCTATACGAGGCAGCGGCTCTGGATGGTGCGACGGCCTGGCAGAAATTCTGGACGATCACGCTGCCTATGATGCGCTCCACCATCGGAGCCGTTCTCGCACTTGGGGTCATCTTCACACTGCAACAGTTCGATCTCTTCGCCGCCATCACCTCCGGTGGTCCAGCAGGCTCGTCCACCGTGGCGCAGTACTGGTCGTGGCAATTGTCCTTCCGGGAGTTCGACTTCGGGCGCGGCGCGGTGATCTCGGTGATGATGATCCTCGTCGTGCTTGCCGTGTCGCTGGTCTATGTACGCTCGACGCGCGCCGAAACGCGGATGTGAGACGGCCCATGCGATCACCCCTTCACAACCGCATCCTCTTCCTCATTGCGCTACTGCTGGCGGTTATCTACCTGTTCCCGCTTTACTGGATGTACGTCACCAGCCTGAAGACCGGCTCGGCCATCTTCGCCGTCCCGCCGCAGCTGCTTCCCGAAGACCCGCAATGGAGCACCTATGCGGAGGTCTGGGCGACCACCAACATCCCGCGCTATCTGTGGAACTCGCTGCTCATCGCCTCAGGTGTCACCGCCATTACGGCCATCATCGGAGCGGGTGCAGCCTATGTCCTTGCACGCTACCGCAATGGCTGGATCGATGTGGCGCTGTTCACAGTCCTGATGCTTCAGGTGTTGCCGCCGAGCCTGATGGTAACGCCCATCTTTGTCGGGTTCGCCTCCATAGGCCTGCTCGACTATCCGCGCCTGGCCGCCGTGCTCGCCATCGCCGCGAAAACGATGCCATTCTTCGTCATTCTCTGCCGCGCAACCTTCATGACCATCCCAAGGGAACTGGAGGAAGCGGCGCTCGTCGATGGCAACTCGCGCGCCGGGGCATTCTTCTTCATCGTGCTGCCGCTGGCGCGCAACGGCATCCTCGTAGCCGCGCTTCTCATCTTTATGCAGGGCTTCGGAGAATACGTCTATTCGGCCTCGCTGATCGCCGACAACCGCCTGCAACCGGCGTCCATCGGCATGACGAATTTCCTCCAACCCAACGTGGTGAACTGGAACGCGATTATGGCCTTCGCGGCGACCTATGTGACGCCGATCCTCGCCGCCTTCGTCCTCCTGCAACGCCAGATCGTCAACGGTCTGACCTCCGGAGCCCTGAAATGAGTCAGCCTCAAATCCGTATCGAGAACGTCGACAAGCACTATGGCGCGTTCCACGCCTTGAAGAGCGTCGATCTGACCATTCCCAAAGGCGGGTTCGTCGCGCTGGTCGGGCCATCGGGATGCGGCAAGTCGACCCTTCTGCGTACCATCGCTGGTCTCGAAAAGATCAGCGCCGGGAACATGTGGATCGAGGACCGGCTGGTGAACGATCTTGCGCCGCGCCACCGGGACCTGGCGATGGTGTTCCAGTCGTACGCGCTCTACCCTCACATGAATGTGCGCGACAATCTCACCTATGCGCTGCGTTTGAAAGGCGTCTCCAAAGCCGAACGCGCAAAGCGCGCGCAGGAAGTTGCCGAAACCATCGGTCTGGAAAACCTGCTTGACCGGTTCCCCCGCGCCTTGTCCGGCGGTCAACGCCAGCGGGTAGCCATGGGCCGGGCGATCATCCGCTCGCCGAAGGCATTTCTGTTCGACGAGCCCCTGTCGAACCTGGACGCCGCCTTGCGGGTGCGTATGCGCAAGGAAATCCGGGCCTTGCACGACAGGATCGGTGCAACCTCCGTCTATGTGACGCACGATCAGATCGAAGCCATGACGATGGCCGACCATGTCGTGGTCCTGCGCGCTGGCGTGATTGAGCAGCAAGGCGCACCGCTCGAACTCTACGAGCGTCCCGCCAACCGGTTCGTGGCAGGTTTCATCGGATCGCCGGCCATGAACTTCGCCCCAGGCGTTGTGGCCGAAGACGGCTCCAGCGTCGCGGCGCTTGGCGCAACAATCGCGACCGATGTGACCATGCAGCCGGGTCAAGCCGTGACCGTGGGCCTACGCCCTGAACATGTCTCGGTCGTTGCACCCGACGCACCTGGCGCCGTCCCGACGCGCATAGCCGCTGTCGAAGCGACGGGATCGTCCAGCTATCTGTTCACAGAGAACGATCCGGAACTGGTACTCGTCACAAACGGGACCAGCGCACTGAAAGCCGGTGAAAATGTCGGCCTCGCCATCCCACCCGATCAGGTGCATCTGTTCGACCCGGACACGCAGGCAGCCCTGCGCCAGACGGGCTGATGACGGGGACTTCATTGACGGCGCACAGCGATGTGGTGATCGTCGGCGCCGGCCCATCAGGCGCGGTCGCCGCCGGTGAACTCATCGCCGCCGGGATATCCGTCACAGTCCTGGAGCAGGGCGATTGGGTTCCCGCCGATGCCTTCGATGGCGCGACACCCCACTGGGAGCTGACCCAGCTACGGAAATGGCACCCCAATCCCAACGTGAGAGGTCGCGCGGAAGACTACCCGATCGACACGTCACACTCGGATGTGAACCCTCTGATGTTTGCCGGTGTCGGCGGTGCGGCACTGATCTACGGTGCGCACTGGATGCGGTTCATGCCATCGGATTTCCGCGTCAAGACGCTCGACGGCATCGCCGACGACTGGCCCTTTACCTATGAGGATTTGGAGCCCTTCTACGCCTATGTCGAGGAGGCCATGGCCGTGTCCGGCCGCGATGGCAACACCGCCTACCCCGATGGCGCACCCTGCCCCTTGCCGCCGCTGCCCATTGGCAAGGTGGGCCGCAAAGCGGCGGCGGGTATGAACAAGCTTGGCTGGCACTGGTGGCCAGGCTCGAACGCCATTCCCTCGCGCCCCTACCGCTCGCTGCAACCCTGCGTCCTGCGCAGCACATGCGGGACCGGCTGCTCCGATGAAGCGAAGGCCACGCCCGACCGGACACACTGGCCACAGGCCATCCACCAGGGCGTGAACCTGGTGACGGGCGCGCGCGTTTGCGAGATCGAAACCGATAGCCCTGGTCGAGCATCCGGCGTTGTCTGGATCGATGGCAAGGGCGAACGTCATCGTCATAAAGCGGATGTGGTGATCCTTTGCGCCAATGGCATCGGCACCCCGCGTCTGCTCCTGATGTCCGGACTGGCCAACCGCTCCGGTCTGGTCGGAAGGCGGCTGATGATGCATCCGTTCGCCGCAGTCATGGGCACGTTCGACGACGATCTGGAAAGCTGGGTCGGTCCCGCTGGGCAAATCCTCACCTCCATGCAGTTCTACGAAACCGACAAATCGCGCGGCTTTGTGCGCGGCGCGAAATGGAACTGCATGCCTGCAGGCGGGCCGCAAAGCTTTCGCGCCGGTTATGGCGATGGTCCTCTGACTGATGCCTGGGGCACAACCTTGCACGAACGCGTACGGCGCAAATTTGGCCGCTCGTTCGAGTGGGGGATCGTTGGCGAAGACCTGCCGGACGAGGTCAACCGCATCGCGCTCTCCGACACGCAGACGGACAGCAGCGGCCTGCCGGCAGCCGAGGTGCATTACACGGTATCCGACAACACCCGCGCCATGCTCGACTTTCACACCGCCCGGGCCGTTGAAGCGATGGAGGCAGCAGGCGCCATCGAGACGAGCGTCACATCATTGATCCGGGATTGCGGCTGGCATCTCATGGGCACCGCTGTGATGGGCAACGATCCGGAGACCTCGGTCACCAACACCGAGGGCCGCTGCCATGATGTTGAGAACCTCTACATCTTCGATGGCAGTCTCTTCCCCACCTCATCCGGCATGAACCCCACGGCCACCATCATGGCGGTCGCGGCGAAATGCGTGCTCGCGCTGATCGAAAACCGCGCCACGGTCGGGACAGCGGCATGACACTCTCGGCTGATCAGCGCATGCACCTGGCTGAATTCGCCAAAGTCATGATCCCCGGCGGAGCAGACATGCCGTCAGCTGAGGATTTGATGCTTTGGCGGGATCCAATCGATGAGGTTCTCGCCATAGACCCATCCCGTCTGGAACCGATGGTGCGATTCTTGGACCTACCGGGTAACATCGCCACCTTGGCCGACGTTGAAGCGCTAGCCCAGACGGATCGGGCGGGTTTCGAGGCGCTCGGCATCGTCTTGGCCAACGCCTACTTCATGCATCCGCAGACCCGAGCTGCGATTGGCTATCCGGGGCAGGAAGCGCGCGACAGCTCGGGCGGTCTGACGCCCGACGATGAAGCCTTGCTGAAACCTGTCATCGCACGCGGACCGATCTACCGGTCACCATAGCGCCAGGCACGCCCGCCCGGCAGCTCGGTCTTCAGGTGATAGAGCGAGGAAACAGCGGTGATGAAAAGCTCATCCCCGTCAGCGCCACCAAACTCGACGTTCGTCACCATTTCCGGCACCGGCGCGTGGCCGATCTGGCTCCCATCCGGATCATAGACATAAACGCCGTCGCCGCCCCCGACCCAAAGATTACCCGCCGTGTCGACACGCATGCCGTCGGGCACGCCGACCGGCATCGCCGCAAAATCGCGCAGGTTCGACACTTCCCATGTCTTGGAGATGTCGCAGGCAAGCACCTTGTGATGCACTTCGGAACTGTCGCTCACATAAAGTGTGCGTTCATCGGGTGACAGACACAGTCCGTTCGGACGGTAGATCTCGGTGAGCACAGACACCGGACTGTCGGCATCGGCACCGACTTTGAAAACATAGCAGCCCGGCAGTTCCATCGCCTGCTGGTAGCCATGCAGTTCGCCGTCTTCGGCCCGCACGCCGAATGGCGGATCGGTGAAGAGGATCGTGCCATCGGAGGTGCAGATCACATCGTTGGTGGAGTTCAGCACTCGGCCATCGAGCGAACGGGCGAGCACATCGCGCCCGCCATAGGAACCGTCTGCGTTGACCGTCAATGCCGTCAGGCACCGCGTGGAGTGTTCACACGACAGCACACGGCCGTCCGTAGCGCGCGCCAGACCGATCGCAAAGTGCGCATCATCCGTCCACAGCGACAGGCCACGCTCGTGGCTCCACGCATGGATCGCATTGCCCGGAATATCGGTGAACAACAGCGTCTGATGATCGGGCAGCCAGACAGGCCCTTCGGTGAAGGCAAGACCTGTAGCCAATCGTTCTATATCGCCTGCAATCACACTCATGCCGAGGCTCCTTTCAGGCCGCGCGCCCATCGGTCCAGCAGCACCACGGCAATGACCAGAACACCTTTGATCACCTGCTGAGCGTTGAAATCTACATTGAGGATGGCCAAGCCATTGTTCAGCACACCGATCAGCATCACGCCGATAAGCGAGCGCAACAACGAGCCGGTTCCGCCACCAAGCGCTGTTCCACCAATGACCACGGCGGCAATGGCATCGAACTCAAGACCGATGGCGCCATCGCTGCGTGCATTGCCGATGCGCGAGATGAGGATCATCCCGACGAGACCCATCAACGCGCCAGCCATGGTGAAGATGATGAGCTTGATCCGATCCACCGCAAGGCCGAGCATCCGCGCGGACTGCTGGTTGCCGCCGATCGCATAGACATGTGCCCCGAACCGTGTGCGGGCAAGCAGCCACCAGAGCGCCAGAAACGCAAAGATAAGCCAGAGAAACGCGCTGCGCAGACCGAAGACGGTACCCGTTGCGAAGAGATCGCGGAACCAGTCCGCATCGAAAAGGATCGTGCGGCCACCGGTCAGCGTCAGCGCCACGCCCTGCGCAATGAAGAAACTGACCAGAGTCGCGATAAAAGACGGGACTGCGGCATAGATCGTCAGCAGCCCGTTCATCAGACCGAAACCGGCGCCGACGCCTACCCCAACCAGGATCGCCCATGGTCCCATACCGGCTGCAAGCGCCATGGCCGTCACGACACCCGACGCCGACGCCACCGCGCCCACACTCAGATCGATCTCACCGGCCAGGATGACGAACGTCATGGCAAAGGAAGCGATGCCAAGCACCGCGATCTGCCGACCGATGGAAACAAGGTTTTCCGGCGCCCGGAAAGCCGGGCTGACCAGCATCAGGCCGATGACCACCAGCGCAAAAGCGAAGAAGATTCCGTAGTTGGCGATCTGGGCCCGTGTCATGATCGCGCCCCCGAGGCCAGCCGCTCCAGCACCACCGCAAAAAGGATAATCACCCCTTTGACGATGTACTGCGCGTCGATGTTCACGTTCAGAAGCACCATGCCATTGTTGAGCACGGCGATCAGAAGCGCACCGAGCAAAGTACGCACCACAGAAGCCCAGCCGCCAAACAGGCTCGCGCCTCCGATGATTACCGCGGCGATCGCATCCAGTGTGAGCGTCGGGCTGGACCCAGGCGCTCCGTTGCCCAGACGCGCGGCGCTAAGCACGGCGCCGACACCGACGAGCAATCCCATGATGGCGAACACCGTCACCTTGCGTTGCTTCACCGGCACGCCGGAAAGCCGCGCTGCTTCCATGTTCGCCCCAACGGCAAAAAGCTCACGGCCAAAGCGGGTTCTGTTCAGGAGACCAACGCAGGTCAGAAAGGCCAACGTCACGATGATCAGCGGTATGGGCAGGCCGAAAATCTGATCGGAGTAGAAAAGATCCAGAAAATCATACTGCAGGATCGCAACCGAAACCGACCCGGTGAACACAAAGGCGAGCCCCGTCGCGATGGCCAGCATGCCGAGCGTGACGATGAAAGAGGGTATCTGCCCATAGACCGTGATCACACCGTTCATCGTCCCGATGGCGACCGACAGAACGATGACGAGCACCATCGCAATGGGCCAGGCAAGCCCGGCAACCATCATCTGCGCCAGCACCACGGACAAAAGACCGACAACAGCTGAAACGCTAAGGTCGATCTCACCGATCAGGATCACCAGCGTCATACCGAACGCGACGAGCATCAAGGTGGCACTGTCAGTCGCGAGCCGCTCGAAGTTGCGCGCGTTGAAGAAGAACTCCGACGAAAACGAGAAGTAGCCGACAAGCAGGACCAGCCCCAGATAGGGCATGACATCACGCAGCAGCTTGGCCACGGACTGATTCACGCTGCCACCCCCTGCCCGTCTTGGACTTCGGTGAACGCCAGATCGAGCAGGCTCTCTTCCGTTGCCCCTTCAGCGGGGACAATCCCTGCGATCCGCCCATGCGCCATGACGGCGATCCGGTCGCTGATCTGAAGGACTTCCGGCAGTTCCGACGAGATCACCATCACAGCAGCACCCTGCGCGGCAAGGTCCCGTATAAGTGCATAAATCTCGGCTTTGGCACCGACATCCACCCCGCGCGTCGGCTCATCCAGCAGGATCACTTTCGGTTCTGTGGCAAGCCACTTGGCGATGGCCACTTTCTGCTGGTTGCCGCCGGAAAGCGTATCCACCGCCACCTGGGGCGACGCAGCACGAATGCCGAGCTTGGCAGACCATATTGTGGCAAGCTCGCGGAGCTTCGTCATGGAAAGAATGCCCGAACGGCTCAACCGGCCAAGATTTGGCAACGCGATGTTGTCAGCCACCGACAGTGACAGGATGAGGCCCTGCGTTTTGCGGTCCTCCGGGAGATAGGCAACGCCAGCGGCAATAGCGTCTGCCACATTGCCCGGCGCGAAGGGCTCACCGAACAGATGCATCTGACCGGAATCAGCCGCATCGACGCCCGCCATCAGCCTTGCCAGTTCGGTACGCCCGGCCCCCATGAGCCCGGCAACACCGAGCACCTCTCCGGCATGCAGGTCAAACGACACGTCACGCACGACCGAGCCCCTTGCCAGGCCCTCGACGCGCAGCGCCACGTGCAGATCCTCAACCGCGGAACCGCTGGGCCGTTCATCGACGCTCCGGCCCACCATGGCGGCGATCAATGCCTCACGCGTAAAGTCTGCGCGCGGCGCGGTCACGACATGTTTGCCGTCACGCAACACCGTAATACGGTCGGCCAGACGAAACACTTCGGACATACGGTGGGTGATGTAGACAATGCCGACACCATCGGCACGCAGCCGGTCCACCAGCGCGAAAAGCAGTTCTTCTTCCTGGCGGCCCAATGAGGAGGTTGGCTCGTCCAGCACCAGAACCTTCGGCGTTTCACCGCACGCTCGCGCGATTTCCACCATCTGCCGCTGACCGGTGGACAGCGTGCGGATAGGTGCGCGTGCATCGAGCTTAATGTCGAGGCGATCCAGAACAGCCTGCGCCTCGCGGTAAAGAGCCACGCGATCAAGCCAGACGCCACCTCGCATCGGCTCCTGCCCGATCAGAATGTTCTGCCCGACGTCAAGATTGTCGAGCACGGTGAGTTCCTGGAACACAGTGTGAATGCCAAGATCGGTGGCATCAGACGGGCTTCCAAGCGTCACCCGCGCGCCTTCCACCTCGATGTGTCCTGCATCGGGCTTGTGGATACCGGCACCGATCTTCATCAGTGTCGATTTGCCGGCACCGTTCTCGCCCATAAAGGCGTGCACCTCGCCCGCCCGCACATCGAAGCTCACATCATCCAACGCCGTCACACCGGGAAAGCGTTTGGTAATCCCCGTCAGAACGAGACGAAGTGAAGACTGGCGATGCGGTGAGGTCACGAAGGGCTCACTGGAGGCTTCCCGAAAAAGAGCGGATCCAGAAAAGGACCCGCTCAAGTTTCTTCGGGAGGGATGGATTTACCAGGGTTGCTCGGCGCCTGGATATTGAACGGACCAGCTGTCTTCGAAATTGTCAGCCGTCACGAGCAGGTTCGGTGTGATGATCTCTTCGCAAAGCTCCGCCCCGAGGATCGACTGAACCAACCCCTCGATGGCTGCCCGCCCCTGCACAGAGGCCTGTTGGCCGGACAACGCGACAATGTTGGTGTCACCGCCGGCAAGCTCCACATAACCCGGCACTTCGGAGTCATAACCCGCTATGACGATATCGCGGCCAGACTGTTCCACGGCCTCAGTGGCAGCATTCACAGCGAGACTCCACGTGGCGAAAATACCCTTTAGGTCAGGATTGGCTTGAATCACGTTGGTCGCCAGTTCCAGCAGACGGTCCTGACTGAAATCGGACTGCATGGAGATCACCTGGCCACCGGCTGCACCGACAGCATCCAGAATGCCTTTTTCACGATCGCGAATGGTCTGCAGCGCGAAGGGAATACCAAGGATGGCAACCTGTGCGTTGGCCTCACCAATGGCATCCATCATCACCGCACCGGCATCGAAGCTGCCCTGATAAGAGGATGCGTTCATGACGGCGATCACCTCACCGCGCGCCGGGGCACCACCAACGATGAAAACCGGCACACCATCCCGGTTGGCACGGTTTACCGCCTGACCGATCGAGCTTGCATCCACAGCCGTCAGAAAGATGCCGTCAACCTGGCGCTGCAGGAGGGCATCGAACTGCGAGAGCTGCGTGTTGGCATCGAAATCGGCATTGTTGACGATCAGCTCCACACCGATCTCTTCAGCGTAAGCTTCGCCACCGGCCACGAGGGTGCGGCTGAAATCATCGGAAATGTTGTTGGTCAGAAAGCCAAATGTCAGATTGCGATCGATGACATCGGCGAGCTGTGCATCGCTCAAATGTAGCGCCTCGGCTGTACCAAGACAGGCGTCCTGTGCCGCAGCAGGCGCTGCAGTAAGCAGCGAAAACGCCGACACGGCCAGCGCCAATCGTGTGAAACGTGTCATTGAAAGTCCTCCCGGTTTTCAGGGTCTGCGCCCTTTCAAACAGGAAACAGCATTCCGCCGGACAAATCAATACAATCGTTTGTATTTCTTGTTCTGTGGGCGATGAAGCAAAGACGCATAGTCACTGGCTTCACTTAGCCATACGGCGTTCCGTCTTTGCGCGTGAAAGCCCATGCGCCGTCGATAAGGACAGCCTTCAGGTCGTCTTCCGGGTAGGAGCCTTCGTCGCCCGGCGTTCGGTCGCCGACCTCAAGGTAGAGCACAGGCTCATCGGTGCGGTTGATGAGGTGGTGGGCGACACCACCGGCAGGAAAACCGGCACACATGCCTGGAGACAGTACCTGCTCGCCATGCTCTGTGCGCAGCGTTGGACGGCCTTGCAGGATGTAGATCATTTCGTCCTGCTTGGAGTGACGATGAAGCAGTGCCGATGCACCGCCGGGCGCAAGCTCCGTTAGGTTGACGCCGAAAGTCTGCAACCCGAATGCATCGCCCAATGCTCGTTTGGTCCGGCCAGCAACACGGGAGGCGAAAGGTTCTGGATAGTTCGAGGGCTTTGCGCGCGGCGCGATATCAAGTGCCGGTACGGCTTTGTCCTGAAGCATATCAGACATGATCGTTCCTCCAAAAACATCGGTCGGGATGGCTGACATTTTACAGCCAACCCACTGGAAGAAACCTCCCCAAGGGTTGTAACCGGTTGCTAGATGGAAGCACCTTGCTTGGTATCCGATACCAGGAGCGCACGAACCAGCGGATTGGGAAACTGCCGCTCCATGGTGACAGCGTAAAACGTTTCGGCAAGATCGGGGAGCGGCGCCGCCTCGAGCAGGAGGCCGTTTGCCAGCTCGTCCTGAACGACGATGGGCGACAGAACGGCCAGCCCGACACCTTCGCGCGCAAGCAGACGCATCATCGCCATATCATCGGCCTCGGCGGCAATCTGAGGCCGGATGTCCAACCGCTCCATCCAGGCATCGAATCCTGTGCGAATGCCACTGTCCGCCGTTGGCAGAATCACCGGATGGTCGACAAGCAACCGTTCTAACCGAACGCCTTTTGACACCCGGTCCGGCGTTCCGATCAGGCTCACCCGCTGTTCGGCAAGCCTGTGTGCCACGAAGCGCGACACCGCATCACGCTGCGGCGGCTGGGTCAGAAGCACCACATCGAGATTCAATGTTTCCAGGGCGCGCAAGAGATCGCCCGAGGAACCCGAGCGCAGGATCAGGTCTACATCCTGGCGGCCGAGAAGCGGGCGCAAAAACCCCATCTGGAAGTTGCGCGACAGCGTGGCCAACGCCCCGATGCGCACTGCCCGCC
>JANQJE010000047.1 GCA_028281795.1 Cohaesibacteraceae bacterium | reverse complement strand
TAATCGGATTTGGAAAATGCACAACGGGGGCAGCCGTCACATGGCGTCACGCGGACGTGAGCGGGGCGCGACCGGTTGGTGAGCGACAGGGCAGGAGGGCCGGATTGATGCGCTTGCAGCAGCATGAAAGGCCGGGTTTTCCGGCCACGGGCCACCCACGTGCTTCACACGCGCCTGTGTGAACCGGGCGACCGGATCGCATCTTAGAGCGTGAAGATTTTTTCAGTTTCGGCGTTTCGGGAGCCAGACAGGAAGCCGATGGCCACTCTCAGGACCACAAGGTCGCGCGCCCGTGAACCGAAAGACGCACAAGGTGCGCTTTCAGGTGCCAAACGCCTTCATTGATTGCCTGCTCAAGCTGCCTGAAGACCACCTGTTTCGGTAAGAAACGCAACAATGGAGTCCACGCCACTGCCTGATTTCAGATCTGTGAACACGAACGGCCTTCCCGCGCGGGCTTTCTGGGCATCGGCTTTCATCGTGTCCAGGTTGGCGCCGACATAAGGCGCGAGATCAGCCTTGTTGATGATAAGCATATCCGAACGTGTGATGGCGGGACCGCCTTTGCGCGGAATGTCTTCTCCCTGGCAGACCGAGATGACATAGAGCGAAAGATCGGCCAGGTCCGGAGAAAAGGTGGCGGCAAGATTGTCGCCGCCGGACTCGATCAGTACCACGTCGAGGTCCGGGTGCTTTTCGGTCAGGCGCTCGATGGCGCGCAGATTGATGGACGCGTCCTCGCGGATCGCCGTGTGCGGACAGCCGCCTGTTTCGACACCCATGATTCGGTCGGAGGTCAAAGCCTGCATGCGCACCAGCGCGTCGGCATCTTCCTTGGTGTAAATGTCATTGGTGACCACGCCGACCGAATGCGTATCGTGCAGGGCCAGGCAGAGCGCTGCGGTGAGCGTTGTCTTGCCGGAGCCGACAGGCCCGCCAATGCCGATGCGGAGAGGGCCGTTGTTGGGGGCTGTGTTCATGACAGGAAAATCCTTGGCTCGAGGGCCTCGTGGCGGACGGAGAGAATGTCGGCGAGAAAGGCTGAGCTTCCCAGGTTCTGAAGCGATGAAGCCGCGGCTCGTTCTGCGGTCTCAAGAACAGTCGGCTCCAGGGCGGCTAACAGGCGGGCTGCGCCTGTCTGCCCGATGAGCGACAGGCGGATGGCAGCCTGCAACTGATTGGAGATGAGTGTCTGCAGCGTTGCGACAAGGGTATCGCGCAGTGGAATATCAGCCTGCTTACAGAGGGTGCCGAGTGCAATGGGCAGTGGGACGTTTCGCGGCAGATCGGTTTCCTCCCACGCCTTGGCCGCAT
This sequence comes from Cohaesibacteraceae bacterium, assembly GCA_028281795.1. Lineage (GTDB taxonomy): Bacteria > Pseudomonadota > Alphaproteobacteria > Rhizobiales > MH13 > MH13. The sequence continues at coordinate 5,659 of JANQJE010000047.1, read as the reverse complement.
CAAGGAACGCTGCTCCCTGGTCGAGCGTCTCGCGGTGCCGTTCGGCAGATGGGCTGAGCGCGGCGGCAAGGTCACACAGGTCCTCAACCGGTTCATCCCCGCGATGGGCAGCCGCGATAAGGACAGCCTCGTTCCAGAAACTGCCGCGGTTGAGCAGGGTTTCAAGCCAGATGCGCAGGTCCGTTTCAGTCACCACGTGGCTTTCGCGTGCAGCGCTTTCCAGCCCCGCCGAATAGGCAAAACCGCCGGTCGGAAACACCGGAGAGAGCCATGCCATCAGCCTGGCCAGTGAGGCTCGGTTGGTACTCACTGCTTGCCTTGCAGGTTGGCCGTTATCTCACCGGTGGCCTGGTTGACCGCTACCATGAGGGTGCGCGGCAGCGTGCCTCCCGTATCTGGATCGTAGGCTCCTGCCTGCATGGTCAGCGTCAGTCCGGTTGCCGGGTCGTAGGCCGACGTCATGGCTTCAAGCGTCAGTCCGGCAAACCCGATGCTGCCGTTTGCTGAAACGATACGGCATTGCCGTCCGCCCAGTTCATCGAAGGGTGGTGACAGCACAACGAGGTGGAAGGCTCCGGCCGCCGGCTCGATCACATCGGTAACGGCAAGCCTTACATCGCCATTGGCGAAGGTGCGCGTGTTTTCCTCCCACGGTTCGATCAGGGCCTGGGCCGATGCGCGCCAATCGCATTCGCTCACCGTCTGCGCCTGGACCGGAGCGGAAACCACGATGGCCGATAGAATCAGGGCAGCCGATGCCACCCTAGTCATGGTGAGGATCATGGTTATGATGGTGGTGGCTCGTGTGCGCGCCGCCATAGGCGCCGCCTTCGGGATCGAAGGGGGCGTTGATCTCATGAACCGTCGCGCCCAGGCCTTCCAGCATGTCCCTGATCACATGGTCCTGCCGGATCCGGATACGCTCGGCCGTAATGTCGGCAGCCAGATGGCGGTTGCCGATCTGCCAGGCCAGCGCCAGCATATGGCGCGTGTTATGCCCCGTGATTTCGTAGAGCGGCTCGGGCACGGCCCGCACCTCGATCACGCGGCCATCAGAGAGTTTCAGCCCTTCACCATGTTTCAGGAGACGGGCTTCGGGCAGGTCGAGCAGAAAGCCGAGACCGCCGTCGGACACCATTTTCATCCGGCGGCGATGACGGTCGGTTTCGTCCAGCGTGATGGTGTCGGCCGGGTTGTGCGTGTGATCGAGGATGGTTGAAACGGTAGGGAGAGTCATGGGCAGATCGGTTGTTCTGTGAGGGGCACTTTGCCCGTACCGTCACCCATTGCCCGGGCAATGTCTATCCGGGTTTCCTGCTCATATTCTGCGCAACACCGGCCAGAATTCAGGCGGCCTGTGCTCGCGCGGCCTCGGCAAAGGCAACCTCGAACACACCGACCCAGCCCTTGTTGTAGCTCTCGCGCATATCGTTCGCGCCTTCGGCCAGAACTTCCCAGCCGCTATGGGTCAGCTCGACCTGCGTGCCGCCTGACGTTTGGACAAAACGCACATCCACCATTGTGGCCTGACTTTCGGGCACGTTGATATGCCAGGCAAGGCGCAGATGGTCGCCCGGCTCGAACACTTTCACCGTGCCCCAATTGTGCACGGTGCCGTCATGACCGATCTCCTTGAGCGAACCGCCTTCCTTCAGCTCAAGCTGCACGGCTTGAGCCACTTTGCCGTCCATCGCGGAGACAGAGTTCACGCCCAACGGCCACCAGGTGGTGATGTCACGGGTGAAGATGGTGAACGCTGCTTCGGGTGAGCAGGGTACTTCGATGGTCTTGGTAATCGGGGCGGTCATGTCTCTTGCTCCCAGGTTGATGTATCGGATCGTTCTTGCATCTGCGCTTTGACTTCTTGTGCGAAGGCGGAAAGAACATCCCCCCACACCGTGTCGAGATAGTCGCGCAGCGGGGCGAGCCCCTGTGGCTCGACGGCATAGAGGCGCGATGGGCCCCGGGCCGTGGCGCTGACGAGACCGGCTTTTTGAAGAACTTTTAGATGTTGGGAAACGGCGGGCCGGCTGACGGCGCGCGATTCAGCCAGATGGGTGACGGCCATCGGGCCGGCACGCAGATCTTCAAAGATCTGACGGCGTGTGGGATCGGCCAGTGCAGTCAGGACACTTTCGTAAGTCATTACTTACGGTAAGTGTGTGCTTACAAAGAGTCAAGGCTGGGTGCCGCTTTCCGACGTCCATCCAAATAGCGCATCGAAACCTTCATGTGCGCTGGATGCGACCCAGAGCGATGCTTGATTTCTCCCAGATCATTCTGCCCGCCGTGTGGTGGATATGGTCGAGAAAAGTGTTGACGGCAGAAGGCTCCCGACACTCTGGCCGCATGGAAAGGCCGCTCAGTCGAGACGTTTGCTGTTGCCTAGTTGAGCGGAGAGAGCACGATTTGGGTGGCATTGCGCACCGTATCGACAGTACCTGGCAGGAAACGTGGTTCCTGTCTGGGGTCTTGATCTTCACCCTCTAGTGCGGCGCTGGTCCGTGCGGCGTGACGTACCAATGCGACGACGGCAGGTGAGGTGGCCGCGACCATATGGTTCAGGCCGTCGCCCTCTCCTCCGTCGAAGTCGCTGATATCGATCAGTGTGACGTCCAAGTCGGCGACATCTGCAGCGGTGTCGATGTTGCCGACCCGCTCAATGCGACCTGCGATCTGCGCGGACAGACGCAGGGCCCGATCGTTTTGTGACGTGAAGATCACGAAAGGTTGCGGCAGCGGTTCAACAGCGGCCGCTTGTGTCCGGAAAACGTCCAGATCGATATCCGGCGACATCAGCACCACGCCATCAATCGCGTCGATTGGCGCTCGGTTTTCGGTCAGTGCGAGAGTTCGTAGGGCCTCCATCGCTAGGTGTGCCCCCATCGAATGGGCCATGATAATGAGCCGTCTTGGCCTCGTATCGTTCAGGATTTCCAGGAAACGGACCAGCTCATCGCGCGCTACCAGAACGCTGTTTCCATCATACACATAGCCTCGCGCGTCCGCACGTGACGGCCACGAGAAGTGAACAGCAACCCCAGGTATTTGATAGTCATAACGCATCTGCGCCGTACGGTAGAGACTCTGCGCGAATGTGTTGTTGTACCCATGGATGTAGAGAATGAGGTTGCGCTCATCTTCCGGCCGTGCCGCCAGCGACGTCGTCAATGCCGTCTGGAAATCGGCAGCGCCCTCAAAAAACTGTTGGTCTGCAACGAGGAAGTACCGATTGGGGTCGGGCGTTGAATCGCTATAGGGAACGGCACCTTCTTCGCGTTCGGGCGGGACAGAAATCCCGTATCGGGCAAAACGCGTCCCTGGCTGCCGTTCGGTTGTGAAACCTTCAGCAGCAAGCGCGCGGGTCGTGCCAAGGAAAACCGGCTCGATCTGTGTGGCTGTCTCATCCGCTGGGATGTAGACGATCTCGGGTCGCGAACCGCAGGCAGCCACCATCAGGCAAGAGAGCCCAACCAGCACCAAGCTGTGCAACTGGGAACGCAAAACCAACCCCACTGTGTATTCGCAAACAGACGAGAACGCCTGCGAATGGACCATATGCCAAGTTGATGACGTTTCAAATCCGCCAGCCGATGGAATCAGAACATGAAATACCGCTGGGCCATGGGCAAAACCTCGGCGGGTTCGCAGGTGAGCAGTTCACCATCGGCACGAACCTCATAGGTTTCCGGGTCCACTTCAACCGCCGGAGTGGCATCATTGTGCACCATCGAGGCTTTGGAGATGCCGCCACGGGTGTTGTCACAGGCGACCATACCTTTCTCTACGCCGAGCGTTTCCTGAAGACCGGCGTCCAGGGCAGCCTTGGACACGAAGGTGACTGACGAGTTGGTGATGGCCTTGCCGAACGCGCCGAACATGGGGCGCATGTGCACCGGCTGCGGTGTCGGGATCGAGGCGTTCGGATCGCCCATCGGCGCCGCCGCGATGCTGCCACCGACCAGCACCATGTCCGGTTTCACGCCGAAGAAGGCTGGGTTCCAGAGCACAAGATCGGCCCGCTTACCGATCTCGATGGAGCCGATTTCCTTGGAAAGCCCGTGGGCGATGGCCGGGTTGATCGTGTATTTGGCGATGTAGCGGCGCACCCGCACATTGTCATTCTCGCCGGTCTCTTCGGGAAGCTGACCGCGCTGGCGCTTCATCTTGTCGGCAGTCTGCCAGGTGCGGATGAGCACTTCGCCGACGCGGCCCATCGCCTGGCTGTCCGAGGCAATGATCGAGAAAGCGCCCATATCGTGCAGAATGTCTTCGGCTGCGATTGTCTCCTTGCGGATGCGCGACTCGGCGAAGGCGATGTCTTCGGGAATGCGGCTGTCGAGGTGATGGCAGACCATCAGCATGTCGAGATGTTCAGCCACTGTGTTCACGGTGTAGGGCCGGGTCGGATTGGTCGATGACGGCAGGATGTTGTCGAGGCCGCAGACCTTGATGATGTCGGGCGCATGGCCGCCGCCGGCACCTTCCGTGTGGAACGCGTGAATGGTGCGCCCTGCAATGGCATCAATGGTCGATTCCACAAAGCCCGACTCGTTGAGCGTATCGGTGTGGATCATCACCTGCACATCGTATTGGTCGGCCACCGACAGGCAGCAGTCGATGGCGCCGGGCGTGGTGCCCCAATCTTCGTGGAGTTTGAGCGCACAGGCGCCGCCCAGCACCATCTCTTCCAGCGCGGCAGGTTGCGAGGCGTTGCCCTTGCCTGCCAGGCCGATGTTCATCGGGAAGGCGTCGAACGACTGGATCATCCGGCCGATGTGCCAAGGACCCGGCGTGCAGGTGGTGGCCAGCGTGCCATGGGCCGGGCCAGTGCCACCGCCCAGCATGGTGGTGAGACCGGACATCAGCGCTTCATCGATCTGTTGCGGGCAGATGAAGTGGATGTGTGCGTCGAAGCCACCGGCTGTCAGGATCTTGCCTTCGCCGGCAATCGCTTCGGTGCCCGGGCCGATGATGATGTCGACGTCCGGCTGTGTGTCCGGATTGCCGGCCTTGCCGATGGCGGCGATACGCCCGTCCTTCAGGCCGACATCTGCTTTATAGATGCCCGTGTGATCGATGATCAGCGCGTTGGTGATGACGGTGTCCATCGCGCCGTCGGCGCGCGTCACCTGGCTTTGACCCATACCATCGCGGATCACCTTGCCACCGCCGAACTTGACCTCCTCGCCATAGGTGGTCAGGTCGCGCTCCACTTCGATGAAAAGTTCAGTGTCGGCGAGACGCACCTTGTCGCCGGTGGTCGGACCGTACATGCCGGCATAGGCGGCGCGGGACAGTGTTGCGGGCATGGGGGGCTCCTTCAATCGAGGTGCATGATCAAGGCTCGTTCAGAAAAGTGCGCAATTGCGCCGTGCGGTGTTCGGTCAGGGCGCTAAGGCAGGTGGACCGGACAAAGGGCTGCATCGATCCGCCTTCCCAGGGCGCCGCCTCAGCTTCGCAATGGGCATCGCGGAAAGGGATCCAGGCGCGTTGCGCCGCCAGTATCGCTCCCCAGCTGTGACCTTCGCCGTGTCGCTCGCGCAGCTCTTGCCAGACGCGGTTCAGTTCGGCATCGGCTTCCTGATAGGCGATATGGGCGCATTGGTTCATGCCCTGCTGGGGCAGATTGCGCCGATTGGGACAACCTGCCCCAGCA
>JANQJE010000070.1 GCA_028281795.1 Cohaesibacteraceae bacterium | reverse complement strand
ATCGTGCAAGACGGGGCGCGGAACAGCCTTCCGCGCCCCGCGCTTGCCGTCCATCTGGACGGGCGTCAGTTCGACGCCAGCGCCCGCTGGCCCGATCTTTGGGGACGGGGAGGGTGGGGACGTGACCGAACCAGCTTTCGTTGGCGCTTAAGGTCTAAGCGCGAATGTCATTGATGGATGCCCAGACCGTCTCATCGAACTCAGACTGCCGCTTGATGTAGTGGTAGTCGGTTTCGTCCCAGCGAAGGACGTTCGCTTCCTGGTTGTCCAAGATGAAGTCGCCGCGATCGGTACGAACCGTTAGAACGGCATGACCTTCGCCGGATCGCTCGCGCACCACGGTGATAAGCAGAGCCGAGGCGGGCCAGCCGCGGTCAATCAGCATCTGCCGCTTCATCAAGACATAGTCTTCGCAGTCACCATATGTGGTCGGCATGGTCCACACTTCCGGGTGACCGTACAACTCGGCATCGGTAATAGGGTGGATGGCCTGGTTGACGTGCGTGTTGACCGCCAGCAAATCACGCCACGATGCCTCACTGAGCTGGACGACGCTCGGTGAAGCAGTCCGTTGAACGCAGATCTCCGGCGTGCGTTCGCACAATTGTACGTAGCCAATCGGTGCGCTCGTCGCGCCCATGATTTCCATATAGGGAACATCGGCATGAGCAACGCTCAGATGTCCCGCCATAATAGTGCCCACAATAATTCCAAGAATTTTCTTTTGCATGGAACCCCTCCTTGTCGTGGAGAAGGTTCTATCACTGTACTTTTACTTGCTTGTTCAAGTCAAAGTACAAACAATAATCGAATATTTCTAAAATAAATACTGTATTTGATGTGATCTTGATTCAATGTTTCAGCGCATTTGATTCACATTTTAATCAATCTGCCCGCCACGGGCGCTCGGCGGTATCATCGGCACTCTAGGTCAGGACCCATTCATGTGATTGGAATGGCGTTCGATATGGCAAGCCATACAAGGAAAAGTCCGAAGAGCGGGGTTCATCCCCCGGTCAAGGGCTTTGACGCCGTAGGGCGCCGGCAGATCGAGCGTGTTTGCACGGACTGCTTTGTCGCAACCCCTTGAACGTCGAAAGACGTCCTGCGGACTTGCTCCTTGCATCCGCACAAATGCGCCACGACCATTTCAACCAGATGAATGAGTCCTGACCCTAAGAACTGGAAGAGGAATAAAAAAAGCCGCGCTGGGCGCGGCTCGAAACGATGCACTTGCGACAGGTGCAACTATTTGACGAAGGCGGCCGACGTGTCTTCGTCCTTTTGGACGTTTGAGAATTCCAAAGCGATGCCGTCCTCCACATGACGCACCACGCGGGCACGCATGTTACCTAGGTGCACTGTCGATCCGACCGCCGGCCGGACCGTGGTGCGGACAGCCGCACCAGACAAAGAGATGTCCAGAACAGTGCAGTCATACTCGCGGCCGTCGGGCATGCGTAGACGCGAATAAGGGTTTTCGACCTGCTGCCTGAGATGGCGACGATCCTCGGGAAGATTCAGGAGGTCTTTGTTGGCAAGATAAGTGAGTTGAGATGCGAGCTTATCGCGCTTGTGAGCCGATGCCTTGATCGTCATCGCGAAGCCACCGGAAATGTGGCGGGCGATCGTGCCTTCAATTCGGCCGATATGATCGATGTAGGCGATAATCCGATCGCCGATGTTACCTGTCACAGGTGAGATCAGGCCAGCGTCGCCGGGAGACATGTTCACGACCTGACAGGGATATTCCTGCCAGTTCGGCAGCATGAAGCGGCCAAGCAGATTGACTTCAACGCGTTGATAACGGCGTCGATCTGCAGCGTGTGATGAGGCTATTTCAAGTGCGCTAGGCAGCATCAGTAGATCGCTTGAACTCTGTCAGTTGATCTGCACCTTGCTACGGCAAGGTAAATGAGCGCTAAACGTAGTGTAAATTGATGATGAATTGTTGAAAGTAGGCTGGTGCTCTGTGCCGCACATAGCCGTTACGTCAACTCCGTCCGCCGTTTATTACGCGAAACGCCTGCCGACGCGCCGTTGCGCGGGTTTCAGCAATCGTGCTGTTGAGCCTTGTCATAGCGAAGTTATGGTCATCCGCATCAGCGCCGGATGATCCGTCGTTCAGGAACGTGTTGTCCAGCAGCGTGTCGGCATTGACCACCTGGCGCATGAAGCCAGGCTGCTCATCCGGCCAGATAAGACGCATCGACACCATTTCATGGCTCGTGATCGGATGAACGCCCAGCCAGTATTCTGAGTCGGTCGGGATAGCGATGCCAAGAATGCGCGGAAAGTCTTCGCCACCGTAGCGTAATGGCAGAAGCAGCATCTCAAACGAAGCGCTCTGGTGACGATCGTTCACTCCACGATAGCCGATTACGGCTGCCGCGGCATCTTCGCGAATGGCCGTCAGCGTGGTTTCGAGTGCCTCATGATCTTCTTTATTCCAGAACAGGCCGAAGGGGCGGCCCTTGAGCTCGCGGCAGTAAGCAGCGCAAAGCGATGAACCTGCAAGCCGGTATTTGAAGTCAGCACCAGTGGTGTGCTCAAGAATGAACACATCGCTCAGCAGTGTCTTGATGGCGGCCGGCTCGATATCACGACGTTCCGGCGCGGGTCGCTCGCCGCGAAGGTCTTGCCAGTAGGCGTACAGCTCTCGTGTGCTTACCGATTTCATAATACTCAACCACTCTCTGCCGGCATCCGTCTCATCTTGGGACGGTGCTAACGGGACTTGTTGGTCGACTATTCAGCACGTATTTGCCGGAAATGCAGGCTTAAGCGTTAATTAAGGTTAACCAAGCGTTAGCCTTGCTGGTCCTGTGGATATCCTTGATGTTAATACCTGTTCACATCTGTGGATGATCAGTTTTAGTATCCTATGGGATGGTCGATTTGCTGCGTTTCAACCAGGGTTGCAGACCTTGGAAAACCTGCTTGTTGGTGACCGGGGATGTGACCAGCCGCTGGCGTGAGCCAGCGGCTTTTTTTTACCATGAAAGTTTTTTTGCTCACGTCCGATGGCTTTTTGGGCTTTGCGGCCAAGTGACCTGCTCGCATCGTCACGTGGCAAGACTATATTGATGGCGCAGCACTACACAGAGATCCGGAAGGCTTGAACGCGAATGGAACCCTTGAGAAAGCCGTCAAATGGAGGACCGCTGGGTCCACGACCTCCCCAGCGCGAGCAGGCAATCAATGTGCCGCCGCTTCTGTTGGCGCTCATTGGTGTGTTCGTTCTCGTGCATGCGATGGTTCTCTATGGTCCGCAGAATTTCGGCACGACGCTGTTTTTGAATCTTGCGTTCTTTCCGGCTCGTCTGCTGGCTTCCGATGTGGTGGTGAGTCAGTTCTTCGCCGGACCGTCCTGGCTCAGCTACGGCACTTTAGCGACTTATGGTCTGTTGCATGGCGATTGGATGCATCTGGCGGTGAACGCGCTCTGGCTGGTTACGTTTGGCGCGCCGGTGGTTCGTCGCCTTGGCACCAACCGTTTTCTAGTCTTATTGATCGCGGGCACTATTGCGGGTGCGGCGACCCATCTTCTGGTTTTCTGGGGCAGTGCAGCGCCCCTGGTCGGTGCGTCAGCGGGGATATCGGCCATCATGGGTGGTGCTGCGCGTTTCGTGTTCGATCCGCGCGATCAAGGTATGTTTCATGCCGTGCGTCATCCGGAACTCGTCCGTGCGAGACCGATTCAACCGCTGAGAGATGTTTGGAGCAACCCGACTGTTTTGATGTTTTGCGGCATGCTGCTCGTGTCGAACCTGCTCTTTGGCGCCGTGTCCATTCCTGGCGTTGACGAAGGTTCAAGCGTTGCCTGGCAGGCGCATATCGGGGGTTTCGCGCTCGGTTTCTTCGGCTTTCCGTTGATCGATCGGGCGCGGCCGATCCGTTCGGTTTAAACAGCGAAACACGCTGTCATGCCGCGTGATTGAACCTCAACAGCGGTGGTCTTGCCATCGTGTGATTGTTTGGCGCATGCTCACACCATCGGAGGGCTGCGGCATACTCAATAAGCAGCCCACGTTATGAGGAACGCTGAGCCAAACAAGGGGGATGCGATGCAGGTAAGTGCAATTCTGGCCGAAAAAGGCCACGACGTTGCTACGGCTATGCCGGATGCACCGATGATGGCGATTATTGAAGATCTCGCCGATAAGAATATCGGTGCTATCGTTATCACCAATGCCCAGAACGGCGTGGCCGGGATCATTTCGGAGCGTGATGTCGTGCGGGCGCTGGCGCAAAACGGCGCATCGGTGGTCGATCAGCCCGTTTCCACCTTCATGACGCAATCCGTCGTCACGTGTGCCGAGCACGAATCGAGCCATGATCTGATGGCAAAAATGACATCCGGCCGCTTTCGTCACCTGCCTGTTGTGTCGGATACCCACCTTGTCGGCATTATATCCATCGGTGACATCGTCAAGGCACGGATCGAAGAGGTGCAACGGGAAGCTGAAGCGTTGCGGGATTACATCGCATCGAGCTAGCGAGCTAGCGGCTAGCTGATTTTCAGCCGTTCGGACAGATGCGCGATGTCATCAAGCTTGCGGCTAGCTGCTTCCCGGCCTGCGGCGATGGCTTGCTCGGCCTTGTAAAAATCAAACATGCCAATGCCACCGACATAGGGATCTATGGTGACGTCGGGCGGATCGCCTGCAAGCCGTGAGCGTGTCATGCGGTCCTGAATGATCGTGAACGACTGCATCATGACGGCGGGGATACCCCGGGGACCTGAGCCGTCACTTGCGCCAAACTGGCTGCGCAGCACCGTGCGGAATGGATTGGCAAGGCCTGTGAGGTCGCGCCATCCAAACCGCTGTTCTGGGCCGTTTGCATCCGTCTCTTCGTCTTCAGCAAGCGCGAGTTGTTCATCGAAATCCGGTAAATCCGGAACCACGCCACCATGCGGCATGGTTTCCGGCGACAGGTTGATCGCGATGACCAGACGTGCGCCGTAGGCGCGGCAAACCGAAACGGGAACCGGATTCACCAGTGCACCATCGACGAGGGCGCGGCCATTGATCGGCACCGGTTTGAAAACTCCCGGAAGAGCGTAGGAAGCCCGCATCATCTCAATCATATCGCCGCGCCGCAGCCAGATCTCGTGGCCGGTGGCGAGTTCCGATGCGATGAAGACCGTGCGGATCGGCAAGTTTTCGATGCGCAGGCCACCGAGATGATTTTTCAGGCGGCTTTCCAGCTTTTTGCCGCCTACAAGGCCGCTGGAGAGCGGTGTGAGATCGGCCAGAGAAATGACCCGGCGTGCCGAATTGAGGCTCAAAGCAAAGTCTTTGAGTTCCGGTAGTTTGTCGGCGCTGAAAGCGCCGCCTGCCACGGCACCGATGGACGTGCCGGCGATGACATCGGGCACAATGCCGTTTTCGGCCAGAACCTCCAAAACACCGATATGCGCCCATCCCCGCGCTGCGCCCCCACCCAGAGCCAAGCCAATGCTCGGCATACCGCTTGGCAGGGTTTCGTCAATCTGGGTGAGATCGCTGGCTGGCATCGCAATCTCTATGGCGTGCCACCATACAGGGTGTCCTTCGACACCAGGGGCTCGTCATCCATCCGCAGGTGCAACCTGCCGTCGGATGCTTCGACCACCCTGTAAAAGCAGGAACGGAAACCGTTGTGGCAGGCTGTACCATGGCCTTCGACCGAGACTTCCACCACCAGGGCATCCTGATCGCAGTCAACATAGAGCGCATGGAGCTTTTGCAACTCGCCGCTCGACTCGCCCTTTTTCCAAAGCGATGCGCGAGACCGCGACCAATAGTGGGCATAGCCCGACGATAGTGTCTGGCGGATAGCTTCCTCATTCATATGCGCAACCATCAGCACATTTTTTGAAATGTGATCGATGGTGACGGCCGTCACAAGGCCAGCGCCGTCAAATCGGGGTGCAAAGGCGGTTCCGAATTCTTGTGATTTCGGGTCGGCGGACGGTGGAGGAAGAGACATGGATCGGCAAGACAGGCTGGTGACGGGCTGTGCGAAGCAACTCCGGGATGGAATCGCGCCTGCACAGCTTTCATCGAACCTATCCGCGGACGAGCGTCAAGAAGCGTACCTGTTCATCGGCCGATTCGAATGCGCCGGTGAAGCGTGTCGTCACGGTTGTCGAGCCTGATTTGCGGATGCCACGCATGGACATGCACATATGCTCTCCTTCGACCATCACGGCGACGCCGCGTGGTCCGAGATATTCTTCGATTGCCATGGAAATCTGCGCCGTCATGGCTTCCTGTGTTTGCAGCCGGCGGGCATAGGCATCCACCAGGCGGGCTAGTTTGGACAGGCCAACCACCCCTGCGCGTGGATAGTAGGCGATATGGACTTTCCCGACGAACGGCACCATGTGGTGCTCGCAGTGTGAGTGAAAGGTGATGTCCTTCAGAAGAACAATGTCCTGATAGCCTTCGACTTCCTCGAAAACCCGATCGAGAATCTCTTCGATATCGGCGTCATAGCCGGAGAACAGCTCTCCATAAGCCTTCGCAACGCGTTTCGGCGTGTCGAGCAAGCCCTCGCGATCCGGGTCGTCGCCGGCCCATGAAATGAGCGTGCGAACGGCAGCTTCTGCTTCTTCGCGTGAAGGGCGAGGAAGCGCTTTGCGCGCCTCTGACGTTTTCAGGCTGTCGAGTATCGCGTCCATGACTGTCTCCGGATAGTGTTTTTCTTCTTCTGTCATTGCACCGGATCTACGTATTGCGTGTTCCGTTGGACCAGAAAGCCCGAACGTTGTGATACCGCACTGCTGCCACGGTGCTGACAGTATGCCGCTTACGAGCCGGATTGCATATGGGTTCAATCGGCTTATCTTCTAGTGCCGTTCAACCATGATGGCATCACAACATCGTGTAGTGCCATGTTTCTTATGGATCGTACCCATGCTGGATGATCTTTACAGCACCAAGCTTCTTACCCTGTCGGCAAGCATTCCTCATCTTGGGCGGCTTGATGCGCCCGGTGGGACGGCGACAAGCCATGCGCGTCTCTGCGGATCCGTGGTAACGGCCGATGTCGTCTTGGATCAGGAAGGCCGGGTTTCCTCTTTTGCGCAGGACGTGAAGGCATGTGCTTTGGGCCAGGCTTCGGCCGCTGTTCTTGGACAAGGGGTCATAGGTGCCAGCCACGAGGAGATCGTTACCGCGCGTGACGGGCTGCGGGCTCTGCTTTCAGGAGAAGACATCCGGTTCGATGAGCGTTTTTCCGATCTCGCGGTCTTTGAAAGCGTCCGCGATTACAAAGCCCGCCATGCCTCGGTCATGCTCGCCTTTGAAGCCACCGCCGAGGCTGTGGAACAGGCGTTGGCCACCGATACAGCGCCTGCGGCTTAGATTTGCGCACGCTTCTTCGCGTCCTGATACGGATTTATCAACTGACGCTGTCGTCGGTTTTCGGCCGTACGTGCCGCCACATTCCCTCCTGCTCGACTTACACGGATGAAGCGATCGCCCGACATGGTGCCTGGGCCGGCAGTTGGATGGGAGCCGCACGTATATGGCGTTGCCGACCGCTTGGGTCATCGGGACTTGATCCGGTGCCGGAGCGCTTGAACCCGAATGCACGCTGGTATACGCCGTGGCGCTATGGGTACTGGACCGGTGCCCATATCCCCAAGGATCATCAGCTCTAGCAGTGCCAGGGCCGATCCGCCGGCTTACCGAGCCGTATTTCTATGCGCTTACCTGCACTCGTAGGCAGGAGTTGAGCCAACAGGAGCCTAACCATGCCCAATCTCACCATGCCCGATGGATCTGTTCGCGCCGTTGACGACGGATCGACCGGTGCTGACCTTGCCGCTTCAATTTCCAAGTCACTAGCTAAGAAGGCGGTTGCGCTTGCCGTAGACGGAGAGGTGGTTGACCTTGCCGACCCGTTGACCAACGACTGTGCGGTGGAGATCGTCACGCGTGATGATCCGCGCGCTCAGGAGCTTATTCGCCACGATGCGGCTCATGTCATGGCCGAAGCCGTGCAGGAGCTTTGGCCTGGGACGCAGGTGACGATCGGTCCGGTCATTGAAAATGGCTTCTTCTACGATTTTTATCGCGATGAACCGTTCACCACAGACGATCTGCCGATCATCGAAAAGAAGATGCGCGAGATCATTGCGCGCAACCAGCCTTTCACCAAGGAGGTCTGGAGCCGCGAGAAGACGGCGGACGTCTTCAAGGAAAAGGGGGAAGACTTCAAGGTCGAGTTGCTGGATGCCATCCCCGATGGCGAAGACGTGAAGATCTACTTTCAAGGTGACTGGTTTGATCTTTGCCGCGGTCCCCACATGGCATCCACCGGACAAATCGGTCAGGCTTTCAAGTTGATGAAGGTGGCCGGTGCTTATTGGCGTGGTAACAGCGACAACCCCATGCTGACCCGCATCTACGGCACCGCTTGGCCGGATGAAAAGGGCCTGAAAGCCCACCTCCACATGCTGGAGGAAGCCGAGAAGCGCGACCATCGCAAGCTGGGCCGTGAGATGAACCTGTTCCATTTTCAGGAGGAAGGACCCGGCACCGTCTTCTGGCATCCCAAGGGTTGGACGCTGTTCCAGAATTTGACCAACTACATGCGCCGGCGCATCGCCAAGGATGGCTACCAGGAGATCAACTCTCCACTGATCCTCGACAAGTCTCTTTGGGAGACATCCGGCCATTGGGGCTGGTACCAGGAGAACATGTTCGGCGTTCAGTCAGCGCATACGCTGACGCATGCTGATGATCCGGACGCCGACGATCGCATCTATGCGCTCAAACCGATGAACTGCCCTGGTCATGTTCAGATCTTCAAGCACGGATTGAAAAGTTACCGCGATCTGCCGACGCGGCTGGCCGAGTTTGGTGTTGTGCACCGATATGAGCCGTCCGGCGCGCTGCATGGCTTGTTGCGTGTGCGCGCGTTTACACAGGACGATGCCCATGTCTTTTGCACAGAGGATCAATTGGAATCGGAAATTCTGAAGATCAATGATCTGATGATGTCTGTTTATGAGGACTTCGGTTTTGACGAGGTAGAAGTGAAGCTCGCCACGCGTCCCGAAAAGCGCGTGGGAACCGACGCGATGTGGGATCATGCTGAGGAGATTTTGAAGCGTTCCCTGCAGCGTATGGCGGCTGAAGATTCACGCATCAAGATCGGTATCAATGAAGGCGAAGGTACGTTTTACGGGCCGAAGTTCGAATACACGCTACGCGATGCGATCGGCCGCGACTGGCAACTCGGCACAACGCAAGTTGATTTCAATCTGCCGGAACGGTTCGGCGCCTTCTATGTCGACAAGGACGGTGAGAAGGTGCAGCCGGTGATGATTCACCGGGCGGTATGCGGTTCGCTCGAGCGATTTCTCGGTATCTTGATCGAAAGCTATGCTGGACACTTCCCGCTTTGGCTCGCCCCGGTGCAGATTGTCGTTGCAACAATTACCTCAGACGCTGATGACTACGCGCAGGAAGTATATCAGGCTCTGCTGGACGCCGGTCTTAATGTGGAGCTCGACATCCGTAACGAGAAGATCAACTACAAGGTGCGTGAGCATTCCTTGCAGAAAACACCGGTGATCCTCGTGGTCGGCAATCGTGAGGCTGAGGAACGCTCGGTCAATGTACGCCGCCTGGGCGTCAAGCATCAGACCGCGATGAGCCTTGAAGAAGCGATTTCGACCCTGCGGGAGGAAGCAACACCGCCTGATCAGGCGCGCAAGTACACTCACGCTCTGTCTCAGACTGCCTAATCATCATCTTATGAACTGATCGCGCGCTATTGCGCGACCAGTTCTTCTTCGCGATTGACGCCGGAAACAACGGCGAAGTCGCGGCTGAACACCTGGCCATCATGGCGAGCGATGATGGTGTAGTCGCCTTCTGACAGCACCATCGTTGGAAATGCACCGACGAACTCGCGCACAATGTCACCGCCAGGGTTCAGAACGCTCCAGGCCGTGTTTGGCAGAGCCTCGCCGTTCGGCTCGTTGACCAGTTTGAGCGTGATCTGTGCTGCGCTGTGGAACATGACCGCTTCGGTCAACTGACCGGCTTCCACATCGATCTGAGCGCGGACGATGGCGTTCACGTCGCCGTAGCGGCTGACGATGGTGTAGCGCCCGGCTGGAACCACCAGGATCGTGCGCTCATCGATGTCGCGCGCGATCGGTTCGGCGGTTTCGAAGTTTTCAACGGACTCCGGGAATATCTGGAAGGTAACAACCTCATGGGGAAGAAAATCTTCAGACGAGATTGCGCCACGCAGAGATACGCCTCCAGCGTTGAGATCGAACGTTTCGGTCAGACCCTGTTGGCTGATGGTCAGAGGCCGCGAAAGCGTCGCCATGCCGTAGGACACATGCACGATGTAGCTGCCCGGTGGCAGTGTTGTGGCGAGCGTGCCGCCTTGTTCGCTGAGAAAGAGATCCTCGTCATCGATCTGTCCATCGGTGAGTGCATAAACAGTCCAGACCAGATCGCTTTGCAGTTGCGGGCCGCCTTCGGAAAGAACTGCTGAAAAACGAACCGGCACGCCGACCGCGTCACGGTCGGGCACAACAATCTCAAAGCTTGGTTCGGCCGGTACTTCGATTGATGGCGCAGTGTTTTCAGGAGATGCGGGAGCCAGGTCGAAGGGGTCTGCGGCATCGCTCTCAGCGGGTGTGAATGTGGACGCGTTGATCTCGGCAGGGCGCGCTACCGGGTTTGGCGGCGCCACGCGTTCCGCGCCGCTTTGTGCCAAAGCGGCAGTCATCAGGACGCCCGGAGCGGAGATCGCCATTGCAGCCGTAACGGCAAGCCAACAAGGAAAGTGCTTTGCAAACATGGATATGTTCGACGCGAAAGTGGTGGCGATTTCAAGTCATCGCACAAACAATAACGTTGAAAGTGCGACTCGACGGCTGTTCTATCCCGGTTTTGCTATCAAGCTTTGCCAAACCCGCTAAAACGCATCAAGACCTCATCAGCTTTGGAGTGTAGTACCCGATGAATGATAAACCCGCGCTTGACCTGTTGCAGACGCGTCGAACGGTTCCAGCCGCCTTTCTCAACGACCCTGGGCCGACGCCCGATCAACTGGCCGGGCTTGTCACCATTGCCATGCGCGTTCCGGATCATGGCAAGCTTGCACCATGGCGTTTCATCGCTCTCGACCGCGGTGCTCGTACCAAACTTGCGCCGATGTTGCGGGCGTTACGTGAAGCTGATGAACCGGACATGACCCAGGAAGCGCACGACAAGGTTGCCCATGTTTTTCAACAAGCCCCGATGTGCCTGGTCGTGGTCAGTACCGCTCGCGAGCACGTCAAAATCCCGATCTGGGAGCAGGAACTGTCTGCGGGGGCGAGCGCGATGAACTTGATAACCGGTGCTCATGCCATGGGGTTGAGTGCGCAATGGCTCACTGGTTGGGCAACCTACAACGCTGAGGCGAAACGTCTTCTCGGTGTCGAGATAAAGGAAAAAATCGTTGGCTTCATCCATATCGGCACGCCGGCGGCACCGCCAAGTGAACGACCGCGTCCTTTGCTCGACGATCATCTTACCCATTGGCAAGGTTAGCCTCGGCGATGTTTTTCAAACCAAGTGAGGGGCATCCTTTTCCCTACAACCCGTTCAAGGCGCTCGTGGCACCTCGACCGATCGGATGGATTGCGACGCGCAGCCCATCAGGTGCAGATAACCTCGCTCCGTACAGCTATTTCAATGCGGTGAGCGATGCGCCGCCGATTGTGATGTTTTCTTCATCCGGTGAGAAGGATTCGCTGACCTTTGCCCGCGAGACCGGGTGTTTCGTCGCCCATAGTGTATCGCATGCGTTGTTCGATGCGATGAACCAGAGTTCTGCAACATACCCCCGTGGTGTGAGCGAGATTGCCGCCACCGGGTTGGC
The DNA here is from genome assembly GCA_028281795.1 of Cohaesibacteraceae bacterium. Taxonomy (GTDB): domain Bacteria; phylum Pseudomonadota; class Alphaproteobacteria; order Rhizobiales; family MH13; genus MH13. The sequence continues at coordinate 14,279 of JANQJE010000070.1, read as the reverse complement.
CTGCGAGGATGCCGAACTGGTTGCTGCGCCTCGCATTGTCGACGCGCCATCGGCGCTTGAATGCGTTGTGACGCAAATCATCCAGCCGCTTGGCAAGGATGGCAGCAAGAGCGGGAACTGGATGGTGTTCGGCGAGGTGGTCGGCGTGCATGTGAATGATGGCTACCTTACGGACGAGGGGCGGTTCGACTCGAACAAGGCTGCCCTCGTCGCGCGCTGCGGCTATATGGATTATGCGATCGCCGAAACCATCGTCGAGAAACGACGCCCAAAGTCCCCTGAATCGGGCGTTTGAGCCCTTCTGTTAATTCTCCATTTACCATGTCTGCCCGACACTGCGCGTTGATCGGCGGAGCGGTGCAATGCAGTCTTTCCTGTCCTTGTTTTCAGTTCCCGAACTGTCGGGCCCACGCCCGCAAGAACGGCCAGCGTCTTCGGAAACGGCGCAGGCAAACGGTGCTTCTGCGCGGATAGAGCAAGCGTTTGCGTCCGCTTCCCAAACGACCGGCCTGCCGTTCGACTTTTTCATGACCACCGCAATGCGCGAAAGCAGCCTTGATGTGAACGCAGCAGCGGCCACCTCAACGGCTCGAGGCCCTTTCCAGTTCATCGAACAGACTTGGCTCGGCATGATGCATGAGCATGGCGATACCCTTGGGTTGGGTCGGGAGGCGGCCGCTATCGAACGCCGTTCGGACGGCCGCTACCGGGTGGAAAGTGCCGAAACGCGCGAAGCCGTGCTTGCCATGCGTCATGACCCGGAGCTCTCCGCGGTGATGAGCGGGCTCTATCTGATGGAGAATGCCGCCGATCTTGAGAACGCTCTCGGGCGCCCTGTCACGGTCGGCGAAGGATACGTCGCACACGTCTTTGGACCATCGGGTGCCGGACGCCTTATCTCGTTGGCCGAGCAGCAACCGAACCGGGTTGCAGCGGACGTGTTTCCGACTCAGGCCGCAGCGAACCGCGGCCTCTTCTATGATCGCTCAGGCGCACCGGTTTCCGTTCGGCAACTCTATGACAGGCTGGTGGACGGGTTCCCCACGGATCCTGTTTCGACACAGCTTCCTGCCGTTCAGGTGGCGCGCAGTTCCTCGTCGGTTCCATCGCCCACTCCGGCCCCTGCTGCGCGGGAAATCACTGAACCTCTTTCACTGCAGCCGTCGGGTTTTGCTGACTTGCCGAAGGCTGACCCCGTGTCACCGGATGCTTTGACGCAGCTTGGTCTGTTTTCTCCAGCCGGACGCGGCTCGGTGCCTTTCTTCGCAGCGCTTTATCGGCCTGAGGGCCTTGAAACGCCCCAGATTACCGAGGAAGTCGTGGCCACTCATGGTCAAATGCCCCAAACCCCGGTCAATCCGGGTGGCATCCTGCCCAATCCGGTAGCCCGTCCTGATGACGTAGGGCAGCCCCTGGACCTTGTGACGTTCGTTCAAAGCGGGCAACTGGTCGGTTCGTATCGCAATCCGGCTGAATGGCGTGCAGGGGTGGAGTTGGTACCACCGGTATGATTGTTGATGCGTTTTTGGAGTGGTCCGCCCGAGCGCCCAAGGAGCGGCGGATCGAGGCAGCCGATGCGTTGGCTCGGTCCTACCTCCACTCCAAACTTTCCGATCAGGATCGCCGCAAGGTGGTCACCGGTCTGTTCGCCCTGCTCGACGATCCACATACCGCCGTACGTGAGCGCTTGGCCAGTGTTTTTGCTGATCGGCGCGACGCACCGCCTGCGCTCGTTCTGCGCCTTGTTGACGATGTTCCGGCGGTCTGCAAACCACTCTACGCCCGATCACCTCTCTTGCGGCCCACCCATTTAGTTGACGGTTTGCACCGCGGTGAGCCTGGTATTGATCAGGCGATCGCCAAACGCATCGATCTCGACGAGCGCGTTGTCGGCATGCTTCTGGAGCTAGCTGGCGTCGCCGCCTGTATGGCACTTGTCAGCAATGCCTATGCGCGCCTAAGCGAAAATAATCTGGAAGACTACATCGCCCGCTTCGGTGCTGATGTGGATGCTTTGCAGGTCCTTCAGGCACACCGGCAGCTCTCGCCCGAGTTGCAGTGTTTGTTGGTCTCGGCCTGTGCGCAGGCGTATCAGGCGAATGCCTTTGTCCGCGCACTTGTTCCCGACAAGCGGTTGGAACGGCTTGCGGATGCTGCACGTGAGCGTGCTCTTCTTGAGCTTATGGACCGGTTGGACGGGCAAGGCTGTTGGCGGGTTGTGGATGCCTTGTTGCTGCGAGGCGTGGTGACCCCAGCCTTTGTTCTGCGGGCAGCTTTATCGGGTCAGGTGCCGGCGTTGGAAGCGCTCGTTGCGCGTTTGTCCGATGTTTCGATGGACCGGGTGCGCACAGCCTTTGTGCATGCCCGACCGACCGTTGCATCCACACTTTTGAAGAAGACAAAGCTTTCTGGCGATGTGCGTTGCATACTCTCTATGGCATTTGTGCTGGCCCGGGAGCTTGCGCGTGCCGATGTGCCATGGACTGCTGGCTTCTTTGCCGAAACTCTTCTTGAAGTGATTGATGAACGCTGCAGCGATATACCTGCCAGTGGTGGCGGCGATACGGAACTGAATGACGCCACTGTTGCACTCTGCCATTCCATTTCAGCTGACATCATGCAGATGGAAGCGCGCCAGCAGACGGGACGTGTGCGAACGCCCACGCCGGGTTCCGGCGATCTCGTCATTCAGGATGATTTGGAACTTGGCCTTGAAACGGCAGTTATCGAGGCTCTCGCTGCTTAGAGCGCTCAATCCTGCGGGCTGCTATCTCACGCCGCCTTGCTATCGTCGACCTTGTCGATCATTTCCGCACCGGCGTGTGAGAGCTCCTCGGCCAATGCAGCAGCAGTGGCATTTTCTTCACCAGCTTTGGTTTCACGCGCAATGGCCCGGATGGCTGTGATGTATTTTTCCAGGAAATCATCGGGAACCGGCTTGCCGTTCATCGCGTCGAGGATGTCGCAAAAGACACCGGCAATCCGGCCTACCGAGGGAAAGCCCAGCGTTGCCGCTTCGCCACGCAGATCATGTGCCGTCCGGTAGAGCGCGCCTCGCGCTTCACCTGCAAAACCGGTGCTCTTGTTGGTTTGCCAGATGTCCATCAAGCGCTGGACTTCTTTGTCCATCCAATCGGTAAAGTTAACCGAAAGCAGCTCAACAGCCTGCTCGGCCTTTGCGATAGGGTCAAATTTGGCATCACGCCCGGTCAGCCTACGCACTTTTTTCTGAAGTGTGTTGGGGGGCGTGATGGTACTGTGATCACCTTTATCCGTTGATTTGCCCATCATTAACCTCGCAATGCGGCTAGCCCTGGCCGTTCAGTCTAGAAAGAAAGTCTTTCCAGACGGTTTCGTTTTCCACGTTGGTTAGGTGCGAACGTTTACGTTAGGTCAGCTGGCATCAAGCTCGTTGCATTCCAACTCATCGACGGCGACCGTGTCGTCCTGACGTTTCATTTCGCCGGAGTATTTCGGGTGAACGAAACGACGGCGGTCAGGACCAAAGAACGTTTTGGTTTTTACGAACGTGCGAGGATTTGCGATGCAGTTTTCAATACGCAGGTAAAGCTGTTTTGCTGAGATAGGCTTCGACAGAAACTCGGTGATTCCGCTATCGCGTGCGGTGGTCACACGACTGCGCTCTGAATGGCCCGTCATCATGATAATCGGTGTGTAGGGGTTCTCGCTGCTGTCCTGGTTGCGAACGGCAGCCGTTAACTCCAGTCCGTCGAACACGGGCATCACCCAGTCGGTGATGATGATATCGGTCGGTTGCTGGTTGAAGACCTCCAGTGCAGCCGCACCATCTTCTGCTTCCATAACCTTACGCACGCCTAGGCCATTGAGCAGCGAGCGCACGATGCGCCGCATATAGAGTGAGTCATCAACGACAAGAATTGACAGTGCCGACAGATCGTATGCCACGAGAACCATCCACTACAAATGAAGCCCAGTATCGCCCATCGGTGTTAGAGGATTGTTAATGCAACCAAATCGGGCATCACTGCCCTGAACTCAGAACCCTGTGAACTGTTCGTTGAGGATGCGCTCTTCCAATGAATGGTCGGGATCGAAAAGCATATTGGCATGATCAGTGCGGCATTCCACGACATCGACCCGGACGACCGACCGTGTCTCTTGAGCGTCGGCTGCCACAGCCACCGGGCGCTTGTCGGCTTCAAGCACATCAAAGCGGACTTCAGCACTGGACGGTAAGATCGCACCACGCCAACGCCGGGGCCGAAAGGGGCTTATAGGTGTCAGCGCAAGCATGCTTGCGGTGATCGGCAGGATGGGACCATGGGCGGACAGGTTGTAGGCTGTCGAGCCTGCCGGAGTCGCGATCAGAGCACCATCACAGATCAGTTCATCCATCCTTACGCGGTCGTCCACGCAGATGCGAAGCTTGGCCGCCTGATATGTCTGACGTAGCAGTGACACTTCATTGAGTGCCCGTGCTTCGTGCACTTTGCCATCGGCGTCCCAGGCGTGCATGGCAAGTGGATGTATCGTCGTCGGAAACGCGGCCGCTAGCCGTTCGAGAAGGCCTTCTTCGGCATACTCGTTCATCAGGAAACCGACCGAACCACGGTTCATACCGTAGATCGGTATGTCGGAGTTCATGAACCGGTGCAAAGCTGAGAGCATCAGACCGTCGCCGCCCAACGCCACGATGACATCGCAGTTTTCCAGTTCATGCTGTCCATAACGGGCTTCAAAACGTGATTTGGCCTCTTGGGCTTCAACCACCGAACTTGCGATGAACCCGATACGGGAGAGGGCTTTATCAGGCATGGGTTTCTCGGGGTGAGGGCACGGGAACGGGCTGGCGCGTGGGGGTGGTGTGTCGCTTAAATGGCACTGTATGGCAAGAATGTTTGCCGATTTGGTCGATTTGTTTGCCAATGCCCTCGCAGCGTCATGATCATGGTTCTATGGTTGGTGATCGTGGGAGAATTCTTGGCCCGCGCTTCCCATTTCGACTCTTCTTTGCCAAAGGCCTGAGCCATGTTCGCCTGGTTTGAGCGACGCCTCGACCCGTTTCCGCCTGTCGCGCCGGTGACTCCGCCGGCCACGCTTTTTGCGTTTTGTGCGCATTACACCCGTGGTGCGTGGCGGGCTGTGCTGATCGCGTCGGTCCTTGCCTTCGCGATCGGCATTGGCGAGGTCTATGTCTACAGCTTTCTGGGCCGTGTGGTCGACTGGCTGGTGTCCAGCGAGCGTTCAACCTTCCTGGAGCGGGAGGGCTGGACACTGCTGTGGATGGGCTTCCTGATGCTTGTGGTCCTGCCGCTGGCCGTGATCGTGCAGACGCTGATCCTGCATCAGACATTGCTAGGCAATTATCCAATGCGCATCCGCTGGTTGGCGCACCGCTATCTGCTGGGGCAAAGCCAGTCCTTCTATGCCGACGAGTTTGCCGGCCGTGTTGCCACCAAGATGATGCAAACCGCGCTTGCTGTGCGCGAGAGTGTGCTGAAACTGTTCGATGTGCTGGTCTATGTGCTGGCGTTTTTCATCGGCATGCTGTTCGTGGCGGCGTCAGCCGACATTCGGCTGCTGATCCCCATGATCGTCTGGCTGGTGCTGTATCTGGGCATCCTTTGGTACTTCGTGCCGCGTCTTCGTGATGTGGCGCAAGTCCAGGCCGATGCACGTTCGGACATGACCGGGCGGGTCGTCGACAGCTACACAAACATCACGACCGTGAAACTGTTTGCCCACGCCGGGCGTGAGGAAGCCTATGCGCAGGAGGCGATGGAGCCCTTTCTCCAGACCGTGCATAAGCAGATGCGGTTGTCGAGCCTGTTCAACATCCTGCTCTACCTGCTCAACATGCTGCTGCTGTTTTCGCTGGGAGCGATGTCGATCGGCTTTTGGCTGACCGGGTCAATTTCGGTTGGCGCTATTGCTGTGGCCATGGGGCTTGCTCTGCGTCTCAACGGTATCTCGCAATGGATCATGTGGGAAATGGCGATGCTGTTTGAGAACATCGGCACCGTCTATGACGGGATGACGATGCTGTCACAGCCGCGTCTTGTGCAGGATGAACCCGGGGCGCCGCTGTTGCACGTCGATAGAGGTGAGATCGCGTTTGAGAACGTTGCCTTCCATTATGGCAAAGACGATGGCGTGATCGAGGGTTTGAACCTGACCATTCAGCCTGGTGAGAAGGTGGGTCTCATCGGCCGCTCAGGAGCCGGGAAGACGACACTGGTCAACCTTCTTCTGCGTTTGCATGATGTGGAAGCCGGCCGGGTGACCATCGATAGGCAGGACGTTGCCGGTGTGCAGCAGGAAAGTCTGCGCAGTCATATTGGTGTGGTTACGCAGGACACGGCGCTGCTTCATCGGTCCGTTCGGGAGAACATTGCCTATGGCCGTCCGGAAGCCAGCGAAGCGGATATTCGCCGTGCCGTCGAAATGGCGCGGGCGGATAGCTTTGTCTACGATCTGGAAGATGTGGCGGGCAACAAAGGCCTGGATGCGCAGGTCGGCGAGCGCGGTGTGAAGCTGTCCGGCGGTCAGCGGCAACGTATCGCCATCGCGCGCGTGCTTCTGAAGAACGCGCCGATCCTGCTTCTGGATGAAGCGACCTCAGCACTCGATACCGAGGTTGAAGCGGCCATTCAGGACAGCCTTTATGAGCTTATGGCGGGTAAAACGGTGATTGCTATTGCGCACCGGCTTTCGACGATCGCGGAACTCGACAGGCTGATTGTGATGGATCAAGGCCGCATCATCGAGGATGGCACGCATGACAGTCTGTTGAAGACAGGCGGGCTTTACAGCCAGCTTTGGCGTCGCCAGTCCGGCGGGTTCTTGACTGACACGCGCCCGGCAGCTGCCGATGCGGCTGAGTAGACGGTTCCAGCTGCAAAGTTCTTCGTAAACCGACTTGTTCGAACGGTGCCCTGGCACCGTTCGAATGTCATCAAGCGGCCACAATCAGGTTCGCCTGCGTCAGGCTGCCATGCAGTTTGCGATAGGCTGCTTACGGTGATTTTCATGATGACCCTATGGGTTTTTTGCCCATCAGGTCGTTGTCAGGAACCTTTCAGACAATCTTCAGAACTCCTTCAGGTCTTGCCGCAGGTGCCGGTTTAGGTGGCTGCTCAACAGTGCCTCAGATGATGAGTGCGCCTGTTGATCGAAAGAAGGAGACCGTCATGGTACTTGCACTCAATTCTCTGGCGCCGGACTTCAGCGCCGAGACAACCGAAGGGCCGATCCGTCTTCACGACTGGATCGGTGACAGCTGGTGCGTTCTGTTTTCGCACCCGAAGGATTTCACGCCTGTCTGCACCACGGAGCTTGGCGCGATGGCGCGTATGAAGCCGGAATTCGACCGTCGCAGCGTCAAGCTGATCGGCCTTTCGGTGGACCCGGTGGATACACACCGGAGCTGGTCTGAAGATATCGCCGAGACCCAGGGCACTGCGCCCAATTACCCGATGATCGGCGATCCCGATCTGAAGATCGCCAAACTCTACGGCATGTTGCCTGAAGATACCGAGGGTGGTGCCGAGGGGCGTACGGCTATGGACAATGCCACGGCGCGCACTGTCTTCGTCATAGGTCCGGACAAGCGGATCAAGCTGATGATCACCTATCCGATGACCACCGGCCGGGACTTTGGCGAGATCCTGCGGGCGATCGACAGCATGCAACTGACCGCTCGTCACAAGGTGGCGACGCCTGCGAACTGGCGCCAAGGCGATGATGTGATCATCGTTCCTGCCGTTTCCGATGATGAAGCCCGCCAAAAATTTCCCAATGGCTGGGAGGCGCCCAAACCCTATCTGCGACTTGTTCCGCAACCCACCTGAACGGGCCAGCAAAGGAGTATCCATATGCAACCGAAACTCACACGCAGAACCTTTGGCGGATTGGCACTGACCACACTGGTCTTGCCGTATCTTGCGTCGGGGGCCATGGCCAGCACCGGTTACGCGATGCCCGATCTGCTCATATCGGCACGCGACCTTATGGCGAAGGTTGAAAGCGCAACTGACCGTCCATTGATTGTCGATGTCCGGGCGTGGGACGCCTTCCGAGAAGGCCATATACCAGGTGCCGTGCATCTTGATCCGAACGCTGTTGTTGCAGCTCAAAGCCCGATTGACGGCGCCCTTCGCCCCCTCGGTGAGATTGCGACTGTTCTGGGTAATATCGGTGTTTCTGCTGACCGGAAAGTTGTGCTCTACGATGATCGTGGCGGTTTTCACGCGGCGCGTATGTTCTGGCTGCTGGAGCATTACGGCCATCAGTCCGTTGCGCTTTTGAACGGTGGCCTTCAGGCATGGATGCATGAGAATGGCGGACTATCCACTGATGCGGAGGTGATGCAACCGGCGACATTCGTGCCGACCCCCGCACCAAGGCGTCTGGCCTCCGCGGACTATATCATGTCCCATCGCGATGACGCCGATACCGTGGTCATTGATGTGCGACCGGCGACGGCCTATGCGGATGGACACATTCCCTGGGCGATTAATGTTCCTTGGACGGGAAATCTCGGCTCGGACGGGTTGTTTCTGCCTGCCGATGATCTGCAGGCTCATTTCACCGGGCATGGCGTGGGACCAGACCGCAACGTGGTCATCCACTGTCAGGTGGGGCTGGCTTCGTCGCACAGTTATGTTGCGCTTCGACTGCTCGGTTATGCCCGCGTTCGCGTCTACCATCGTTCCTGGGCAGAGTGGGGCGCAGACCCGACCCTGCCGTCAGTCGGTGGAGCCTGACCATAAATGTACCGGTGACGCCCTTTTCGATCGAAGAGGGCGTCACCTTCCAGTCTGCGGAACGAGCTTTGCCAGCCATCGACGATGTCAAGGCTTTGAAAACGCGGATTTCAGGCAGCGCAGGAGGCGACATCCGGAGTTTGCCGGCGCATGACCTTCGGCTGTCAGATGGTGACCCAGGGTTTCGCTCCTGCAAAGCAAGGATAGGGTGATGAACAGTCTTGCCATGAGCCCGGTGGAACGGGCTGCCATGACATACAACGCTGCCGCTGACCATTTCGACGAAGCGGCTCTTTCTTTTTGGGACATTCATGGCCGGCGCGCTGTCGAGTTGGCTGACCTTCGTTGCGGCGAACGGGTATTGGATGTCGGGTGCGGCACCGGTGCATCTGCTTTGCCCGCCGCCCAGGCCGTGGGTCCAGGTGGCCGTGTTGTAGGCTTGGATGTCGCTATGCAGATGCTTGCGGTCGCGCGCCACAAAGCCTTCATGCAAAATCTTGAAAACGTTGAATTTCGCTGGGCCGACATGGGTGCTTCCGGCGAGGCGGATGAAAGTTTTGATGCCATCATCAGCGTGTTTTCCATCTTCTTTGTCGCCGACATGGAAGCGCAAGTGGCTGAACTGTGGCGGATGCTGCGGCCAGGGGGGCGACTTGTTGTGACCGTATGGGGCGAGCGCCCCTTTGAACCGGCGGGCCTTGTCTTCTATGAGGAGTTGCGGCGCATGAGGCCGGACAGGTCGACAAGGCCACCGCCCTGGGGCCGGCTGACGACCGCTGAGGGTCTCCGACGTCTGATTGTTGATGGCGGTGCAGCTGATCCCGTGATTGAGCCTGCTCCTTACTGTCAGCCGCTGGCCGATCCATCAGACTGGTGGACGATCGTTCTCGGATCGGGCATGCGCGGCGACATCGCACAGTTGGAGTCTGACGAACAGGAGATCGTGCGCGTTCGTGTCGTCGAACGTCTGGCCGAAGTCGGTATTGGAGAGGTTGAGACCCATGGCTTGCATGCTGTGGCACGCAAGCCACCGAGCATGCCTTGTTGATTCATCGACCGATGTCGGCGACGGGGCGTGTGCTTTGAGGCAGCGCCGATCAGGTGGGTGCATACTGCGCCGCAGGGCTGTTCTGTGTTGTGCTTTATCTGATTGGTCTTATCGTCATCGGATTGCAGCCAACACTTGTTCATGTGTTGGTTTTGATATTGGCCTTTATGTTGGGAGGCTCCTATGACGAAGGGTGAGCGCACCATGGACCGCATCCGTGTTCTCGTCTGGAATGAGAACGTTGAGGAGAGGCGCAAGCCTGAGATTTTGAAGCATTATCCTGACGGTATTCATGGTGCATTGGCTTCGGTGTTCGGTGATGAGCATGACATGGTGGTCAGCGCGGCCACCATGGATCAGGCCGAGTGTGGGCTAACCGAAGAGGTCCTGGACCAGACCGATGTCGTTGTCTGGTGGAGCCACCATCGGTTTGAGGATGTACCGCAGGATATCGTCGACCGCGTGAAAGAGCGGGTTCTTGCGGGTATGGGCCTTATTGTTCTTCACTCAGCGCACTTCGCCCGTGTCTTTCAGCAACTGATGGGAACAAGCTGTAACCTGAAGTGGCGGAATGTCGGCGAGAGTGAGCGGCTCTGGGTCGTCTCACCGAGCCATCCGATCGTCAAAGGGATCGGCGACTACATCGACCTGCCGCATGAGGAAATGTATGGCGAGCCTTTTGACATACCCGCTCCTGACGAACTGGTTTTCATCAGTTGGTTCAAGGGCGGTGAGGTGTTTCGATCCGGGTGTTGCTATGTTCGGGGTAAAGGCCGGATCTTCTATTTCCGGCCCGGACACGAGACTTACCCGACCTATCTGAACGCAAAAATTCAACAGGTCTTGCGCAATGCGGCCCGCTGGGCGGCGTCGGCCGTTTCCGGTGAAAGACGATTTGGCCAGCAAGATCCTCTGGAGCCTTTGTGACCGCTCATGGTATCTTCGCAAATCGAAGTTAGTGTGGCGGCTAACAAAGCGCTTATGAAGGCAAGATTCGCGTCAGTGATTGTTCATTTCTGATGGAATGATTCTTCGGGTGACCCAATCGGCAGTCCACTGACTGGATTGATCTCTGCGCATTTAGTTTCACGGGCCGATTTTCAAGACTATCATTGCCGCTACGGAATCTTTCCGGCAAACAGTTCTTGTATTTTTTGTGCAGTAATGCCGTGTAATCCTCCACTAATCTGCACTTGACGTAAGCGCCATAAGCTCCTTCATTTCAATTCTTTTCAGCAGGTTGCGGGAGCTGAGAATGGGGCGTTGGATAGAAACGGTTGACTACACTCAGAAGATTCAAGCAGCTCAGACAGCCGAAGAAGTCTGCGCTGAACTGCTCAAACTCACAAGCAAGTATGGTCTGAACAAGCTGATAGCGGGCACCATCCCGTCGCCGAATTTGCGGCCCTCAGAGGCCAAGCAAAACATCCTGCTTGCAGATTGGCCATCTGACTGGATGCGCCGGTTCGTGGCTCAGGACTATGTTTATGTAGACCCGGTCCTTGCTCATACGGTTGCTAACCCCGGCGCAGCGTTTGACTGGGATCTGGCGGTGGAACGGTCAGGCGGATCTCCCAAAGCCATGGCGATGATGAACGAGGCTGCCGAGCATGGGCTGGCAAAGGGATTTGCCGTGCCTCTTGTTACGCTTGAAGGTGATATTGCCACGGCGTCTTTCGGTGGAGAGAGAATGGAAATGCCGCCTGAAGCCGCTGGCCTTATTCATCTGGTCGGTATGTTTGCGCTTGGCCGCGCTTTTCAGATGCAGGGCAGGCAGGATCGCGATTTCGAGCCGCTCACCGGCCGGGAGCGCGATGTCCTGAACTGGGTTGCCGAAGGCAAAACCGACTGGGAAGTCGGGATGATACTGTCCATCGCCGAAAGCACCGTACGCTCACACGTTAAGGCAGCTATGGCGAAGTTTACCGCACCCAACAGAACGGCCCTGGTTGCCTCCGCGTTGCGAATGGGCGTCATACGATAAGTACCTCGTCCATCCTCAGAAGTGGGGAGGCGAGCAAAATTCATATCGCTACCCTTGGTGTCGGAAACAACACAAAGGGAAAGCCAATGCGAGTGATTAGCGGTCGGGATGCACACAAACATCCCGAAATTTTCGAGCAGATTTTCAAACTCCGTCATCACGTTTTTGTTCGTGAGATGGGATGGGAGGACTTAACCTCTCCCGATGAGTTGGAGATTGACCAATTCGACACGCACGACGCCGTTCATCTGGTCAGTGAACAGGATGGCATTGTCGTCGGCTACATTCGTGCGCTGCCCACGACAAAGCCGCATCTGTTGACCGATGTGCTCCCTCAGCTTTGCCAGGTCGACACATCGCCCCGTGGTGAAAATGTCTGGGAGATGTCGCGGTATTGCGTTCATCCGGATTATCGCCGGGGACGCTGGTCGCAGGGCTCGACCGGAAGCGAGGTCATTGCCGGAACCGTGGAATGGGCCATTCAATCCGGAGTCAACAAGCTGGTTTTTGAGTTCGAACCCAATTGGGTTTTGAGAGCCATGCAATTGCAGTTTCTGGTTCGTCCGCTTGGGCTGCTTCACAAGATCGGTCATCAATATGTTGTGGCGGCCGAGTTGACGTTGACGGATGGAACCTTGCAGACGATCCGGCAAAACCGCGAGGTTGATCGTCCCGTGTTGCAAGCGGCATAGGGAGTGGAAAGATGTCCCTTACGTTCGCCGTCAGCCATAACATTGGCGAGATTTCACTTCCTGACCCATCAGCAGGATGCCTTTCCAGAAACGATCTTCGCGAGCTCGCCGCCATTTTGACGGAGCTCGACCAGAATGGAGACGTGCAGGCCATTGTTCTCCTTGGTGGAGAGGAAGATTTCTGCAAAGGCATCGAGCTGGCTGAGTTCGCAGATGACAGCTTGTTGCCTGACCTCAGCGATGTCCTTCAATCGGCCTTTCTTGCTCTCGCAGAGCGGGACAAACCGATATTCGCGGCCGTACGGGGGCAGGCATCCGGTTTTGGCCTCACCCTTTTGTGCCATGCCGAGTATGTCGTCGCGGAGCGTTCAGCCTTGTTTGCGGCTCCGTTTGTGGGGCTGGGGCTCGTCCCTGAGGCGGGTTCCACAAGCCTCCTGCCGGACCGGATCGGCGAACTGCACGCCTTTCGTCTGTTGTGTCTTGGGGAGCAATACTCCGCTGAAGAAGCTCAGCGGTTCGGTATGGTCTCCAAACTGACCGATGAGGATGCCAATGAGCATGCGCGCAATATGGCCCGCAGGTTTGCGAAGCAGCCTGCAGGTGCTCAGCGTGCAACCCGTGCTTTGCTGGCTGACAGACAACTTCCAATGGCTCCGAGGATCCGATCGGAAATTCTCGAGAGCTGGAATCAACTTGCTCTGGGCGGCTCACGTCATTTGCTTCGCAGGCTGGTCCGGCGCAACACCAGAGCGCACAATCCAAGGGCAGTAGCATGAACAAGAACAAGAAAATGCAAAATCAGATAGGCCGCCTGGAATATAGTGCGGAGTTGCTCAAATCTTTGCGAAAGCTGGTGGCTAATGACGCATCGGAAACCGTTCTATTGCATTTGAGAACGGCCACCGAACTCGCCGAGCGCGACGCTCATGTGCTGCGTCTGCAGATCATGGAGAGCAGGCACTAGAGCATGTCTTGTTTGGATTGGAGCAATTTGATGGACGAGATTTTGTGTGTCCCACAAGGAAAAGACCGCAGCGCGATGCCACGCATCGTGTGAGGATTTTGACGAAGTGGGCGCGCAAAAGATCGCCGAGCCGGAGATCATAACACATTGGAAAAAAGCTTCTTGCAATCGTCTGAGCTTGGTTTTTTCCGCCCCGGACGGCGTTGCGCGAGGCTAACGGTGCCCGCACCGCGTCGCTTCACGCTCCTTGCCGGAACGAAAAACTCCGGCGCTCAAACGATTCAATCCAAGCAAGATATGCTCTAAAAGCCAGACCTTGTTATCCGTCTCTCATGCCGACGCTCCGCCCTGCATGGCTCTTTCGTGGTCACTGGAAGGAGTGTCGGCAATATGCACCTGTGTGTTCCAGTTGGCGCAGGCTTGATGAAGCGTCGGTGAGATCGGTCGATCGGTAAAAAAGCAGGCGATATCAGCCAGCGATCCGATGCGTGCCGGTGCTTTGCGTCCAAACTTGGTGTGATCGGCGACGAGGAATACCTCTCGCGATTGACGGATTATCTTCTGGCTGACGCCAACCTCCTGGATATCGAAATCAAGAATGTCGCCGTCCTCATCGAGCGCCGAGCACCCGATAATCGCATAGTCGAAGCGAAACTGCTCGATCGTCTGGCTGGTCAGTTCGCCTACAAGACCGCCATCGGAACGTCGAAGCGACCCTCCTGTTACAATCACCTGGCAGTCTTCATTGGGTGTCAGAAGGGCTGCGACGTTCATGTTGTTGGTTACGACCAGGATGTCCCGGTGCGCCAAGAGTTCACCGGCGACGGCCTCCGTCGTCGTTCCA
>JANQJE010000067.1 GCA_028281795.1 Cohaesibacteraceae bacterium | reverse complement strand
GATGGTCTCCTGACGCGCATGTGGTTCGGTAAGCGCACATAGACAGGCATCGTCCGAGGCTGCCCAAAGAACAGGCTGGACGGTTACGAATTCCTCCCTTACGTTTTGCGCCGAACCCCGAACAACGGGGTCGCGCGTGATCGTTTCGTTCCGTTACGAAAGCGCTTTTGTTCTAGGGAGACGATGCATGAAAAAGACAACCCTCAGCCTCAGCGTGCTTATGGCCGGAACGTTTCTCGTGTCCGCCGCAAGCGCCGACACGATCCGCTTCTGGACAACTGAGGAGCAGCCGGAGCGCCTCGCCGTTCAGCAGCAAATGGCCGCAGATTTCGCCGCTGCGACCGGCAACGATGTACAAGTGATTCCAGTTTCGGAAAACGAGCTTGGCACCCGCGCCACGGCAGCTTTTGCAGCCGGCGATCTGCCGGATGTGATTTACCACACGCTGCAGTACGTCCTGCCCTGGACCGAAGCGGGAATTCTCGATCCCGATGCGGCAACCGACATCATCGAAGACCTTGGCGACGACACCTTCGCACCTGGCGCGTTGGAAATGGCATCCATCGAAGACGGTCTGTATGCCGCTGTCCCGGTCGATGGCTGGACACAGATGGTGGTCTACCGAACGGATCTGTTCGAGGCGGCAGGCCTTGAACCACCAACCTCGTACGCAAGCATCCTTGCGGCCGTTGAAGCCCTGCATAACCCGCCGGAGGTCTTCGGTTTCGTAGCCGCCACCAAAATCGACGAAAACTTCATGAGCCAGGTGCTTGAGCATGTGTTCCTGGCCAACGGCGTCTCACCGGTCGGCGACGATGGTTTTGCACCCCTTGATGAAGCCGCCACCGTCGAAGTGCTGGAGTTCTATAAGGCCATTGCCGAAGCCTCGCCTCCCGGCGACCTGTTCTGGCAACAGTCCCGCGAGCTTTACTTTGCCGGTCAGGCCGCAATGATCATCTGGTCACCGTTCATCCTTGATGAACTGGCGGGACTGCGCGATTCCGCACCTCCGACCGTCAACGACGACCCGACATCTCGCGAACTGGCTTCAAACACCGGCGTCGTGACCACCTTCTCCGGCCCGTCGAACCCCGATGGCGCGGCCTGGGCGGACATTCGCTATCTTGGCATCACGTCCGGGGCAAACCTCGATGTGGCACAGGATTTCGTCGAGTACTCGATGAGCGAAGGCTACATGTCGACCCTGTCCATTGCTCCGGAGGGGAAATTCCCGGTCCGCCGCGGCACGGAGTCCAACCCGACCGAATATGTGGATGGCTGGTCCATGCTGGACGTTGGCGTTGACCGGCGCGCGCCGCTGTCGGACCTCTACCCTGCCGAGGTTATTTCCAGCATCGTCGCCGGTCTGGAGACAGCCGACCGCTGGGGTGTCGAGGAAGGCCAGCTTTCCGTCGCCTCGCAGATCGTCAACTCGCAGATCATCAACCGCTACGTCCGCGAGTTCATCGACGGCGAGCGGGACGCCGCCGCGACGGTTGCGATCATCAACGAGGAACTCGCTGCCGCTGTCGAGTAAGCGCGCAGCCACGCCAAGCTAGATGTGACGCCGACACGGATCGGCGTCACAACTCCCCCCTCTGGCACCCTTTCATCCTTCAAACGCTCATGCCGGGTGAACTGCCGTGTCGATAAGCGACTCTCCATCTTTAGGCCCTCCCAAGGGATCGGGACCTATGCGCAAGCGCGAAGCAAAGCTCGCGTTCAGCATGCTCCTACCAACCGCGCTGATCGTGATCCTTGTCGTGCTGGGACCGTTGGTTGCGAATTTCTGGATTTCGGTCAAACCCGTTGAATTGGCGGATTTGCGTGCGCCGACAGCCCTTATAACCGAACGCTTTCGCGGTGATGCCGAGGCAGTCGGCGACGAGGTGGAACTGGAATACCGCATCCGCAATTCCTCACCCAACCAACCGGTTCTGGACGCCGCGTTCACCGACACCATTCCCGACGGTCTGCGTATCACCGGGCTCGATCCGCGCTGCAGCCTGTCCGGTCAGGCATTGTCCTGCATTCTGGGCGAACTGGAAGGCGGCTTCCGCGAACGCTTCCGTCTACAGGCGGAGGTGACCCAGGCCTTTCTAGACACACCTGCCGATGTACGTGCAAGCGAACCGTCGATCACCGGCTCCGGCGTCAATGTTTTGACCAGCCTCGACTTCACCTGGGAAAACTTCCGGCGCGTGTTCAGCGCCTCCGAGTTCTGGTCGGTTCTACGCGTCACGATCTACTACACGGTCTTCTCCACGGGCGGCGCGCTGATCGTCGGTCTTTTCGCAGCACAGCTTATGAACACCGCCTTCAAAGGGCGCGGCATCCTGCGCGGGCTTTTCCTGTTCCCCTATGTCGCACCGGTAATCGCGGTCACCTTCACCTGGCTGATCCTGCTTGACCCCTTCTCAGGCACGATCAACGCGATGCTGGTCGAGATGGGTCTGATCGATGGACCGATCAACTTCTTCGGCACGCGCGAGGTCGACATCTCGGTCTTCGGCCTCACCTTCGGTTTCCCGGTCGCGTTGTCCACCGTCATTGCCTTTGAGGCCTGGCGCTATTTCCCTCTCTCTTTTCTGTTCATTCTGGCGGCCATGCAATCGGTGTCGTCGGACATGTACGAAGCGGCCGAAATGGATGGAGCAACGCCACTTCAGCAGTTCTGGTACCTGTCCCTGCCACAGCTTGTCGGCATCCTCTCGGTGCTGTTCCTGCTGCGCTTCATTTGGACGTTCAATAAGTTCGACGACATCTTCCTGCTGACAGGTGGTGCTGCGGGAACGCGCACGCTGACCGTCCAAGTTTACGAGCAGGGCTTTGCACTCTCCAATCTTGGCGCGGGCGCAGCGGTGGCCGTCGTGGTGTTCTTTCTGTTGCTGGCCTTCGCACTCGTCTTCTTCAGGTTCTCACCCAAAGAGGGAGGGGCTTAAGCCATGGCTGTGATCGAAACCACACCGCCTCGCGACGGCTTCGCGTTCGGCACAGGCACCATAATCAGCGCTGTTATCGGCGCGCTCGCCGGCTTCGTGATCATGATTGTAGTCGGCGTGACGCTGGGCCTGATCACCGGCGCTTTCTCCGCCCCACCGGCGGGAGCCGCCGGTCTCGCCGGTTTGATAATGGGCGCGTTTCTCGGTGCATCGCCGCCCGTCACCCGCTCCAGCAACCGGACACGTCTGATCGCAGCCGTTTTTCTGGTCATCGTTCATCTCATCGCCACGTTCGCGATGCCGTTTGGGCTGCCCACCAACATCGTCCCGGTCTGGCAGGTAATGGCGCTGGTCGTCTTTGCTGTCCTCACCACCATCGGGACATCGCTGATGATCGCCGACCTGCCGTCTGGCCAGGTGTCGCGCTACATGGCAGAGGCCGCTTTCATCCGCACGATGAAGGGGCTCGGCTTTGTCATCTTCACCGTGATGGTGGCCCTGCCCTTTTACGTTATGGTGATGACGAGCCTGAAAAATCAGGCTCAGCTTCTTGCCAACCCGCTTGACCTTTCCATCTCCTTCGCGGGCGGCTTCGAAGGGCTCTTCTCCAGCTACATCGAACTCTTCACCCAGTTCAATTTCGGGCGCTACCTGCTGGTCTCTTTCGTCGTTTCGACAGCGACTGTCTTGCTGACCCTGCTGTTTTCGATCCCCGGGGCCTATGCGGTCGCACGGCTGCGCTTCACCGGCCGGCAAGCCTTCGCGCGGTCAATCCTGCTGATCTACATGGTTCCGGCCATCGTGTTGGTGATCCCGCTCTATGCGGTCTTCTCACAACTCGGCCTGCGCAACTCGCTCATCGGCCTTCTGATCGTTTACCCGGCAACCACCGTGCCAGTGGCACTCTATATGCTCAAAGGCTATTTCGAAGGCATTCCAGCCGAACTGGAAGAGGCAGGCCTGATGGATGGGCTGACACGGCTCGGCGTCATCATCAAGATCACTTTGCCACTTGCTTTGCCTGCCTTGGCTTCGGTCTCGCTTTACGTCTTCATGATCGCCTGGAACGAGTTTCTCTTCGCCTTCATGTTCCTCGATGACCCCTCCATCTTCACGCTCTCGCGCGGTGTGGTTTCGCTCAACTCTTCCGAAGTGCCACGCCAGCATTTGATGGCAGGCGCAGTGGTCGCAACCGTTCCGGTTCTTATCGTTTTCCTTTGGCTCGAACGCTTCCTGGTGACTGGTCTCACTGCCGGCAGCGTAAAGGGCTAGCCCATTTGAAAGACTGAGTACCTCGTGTCTGCAGCAGAAAAAATCATGCCCGATGAGACAGCCCTTTCCCACGAGGCGCAGGCTATCATCGCCGGCAACGATCGGGGCGGTTACACCGTGCCGACGGCCGGATTGTATCCGTATCAATGGAACTGGGACTCCGCCATCGTGTCGATGGGGTTCGCCGCGTTCGATCTCGACAGAGCCTGGACGGAGATCGAAACACTGGTCGCACATCAGTGGCCGGATGGCATGATCCCGCACATCGTCTTTCACAAAGAGGCTCCGACCTACTTCCCGGGGCCTGATGTCTGGGACACCAAACGACCCGTGCCGACCTCCGGTCATTCGCAACCGCCTGTCGCGGCTTTCTGTGCAGAGGAACTGCTCGCCAGGGATAACGGCCCGCTTGGTCAGGCGCGCGCATCCCGCGTGTTTGACGCTTTGATGCGCTGGCACCGCTGGTGGCACGACTATCGCGATCCGGGCACACTTGGGATCGTCGCCGTCACACATCCCTGGGAATCCGGCCGCGACAACTCGCCTGACTGGGATGATGCGCTGGAGGCGGTCGACGGTTCCAACGTGGCGCCCTACGAACGGCGTGATCTGAAACATGTGGACGCGTCGATGCGGCCCACCAAGGACGAATACGACCGCTACATCGCGCTGGTCGAGTTCGGTCGCTCGCTGGGCTGGAACGCCCGGGATATCGGCCAGCGCAACCCGTTCTTCGTAGCCGATCCAGGTACGACCTTCATCCTGCTGGCCGCAGACCGCGCGCTGCTGCGCCTGGCGCACACGCTGAAGAAAATCGATGATATCCCGGTCATTGAGGAATGGCTCCGGCGGGCTGAGGACGGCATCGACCGACTTTGGGATCCGTCTCAGGAAACCTTTGCCGCCTTGGACCTGCGCACCTCGAAACATGCGCTTGGCGTCTCCAGCGCTGCGTTGCTCTGCTTCTTCGCGGATGTCGGTTCTGAGGATCAACGCGCTGCGATGATCGGGCATTACCGGCGCATCCGCAGCAAAGTTGCTTATGGCATGGCCAGTCATGATCCGGACCAGCCCAACTTTGATTCCAAGCGTTATTGGCGCGGGCCTGTCTGGGGTTTCATGAACATGATGATCGGCAAGGGATTGTCAGACGAAGGATATGTCGCCGAAGCTCAGCAGGTGTGGGACGACACACGCAGTCTGATCAGCACGTCCAGCTTTGCCGAATATTTTGATTGCAATGATGGTTCACCGGCGGGAGGTGGAGCGTTCTCCTGGACCGCTGCTGTGTGGCTGCACTACGCGGCGTCCGGTGCGCCATGGTCCCCGCAAGGGGCATCCAAGACCAACGAGTAGGGGGAAACGACAATGGGCGCGATTGAGCTCAAATCCGTTGAGAAGTGGTTCGATGAACTACAGGTCATCAAGGGCGTCGATCTGAAGATCGAAAACGGCGAGTTCGTGATTTTCGTTGGCCCGTCGGGCTGTGGAAAATCAACTCTTCTGCGCATTGTCGCCGGGCTGGAAGAAGCAAGCCGCGGTGACATTCTCATCAACGGTCAGAGTGTCGTGTCAGCACCCCCCTCGCAACGCGGCCTTGCGATGGTTTTCCAGTCTTACGCGCTCTATCCGCACATGTCGGTGCGCGACAATGTCGGCTTCGGTCTCAAAACGGCAGGCGCGCCCAAGAATGAAATCCAGGAAAAGGTCGGCTACGCTGCGGATATTCTCAAACTCACCGACTATCTCGACCGCCGACCCAAGGCTCTGTCGGGCGGCCAGCGTCAACGCGTTGCCATTGGCCGCGCGATTGTACGCGAGCCAAAGGCATTTCTTTTTGACGAGCCTCTGTCCAACCTCGATGCGGCACTGCGTGTCGAGATGCGCTTCGAGATTGCCAAACTCCACCAGAACCTCGGCGCGACAATGATCTATGTGACCCATGATCAGGTCGAGGCCATGACGCTTGCTGACAAGATTGTGGTGCTGTCGGCCGGCCGTATCGAACAGGTCGGCTCACCGCGTGAACTGTATGAGCATCCCGGCAATCTGTTCGTGGCGCAGTTCATCGGTTCCCCGAAAATGAACGTGCTCCCCTGCAAAACCGTCGCCGAAAACTTCACCATCGAAGGTCATGGGACTGGCAGCTATCCCCATCACGCTACAGGACGCGAAGCCACCAAGCTCGGTATCCGGCCCGAGCATATCGCGCTGGGCGATCCTTCCTACTCGCATGTGAAAGGCCGTATCGACGTCGTCGAATATCTGGGCGCTGACACATACTTGTACGTCACCCCTGAAGGACACGAAACGCTGATTGTGCGCGCATCAGGCTCGGAGATGGCTAAGGTGGGCGACGAGGCCTCGCTGGTCTTCGACAAAGACCATCTGCACTTCTTTGATGCCGACGGCCAGGCCATCAGTTGACGATAAACGTCAAGCGGTAAGTGTTAGAGGCCCGATGCGCCATCCATGCTGCGCGTCGACCAGCCCGTCATCCGCTTCTCGATCGCAATGGCCACCACATACATGATCACACCCATAATCGCCGTCACCAGAAGGCCGGCAAAGACAAGCGGCACTTCAAAGCGTGACGAGGCAACGATCATCAGGTGCCCGATGCCTTTGTTGGACGCGACCGTCTCGGCGATGATCGATCCGACGAACGCAACGGTGATGGCAATCTTCAGCGAAGCGAAGAAGTAGGGCAAAGAACGCGGAATACCCACCTTGACGATGATGTCTCGCTTGGAGGCACCCAGCGCGCGAAGCACGTCTTTCAGTTCGGGCTCCACGGTCGCGATGCCGGTGGCGACGTTCACCAGAATCGGGAAGAACGAAATCAGAAAAGCCGTGATGATGGCAGGCACGGTCCCGATGCCAAACCAGATCACCAGGATCGGCACCACGGCCACCTTGGGAATGGAGTTAAAACCGATCAGGACCGGATAAAAGCCGTTGTAAATCAGGCTGGAAGAGCCGATCACAATGCCCGTCACCAGACCAAAGACAATGGCAATGCCAAAACCAACGACGGTCGTCATAGCCGTTTGCGCTGCGTTTTCCAGGATCGGCAAACGCCACTGCCACATCGCCTCGAAAATCACCGATGGTGCCGGGAGAATAAACTCCGGGAAGTCGAACAGGCGGACAGCCGCTTCCCAAAAAACGAACAGGCCGATCACAACGGCCCACGGCATGATCTGTTCCTGTGTCTTGGCCGACAACGAGAAGCCCTTCGACGCTTGCGTATCGGTGCTGGAACGGGTTGCCTCAGGTGCGGTCGTATCGGCCATTTAAGCAGCGTCCTGACGTGCGGTGTAAATATGGTCGCGCAGATCGTGTGCTATGTCACCAAAGTCCGGGCGGAAGGTGATGTCGAGGTCACGCGGCCGCGCAAACTCGATATCACGCTCATGGATGATACGGCCGGGACGGGCGCTCATCACATAAACCTTGTCGGCAAGATAAACCGCCTCCCGCAGATCGTGCGTGACCAGAATGACCGTAGGCTTCTTGGTCATCCATACATCCTGCAACACGCCCCACAGTTCCTCACGCGTGAACATGTCGAGCGCAGCGAACGGCTCATCCAACATCAGCAAGGCCGGCTCATGGATCAAAGCGCGGCAGAGCGAAACCCGCTGCTGCATACCGCCCGATAGCTGCCAGGGGTATTTGTCATCGAAACCTTCCAGCCCGACAAGTTTAAGGAGCGCCCGCGCCTTATCCCTGAAATGCCCCCTTCTCCGGTTCATCTCCGAGCGGTAGGGCTGGGTGATCTCCAGTGGCAGCATCACATTATCGAGTGTGGTGCGCCAGGGCAGCAGCGTCGCCGCCTGAAACGCCATACCGACAATCGATAGCGGGCCGCTGACCGTTTGCCCGGCGACGCTCACGCCGCCAGACGTCACGGGCCAGAGACCGGACATGGCTTTCATCAGGGTCGACTTGCCGCAGCCCGATGGACCGACCACGGCAATGAACTCGCCTTTGTCGACAGTCAACGACATGCCCGAAAGAGCGAGCGTACCGGTTGCCTCGCCGCCATACCGCAACGCGACATCATCGATGTCGACAAACCCCTTTCCCATGATGAAGCGCCCCTTCCGACTCCCAATTACATGGAAGGCATCATGCGCTCTTCCACCGGCGGAAGATAGGCGTCGGAATAGATATCGTCGACGGTAAGAACATTCGGCAATCCGTAGGCGTTCTCAACCGATTCAATCGACCGCTGGAAGAAATCACGATCGATGTTGGAAAGACCGCCCTCGATGACGTTCTCCGTCATGATCATTTCATCGATCGAAATTTGCCAGCGCTTTATCTCGACTTCCGGGTCCGTCAGCGGCTCATGATCCACAAGCGCGTCCATCGCCGCCTCCGGGTCAGCCACGGCCATCTGCATGCCCTGCATCATGCAAGCCACAACCGCCGATACAGCCTCGGGATTCTCCTCGGCAAACGCTCGGCTGGTCAGGATAGAGGTGGAATAGAGCTCCACACCAAAATCCTTGTAACGGAAGACCCGCTGATCCTCAGCGCCCATTCCAAGACGCTCCAGCGAGATGGTCGACGAGGTGATGAAACCGGTGATGCCATCGGCCTCACCACGTGCCAGCATAGGCTCGCGAAGTTCGGGGGAGACGGAAATCCACTCGATTGTGGACTCATCAATGCCGGTCGCCGCGGCAAAAATCGGAAACAGCTGCCGTCCGGCATCGAAGTCGGGCGCAGCCAGTGTCGCACCGTTAAAGTCGGTCGGCTCAACGATGTCGCTCTCGGCATTCACAACCGCCACCAGCGGCGAGCCGGAGAACATCACGGCAACGGCGATCAGATCGCTATCGGGGTTCTCCGCACGGAACTTGATGGTTGGATTGATATCGGCAAGACCCATTTCGTAATTGCCACCGGCCAACTCAACCGGCACGCGACCCGAACCAAAGCCACGATCCATCGAGATGTTCACACCGCGCTCTTCAAAGCAGCCTGCATTGCGGGCCATCAGCGCAAAAGCCTGTGGCCCTTGCCAGGCCCAGTCCATCATGAAGCGAACGTCCATTGCAGCGGCGGATGCAGCGCCCATGCCAATGCTGAGTGTGGCAGCCAGTACGGCACGGCCCATTGATTTACAGCCCATCAGTCTCTCCTCATTCTATCCAGCAGGCGTGGAAACACGCCTATGCACGGCATGCCAAAAGCGGCTGCCGGTGCCTGACCCATTGGTAATGGGGAGTCCGAAGAGCGACAAGGCGTGAGCCTTTGAGCTCATGCACAATCATGCATCATGCTCAAAATTCGCGCTCTGTGATCACACTACTGCCGACTTATTGGGCAATTGCACGCCGCTTCACGGGTGAACCGGAACATAGCTCGGCATTTTTCCCGGGTTGAGCAGGCCATGGGGATCGACCTTTTCCTTAAAGGCGAGTTGGTCTCCGGGAACGCGTTTGTGTCGTGAACCATCCTCAACGGTGAAAACATGCGGGTTCGCCACCGGGATACCAGCATCCTCGTGCAGCGCGATAATCTCTGCCAGACGCTTTTCCGACGTATAAGGCCAAAGCTGCGCACCGTTCGCCGCCAGTTGCCCCTCGTAGCGGATGAACTCCATATGCAGCGGCAGTTCATCGCCCAAAGTGCGGTGCATTTGCGTCGCCGTCTCGATGATGCGTCCCGGAGGAAAGAGCGTTTGCAGATAGGACAGGTTCCGGTTCTGCTTCAACGCATGCAACGTCGTATGACCCCAGCTCATCTCGTAGATCGGAATGCGTTTGGGATCAGCCTCACGCTCGGCGCTTGGCTCGGAGAGGATGATCGGCGACGGATCGACCTTCGACAGATCGCGCTTGTCGATCATCATCAGGATCGCACAATGCCCCTCCTCCAAACCAGGGATCAGCGGCCTCAGATAGTGCGCACAACTCGCCACATGGAAGGACACCAGACGCTTGGCGATGGCATCGTCCGCCGCCACGGAATGCGCAAAGGCAAGAGCGTCATCGAAGCCGGCAAAGCTTGCCACCACATCCTGCCAGGGTCGCGCCGGCTCAAGCGGTGCCGATACGTCCACGACGATCCCCGTAGAACCGAAGGTACGGTTCACCAGATTGGTATCGAGGCCGTTCAGTTCGATGAGTTGCGGTTCCTCTTCCAGCGTCACCACCTTCGCGCCAAGCAGGTTTCCAGCCTCGCGCAGACCACCCCAGGTAACGGAACCGATGCCGCCGGACCCGCCACAAAAATAGCCCCCAATGGTTGCCATGCGCTTGGTAGACGGGTGCATGCGCAACTCCAGACCCTGCTCCCGGGCAGCTTCTTCGATGGCATGGATCGGCGCACCGGCCTGCGCGGTGAAACCATCGGCGCCAACCTTCATAATCTCCGTCATTTCTGAAAGATCGAGAACGATGCCACCATGAAGAGGCACAGCCTGACCGTAAGTGCCCGTACCCAGACCGCGCACCGTGATCGGGATGCGCAGGCGGGCCGCAGCCGATGCCACACCCATCACCTCATCCACGCTATGCGGAACGACAATCAGATCCGCTTCTTTGCCGTCCAGCGCAGCCTTGGCAATAGGACTGAACCAGTAGTAGTCGCGGCTACGGCGTTTCAGCGTAACGGCGTCATCCAGCAGTTTGACTCCTGATACAGCCGAGCGAAAAGCGGCCAGATCATATCTTTCGCGCACGAAGCGATGGGCCAGATTCATGCATCGCCCTCCGTGCGATCACGCGTCGACACATGGGCAGCCACCACCTGCCAGCCCTGCGCCATGCGGACCCATGTCTGTGACTGCCGGCCGATCATATCGCTGCTTTCCCGGGTGAACTCGGTGTTGGCAGTCGCAAAGTCGGCACCGAAGGTCGTGATCACCGTGCGGCGCAAGGTTCGCTCCAAGCCTTTGGACGGTCTTGCTTTGCGAAATGCCAGGATTTCAGACTGGCCATAAAGGCTCTCTGACGGCCCATAACGAACGGTATGATCCGACCCCCAGAAAAGCTCATCGAGCACATCGATGTCATTGCTCACCAGCGCCCTCTCATAGCGCGCAAAGACGGCCTGAACTTCCTGCAGGACCTTGGGGTCATTCACCTTCATGCCGCAACCGGCATGCGCCGTTCGATCACAGCCAAATCTTCGGCAGTCAACGGCACTTCCTCGCCGGAATGGATCAACTCGGCAAACTCTTCGTTCGGCACCATGGCACAGAACGCATAGAGCTTACCTTCACCCGTGTTCTCAACGACATGTTCCTTGCCCGGTGGAATAAGCAGAGAAGAACCGGGCGTAAGATCCACCTCGACACCATCGCAATACCCTTTGCCGCTGCCCTCCAGAATGAAAAAGAACTCATAGGCAATAGAGTGTGTGTTGGGTGGCGTGGCACCGCCCTTTTCATAAATCTCAACGATAAAGGTGAAGGGCACGCCTTCTGTTACGGGATCGGCGAGACAGGCGAAATAGTTGGTGTCGTCCGGGCTGATTTTGTACGCCTTGAGATCGGCCGGTGCCTTGGCAACCACCTGGTCGGTCATGATGTCTCTCCTTCAAGAGCTGAAACAAAGGCTGCGGAAGAAAGCGTGAAGCCAAAAATCTGCCGCGCGTTATAGAGCGTTGCCTGCATGCAGAAATCCGGACTGGTCGTCGCCGAAGCGTCCTCGAACATCAGCGTGTCGTATCCAAGGAAGTTGGCGTCGGCGAGCGTGTGCAGCACGCATTGATCGGCGTTCACACCGCCGAAGAACAGCGTATCGACTTTGAGATTGCGCAGGATCGCATCGAGCGGTGTGTCCCAGAAGCCTGACATCCGATGCTTGTCGACAAAGATGTCACCCGGCTCTGCCTCCAACTCGTCGACAATGGCCGCCCCCCAACTATCTTTTTCCAGGACGGGTGCCTTGCGTGGCCCTGACTCGGCACCCAGCCCCTGCCCTTCGCCCGTTCCGTCATAGACATGACGCAGGGCCGGTGAAATGTTGGCAAGATCGGCGCGGTTGCCCCAATTCACCCACACAACTGGAACGGCATGCAGACGCGCAACCGGGAGCACAGCCTGCAAGGGTGCAATCGCCGAGCGTGCCCCCGAAACATCCACACCGATGCCGGCAAGCCAACCGTCCGCGTGACAAAAATCGTTCTGCATGTCGACGATGATCAGTGCGCTACGCGCCAGATCGACACGTACATTCTTGGGCGCCGCTTCCAGCTCGACCGGACGGGGTACCACGGCATCGCGTACTAGGTCAGCCGCATCTTCTCCAACCTTCCAGCGATTGCGCGTATTGGGGCCAAGCGGGGTCAGATCATTGAAGACGCTCATAAACCCTCCAAGGCTTGGCTTAGTCCAAGAAGCGTTTCATCGGCGCCGGACCAGCCAATCAGACCAAGCCCCATCGGACCGTCGGACGTGCTGAGCGCTGGCAGCGCAAGCTGGGGCAACCTTGCAAGCCCTGAAGGCGACAGGATGTCCAGAGCGCGGTTGCGAATGTCATCAAGCACCGGGCCATGCAGTCCCTTGAGCGGGGCCACACTTGCGGCACCCGGAACAATCAGGAGCGTTCCAGGCACCACCAACGCATTCAGATAAGCTGCAATTACCTCACGCTTAGCCTTGGCATCGGCTGTCTCCCTGGCACCCAAGGCTTTGGCATAAGCAAAACGGTCCTTGATGCCGGGACCAAAAGCAGGTCGTTCGGCTTCCGCCCATGCTCCATGAACCGTCCAGGCCTCAGCCGACTGGCAGATACGAAACACGTGGCGCCAGCTTTCCAGATCACCAGACGCATGACCAACGGGCGCGAGCGCGATGGTTTCCAAACCCAGTCCCAGCCGGTCGGCCATTACGTGCGCTTTTTCCATCAGCGCCGTCCGCAAACCTTCATCCACACGCAGAAACATGTCCTCGGCAAGAAGCAATCGGGATGGTTCAGCAGTGAGGCCGTTGTCCGGTAGAAGAACCTTGCCAACCTTGGCAAGCAAACCAGCCGACAGTGCAAACCAGCCCACGGTGTCAAAGCTGGGCGCAAGCGGAACAACACCGTCGATATCGATCCGGCCATGGGTCGGCCGCAACCCCCAGATACCGCAATAGCTGGCTGGCAGCCGCACCGACCCGCCTGTGTCGGTTCCAAGCGCTATGTCGACCAGACCTGCCGCCACCGCTGCGGCCGATCCAGCCGATGAACCTCCTGGGATGCGCCCTGGAGCAGCTTGATTGAGAGGTACACCGTAATGTGCATTTTCCCCATTCAGGCTCCATGCTAACTCGTCGGTCAGAGTCTTGCCCACAAACCGGGCACCTGCTTCGAGCAAAGCAGCCACGGCGGGTGCATGAGCTTCAGCAACGTCAACGCCTGCAAGCCAGGCCGGCGAGCCCGCGCCGGTCTTCAGGCCTGCAACATCGAACAAATCCTTCACACCCAGCGTCAGGCCCGAGAGCGGGCCTTCGGAGGCTGGCGGCGCATACCCCTCACGCGCAAAAGGACCGTGCGCCATGAACGCACCGACGGAATCGTCGGACAAAACGGAAGGCATGGAAAAGCAGGTCATAGAGTTCCTTTTTCATCAATGCCCAGCAAGTCGGATGCCAACACAGAGACGGCGCTCGCAAACCGGCCATGCGTCGCCTATCTGAGCACCAACGATGTACCCTGAAACATACCAAGGATGCGACCATGCCAAGCCAGCCCGCCTACACACCCATCGAGATGCTGATTGATGGGGCCTGGACCCGCGGCACGTCCGGCAAGGCCGATCCGGTTATCAATCCTGCCACCGGCGAGACGATCGGCGAAGTTCCCCACGCGAGCCCTGCCGACCTCGACAGTGCTTTGGCCGCCGCTGACAAGGGCTTCAAGGCCTGGTCGTCGAAAACACCCGCTGCCCGACAAGTCGTGATGAACAAGGCGGCCGATCTCATGACCGAACGGCGCCAGCATCTCGCTGAAGTGCTGACGATGGAGATGGGTAAACCGGTTGTCGAAGCGGGAACAGAGATCGACTTCGTCATCGGCGTCACGCGGTGGTGCGCCGAGGAAGGAAAACGGGCCTATGGGCGCCTTATCCCGGCCTCGGTGCCCAACACGCGCTATATCGCCGTGCGCGAACCGGTCGGTCCGGCCTGTGCCTTCACCGCATGGAACTTTCCGGGCTCAAACGTCATCCGCAAAGTGGCGCATGGTCTTGGCGCAGGTTGCTCCGTGATCATCAAACCATCGGAGGAAACTCCGGGCACGGCGGTCGAGATCGGCAAATGCTTCCTCGAAGCTGGGCTGCCCGAAGGCGCGCTGCAGATCGTGTTCGGCATACCGGATGATATCTCACGCCATCTCATCGCCTCGCCGATCACGAAGAAACTGTCGTTCACAGGCTCGGTGCCTGTCGGCAAGCATCTGGCGAAACTTGCCGCAGACACGATGATGCGCGTCACCATGGAACTGGGAGGCCATGCGCCCGTGATGGTCACCGCCGATGCGGACCTGGAACTTGCGGCCAAGCTCTCCTCGACCTTTAAGTACCGCAATGCCGGACAGGTCTGCATTTCGCCGACGCGCTTTCTGGTGGATCGCAAAGTCTATGCCGACTTTGTAGATGCCATAACCGCAACGTCCAAAGCCATGAAAGTCGGCAACGGTTTGGAAGACGGCGTCCAGATGGGCCCGCTGGTTGCCGAACGCAGAGTTGAGGTAATGGAGAGCTTCATCCAGGATGCCAGAGACAAGGGCGCAACCATAACAACCGGCGGTGAGCGCCTGGGCAATCAGGGCTCCTTCTACGCGCCCACCGTCATTGCAGACGCCACCGATGAGATGGCATTGATGAACGATGAGCCGTTCGGTCCCGTCGTCCCCATCTCCCCGGTCGACAGCGTGGATGAGATGATCCACCGCGCCAACCGGCTGACCGTTGGCCTCGCCGGCTATGCGTTCACAACCAGCGGCAAGACCGCTGAACGTCTCTCTCATGAAGTGCAGGTCGGGATGCTTGGCATCAATTCCACAGCCATCTCATTGCCTGAGACACCCTTCGGCGGCATCGATGAATCCGGTTATGGCCATGAAGGCGGCATCGAGGGTCTCGATGCGTACCAGCGAACACGCCTGATCGTAGAGGCGCGATAACATGCGCAAGCTTACCGCACTCGCAACAACTGCCTTGCTTGCCCTGGGCATCGGCCAGCCTGCTGCCCAGGACACCTATCAGGCGGAGTTGGAAGAGCTGTTCGCCGAAATCCTTCGGGAAGAGGGCATTCCCGGCGGGGTTCTGCTCGTCTCGGCGCCGAACGAACGATATATGGCGGCTGTGGGTGTGGCCAATCTCGAAACGGGCCAGCCGGTCACACCCGACACGCGCTTCTATGCCGGTTCGACGGGGAAAATGCTCATTGCTGCTGCTATTCTGGTCGCTGTCGATGAAGGCCGTATTGCACTTGACGACCCCATTGATCGCTTTCTGGCGTCAATTCACGGCGCAGACGCTTTGGACAGGGCAGGACTTGTCACCATCGAACACCTGCTCAACCACTCCAGCGGTTTGCCGGAGTATCTTGGCGAAGACTTTTTCATCGCCTCCTATGACGTCCCCGAAACACGTTGGACGGTTGCCGAGGCTCTAAGCTATGCCCGCGGCAAAGAGGCCATCGCGCCTGGCACACGCTTTGAATACACCAACACCAACTATGTCATCTTAGGGCATATCCTTGCGACCCTCGATGGCTCGCTCGCAGAGTCTCTGCAGCGCTGGGTGCTGCGTCATGCGCAGATGTCGGCCACAACCATTGGGGCGCCGCCAAATCCCGGCGACCTCTTCGCCCATGGATACTCTCCAGACGGTCAGGATGTCAGCGCACTCGGCTGGAACAGCGTGCTCGGCGACGGACCCATCATGACCACAGCAGCCGACCTTGAGGCCTTTGGCCGTGCCCTCTTCACACAACAGACCATCATCTCCAACGCAACGCGGCGCGTGATGGGAACACCCTCCGAGCTAAACCCAGGCTACGCGCTTGGCCTGGTGATCGGACTGGATGATTTCGGCATTTGGGCCGGTCATGCCGGAGGCTATGACGGCTTCCAGGCGGACCTGCGCTACTATCCGCAAAGCGATCTGCTACTCACCTATCTGGTCAATGGCAATCAACAGTCCGACGTCGACATTCTGACAGAAGCCGCAGCCTGGTTCTTCAGCCAATAGTGCAGGAAACGCTGCAAACGACTCCCTCTTGCGTAAACCAGGCTGGCAAATCAACAGTTGCACCCATTCAGGCTCTTGAATTAAGGAAAAGCACGCGTAAACCCGCGCTTTCCGGCGTTTACGCCGAAAACAGAACAAAAAACGCGCACAATGCGCACCCGCGTCGTCTTCACAGGGAACGAAAAAATGAAAAAAATTCTCCTCGCCGGTCTCAGCACTGCAGCACTCATGGCGTCTTCAGCTGCACTGGCTGATGGCCACGAAGTCAAGCTTGGTGTGATCCTCGGCTTTTCCGGCCCGATTGAATCGCTGACGCCTGCCATGGCTGACTCCGCTGAACTTGCCATGTCGGAAATCACCGAATCCGGCGCCTTGCTTGATGGGAAGACCGTAACGTCGGTTCGTGCGGACTCCACCTGTGTGGACGCTGCTGCTGCCACCGCTGCGGCTGAGCGCCTGATCTCGGCCGAAGGTGTTGCCGCCATTATGGGCGCTGACTGCTCGGGCGTGACAACCGCTATCATCAACAACGCCACCGTCCCGCAGGGCATCTTAAACGTATCACCTTCGGCAACGTCGCCGGCACTTTCATCGATAGAAGACAATGGCCTGTTCTTCCGCACGGCGCCGTCTGATGCGCGTCAGGGTGTGGTCCTTGCGGAAGTTGTCATGGAACGCGGCATCGAAGAAGTGGCTGTGACCTTCACCAACAACGACTATGGTCAGGGCTTCGCCGATGCTTTTGTTGCCGCCTACGAAGGCATGGGTGGCACGGTGACCCTCTCAGCCCCGCACGAAGACGGGCGCGGCGACTATTCCGCTGAAGTCGGTGCCCTTTCCGCTGCCGGCGGCGATGCACTGGTCGTGCTCGGTTACGTAGATCAGGGCGGCCTTGGCATGATCCGCTCATCCATCGACACTGGCGCCTTCGACGTGTTCATCGGCGGCGACGGCATGTTCGGTGACTCGCTGCTGGAAAATCTCGGCGCTGACCTTGAAACATGGTTCGGTACCGTTCCAGGTGCCGCCATCGAAGGTGATGACCCGTTCCCGGCTCTGGCTGAAGCCGCGGGCATCGATGCCGATGGCCCATTCGTGCGCGAAAGCTATGATGCAGCCGCCCTTATCCTGCTCGCCATGCAGGCCGGCGGTGAAGCAACATCGGCAGCCGCTGCAGCCAACCTGATGGCCGTCGCCAACGCACCCGGTGAGCCGATTGCAGCCGGTGAACTGGCCCGTGGTCTGGAGCTTCTGGCCGCCGGCACAGACATCGACTATATCGGCGCGACGGGCGTTGAGCTGATCGAGCCGGGCGAGTCGGCTGGCGCCTACCGCGAGTTCGAAGCCATGGACGGTTCACTCGAAACCGTGCGCATGCGTTAAGCGAGAACCTCTCATTGAAACGTACCTGTGGCCGCCCCTGATCGGGGGCGGCCACAGTGCATCAGCTCAAGAGCAACGGAGCAGCCATGATCCGCGTTACGGATCTGCACAAGCATTTTGGTGGGGTGCACGCCGTTGACGGCGCGTCGATCGAAATCAAGACCGGAACCATCACCGGGCTGATCGGCCCCAACGGGGCAGGAAAAACCACCCTTTTCAATGTGATTGCCGGTGCCTTCCCACCAACCTCCGGCAAGGTTGAATTGGATGGTGAAGACATAACCGGGCTGCCTGCTCACCAGCTTTTTCACAAAGGTCTTTTGCGCACCTTCCAGATCGCGCACGAGTTTTCCACGCTCTCTGTGCGCGACAATCTCATGATGGTGCCGCCCAACCAGCCGGGCGAGTCTCTTCTTGGGGCCTGGTTCCAGCCATCTGCGGTTCGCAGGTCGGAGGCTGAAATCCGCGATAAAGTAGACGACGTGCTGGAGTTCTTGAACCTCACGCATCTCACCGAGGAACGCGCCGGCAACCTGTCCGGCGGCCAGAAGAAGCTGCTCGAGCTTGGGCGAACAATGATGGTGGATGCCAAGATCGTGTTCCTCGACGAGGTCGGTGCAGGTGTGAACCGCACACTCCTGAACACGATTGGCGATGCTATCATCCGCCTCAATCAGGAGCGGGGCTACACGTTCTGCATGATCGAACACGATATGGCGTTCATCTCCCGCCTCTGCGATCCGGTCATTGTAATGGCCGAGGGCAAAGTTTTGGTGGAGGGCCCGGCCGATGTCGTGCGCAAGGATGAGCGTGTCATCGAGGCCTATCTCGGTGTTGGCCGTAAGCAGGCGGCACCGGGAGAAAAACAGGCACCGGCAAGCACGGCAACTGAAAAACCGAACCCTGATGCGTCCGGTTTGGGGGCACCTGCATGACTCTTCTCAGAGCTGACAAGATGCGCGGTGGCTATGGCACCGCTGACATTCTGCAGGACTGCTCGATCTGCTGCGATCGCGGAGAGGTGGCTGTCATTGTGGGTCCGAACGGTGCCGGCAAGTCGACGGCGATCAAAGCCATTTTCGGCATGATGGGCCTGCGCAAAGGCGATGTCACGTTCGACGGCGCATCCATCATGAGCCTCCCGCCGCAAGCGCGTGTCGAAGCCGGCATGGGCATGGTTCCTCAGACCAACAACGTCTTTACCGGCATGACCGTTGAAGAGAACCTGCAAATGGGGGCTTTCCTGCGCGAAGACGGCGGCGCTGGCGTGATCGACAAGGTTTATGATCTTTTTCCTGCCGTCTACGCCAAGCGCTACCAGCACGCCGGTGAACTGTCAGGAGGTCAGCGCCAACAGGTTGCCGTCGGCCGCGCCATGATGACGGAACCCTCGCTGCTCATTCTCGATGAGCCGACAGCTGGAGTATCGCCCATCGTGATGGACGAACTCTTCGATCGCATTCTGGAGATCGCAAAGACCGGTGTTGCCATTCTGATGGTGGAACAGAACGCGCGTCAGGCCCTCGAGATCGCCGACACGGGCTATGTACTCGTTCAGGGCCAGAACCGATACACCGACACAGGAGCTGCTCTTCTAGCGGACAAAGAAGTCAGAGCGACTTTCCTGGGCGGCGATCAATCATGATCGATTTCGCCAATGCCATCATCCTTCTCTCGAATTTCGTCCTGATCCCAGCCGTCACTTATGGTGCGCAACTGGCCCTTGGCGCCCTCGGCATTACGCTCATCTATTCCATTTTGCGGTTTGCCAATTTCGCCCATGGCGACACCATGGCGTTCGGGACCATGGCGGCAATCTTTTTGACCTGGGGTATGCAATCGCTTGGCTGGTCGCTCGGCTCTCTGCCCATTGCCCTGCTGGCACTACCACTTGCAATCCTTGCGACCGTGGCCATCGTGCTTGGCACCGACAAGGTGATCTACAAGTTCTACCGGGAAAAACGGGTCGACCCCATCATCTTCGTCATGACCTCGGTTGGCGTCATGTTCATGATGAACGGTCTTGTCCGCATCTTCATCGGCACCGGCGATATCAACTTCGCCGACGGCGCGCGCTTTCTCATTCGTGCTCGCGAGTTCAGGGAATGGTCAGGCCTCGATGAAGGTCTGGCTTTGCGCACCGCACAGGTGATCACAATCGTTGTCGCGCTAGCCGTGATGGCGGCGCTTTTCTGGTTCCTGCAGAAAACCCGCACCGGAAAATCCATGCGCGCTTTCTCCGACAATGAGGATCTGGCGCTCCTGTCGGGCATCAAGCCTGAACGGGTCGTAATGGTTACCTGGATCATTGCTGGCGCGCTCGCCACCATTGCAGGGGTACTCTATGGC